>NZ_JADIZS010000022.1:0-122124 GCF_016704685.1 Candidatus Amarolinea dominans
CACCCATCTTCTCCCATCGCGTGCAGCAAGTCCTCTTGTGCCTGCCGGCTTTTCACCTGACTCCATCAGCCGCCCGCAATCGCCCCGATGATCAGAAAAGGCTCGGCGCCCGTCGCGATTGCCGCGGGCAGCGGGGCATCCGGCGCCTCATGCGACACATCCTGGCCGCAGGCGAAGAAGCGGACCAGCGCTCGTCGCCGCTGGCTGACGTGATCGCGGAGGGTCCCGCGCAGCATCGGGTACTGCGCCTCCAACGCGTCCAGGACCGAACGCTGCGTCACCGGCCCGGCGACCTGAAGCTCCACCTCTTTGTTGATGTTCGCCAGCCTGCGCAGATGGAAGGGGAGCACGATGCGTATCATGGCAGGGTTTGGACCGCGACAGACAGGACAGCCGGAAGATCACGCACGATGGGCGCCCAGTTGTCGCCAGCATCGGCCGATGCGTACACCTGCCCGCCGGTCGTGCCAAAGTAGACGCCGCACGCGTCGAGTGTATCAACGGCCAGCGCGCTGCGCAGCACGTTGACGTAGCAGTTGCTCTGCGGCAGCCCGTTGGTCAGCGCCTCCCACTCGTTCCCGCCCGTGCGGCTGCGGTAGACGCGCAGCTTGCCATCGGGCGGGTAATGCTCCGAGTCGCTTTTGATCGGCACGACATAGACGGTCTCCGGCTCATGCGCATGCATGGCGATTGGAAAGCCAAAGTCGCTCGGCAGATTGCCGCTGACCTCGCGCCACATCTCGCCGGCGTCATCGCTGCGCATCACATCCCAATGCTTCTGCATGAACAGCACACCCGGACGCGCCGGATGCATGGCGATACTGTGAACGCAATGCCCCACCTCAGCATGAGGGTCGGGCATTTCGTAGTTGGACACCAGGCCGCGGTTGATCGGCCGCCAGGTCTCGCCGCCATCGTCGGTGCGGAACGCGCCCGCCGCCGAGATCGCGATGAACATGCGCTGCGGATCGCTTGGGTCCAGCACAATCGTGTGCAGACACATCCCGCCCGCACCGGGCGCCCACAGGTTCCCCTTGACGCTGCGCAGCCCGGCCAGCTCCTGCCACGTCTTCCCGCCGTCGCTTGACTTGAACATGGCCGCGTCTTCCACTCCCGCGTAGACCGTGTCCGGATCCGTCAGCGATGGTTCCAGGCGCCAGACGCGCTTGAACTCCCACGGATGCGGGGTGCCGTCGTACCACTGGTGCGTACCGGGAACGCCCTGGTAGACGAACTCATTGCCCACCGGCTCCCAGGTCGCGCCGCCATCATCGGATCGCTGGATTAGTTGCCCGAACCAACCGGTGGATTGCGACGCATACAGCCGATTCGGGTCAGCGGGTGACCCCTGAATGTGGTAAATTTCCCAGCCCGCAAAGTGAGGCCCGGCGACGTCCCATTCTTTGCGCCGTTCGTCCGACGTCAGAATGAACGCGCCCTTGCGCGTCCCAACCAGTACGCGTACGCTGCTCATAAGTTACTCCTTTCAAGTGGTTGCATGACAACCTCGAGAGTCCCAGCGGCACGGTTTGTCATCGTGTCTGCTCCTGAACTACATCAATCCGTAGCCGCGAATGACTTCGAACTCGTAAATCAGCCGATTTTCCTCAACCATCACATGCAGAAACTCCTCGAGGCTCAGCTCCCTTCCGAACCAATTAAGATTCCCAGTCGGGCGATTCTGCATTTGCTGGAAGAGACGCAGATTCATCTTGGGTGCATCCGCCCCTTCAAGAATACGCACAGTCGTGTCCAGAGTCAACCACCCCCAACGGGCATCGAACACGAACAGCGTGCAGCGAGGGTCACGACGCAACCTCGCAGTGCGTACACGATCCTGCGTTCCGCTGCTCCACAGCTTTCCGTCAACCAGCGCAACGCCGACACGTACTGCCCGAGGTGCGCCGTCATCACCTATGGTTATCATCGCCGCCGACTGATTGCTCTCCAAGAACGAACGCTGACTATCTGAGAGGTTCATCCCTTTCACCTTTCAATGGCACCATGATCGGTCTGAATGTGAGTGGACATGGTTCTCCTGCACGTCATTAAGTATCGCAGATTACAAAGTGTTACGGATTATAGAATATTTGTTCTATTTTGTCAAATGGTTCTGTCTAGCCCGGTTAGGGACTGCTTGTGTGAGGCAACACGACTGGCAGATCGAGAAACTCACCATACCGCTCGGCCTCGGCGTCTATCGCATGATTCTCCGCTGGGGTCAAAGGTCGGAAGGGCGCTACTTCGATGACGACGGCGTTCTTCTTGAAGGTGCGTTTCCATGTCCCTGTAACCTCGCCATCTATCACCAGGGTTGGGATGAACATGCCGTTGCTGCCGGGGCAGATGCTTTGGGCGTTGGCCGGATCGAGCACGGCGCTGCGATCACCATAGCCAAGCACATATTCGTCAAAGCCAGGCAGCAAATAAGTAGTTTTGATTCCATTAATCAAGTCTGGCAGGTCGCGCGCCAGCCAATAAACGCGTTCCGCGATGGTTTCGTGGATCAGATCCTTCCCGGCTGCCTCCAAGCCTATTTTCGCCTCTGCCGCCGTAAGCCCTGCCCACCGCATCAAATCTTGCACCGTGGCCGGCCCATGTCCGCTGAAATAACGCCTGGTCAGCTCAGCCAACGCCTCGTCGCGCGCCAGGGGCTTGGTCTGTGGAACCCAATCGTCGAGTAGCGCAAACGTATGCTGTTTTCCACGTCTCGATCCAAAGCAGATCAGCCCATCCTGCGCCGACCGCGCGAGGAGATGGTAGCCACGCTGGCCGGTCGTGGAGATAGTGGCTTGCTCCAGCGCTTGAAGCATTTCGTCGCGGGTGAGCTGCTTGCCGCCCTGAAGGGCTTTGGCAAACACCTCTTTGCTGCGCGCAAAGGTCGCTTCGTCCAATTCAAGCTGGCGAGAGCGGCCGACACTCCCGGCAATCACCCGCGGGGCGAGCAGCGCAAGCATCCAACGCACATCGTTTGCGGCGACAAAATGCAGCGTGCCGCGCATCGGCCAGGTGCGCACGATGGTTCGCTCGGCTATCGTCTGTTCGATGCCTTGCTCGGTCGCGCCAGCCATGCGCAGCCCAATCGCCCACAGTGTCCCGCCATAATCCTGCGCCTGCAGTGCACCCAACCAGGCTACGACATCGCCAGCCTCGGCAAACGTGGGGTGGGAGATGCCTTGATTTGCCAGCCGAGCAAGTGCAATTCGATGGTTGTGCGCTTGCTTAGGCCGCGTCATAGGCTTGTTGCAACGCTTTGATGTCAATTTTGCTCATTTGCAGCATGGCCTGCATGACCCTTCCTGACTTCGTAGGGTCTTTGTCTTGCAGCAACTCGCCCAAAATGGTGGGAATGATTTGCCACGACAGTCCATATTTATCTCTTAACCAGCCGCACCTTGATTCTTCTCCGCCTTCCGTCAGCTTTTCCCACAGCTCGTCCACTTCTTCCTGCGTCTCACAGTTCACGAAAAGCGAGATGGCCTCCGTGAAGATGAAGTGCGGGCCGCCGTTAAGTGCGGCAAATTCTTGCCCATCGAGCTGGAACGACACAGTAAAAGTCGCTCCCTCTGGATGTGGCCCGTCTTTCTGCTGTCGAGTAACGCTTAGGATCTTCGAATTTTTGAAGACTGAGACATAGAAGTTCGCCGCCTCTTCGGCATTGTCGTCGAACCACAGGAATGGGGTGATTTTCTGCATACGGTCTCCTTGTGTCTGCCATTCTTTGAGATAGTCGGCCAGGCGATCAAAACGCTCGCGCCATAAGTGCTCGAATGGCTTAACCCAATCGTGGACGGGCTTCAGACCTTCGCCTTGCAGCCGATACAGCCGCTGCTGTCCCAACTCACGCACGCTGACCAGTTCGACCTCGCGTAAGACCCGCAGGTGCTTGGAAACTTGCGGCTGCTTGAGCTCGAGCAAGGCGGCGATCTCATTCACCGATCGCTCGCCTTGCGCGAGCAGGTCGAGGATGTGGCGGCGTTGTGGTTCCGCCACCGCGTTGAAGGCGTCTGAAGTTGTTGCTAAGCGTGCCATGCCGACATCATATTTCGATATGGGAATATGTCAAATCTGGCGATAACCACGCGCAGTGCGGGAGAACCAGGTTTCATGTGCCCAAAACACCTGGCAGCCATGCAACCGTTGAGGCCGTACTAGCGCGAACGGTCAGAGCGGTTATAATAGAGATATGCCGAAGACAGACCTCGTCATGGCGACTTTTTACCCTTTCACCGGAGGTTGGATGTCCAGAAAAGGAACTTGGGTTGGGCTGGCTCTGCTCGGGCTAGGCCTACTCGCGCTGCTGCCCGGATGTGCGTCGCGCCCCGCGGCGGCGGGCGAAACGACGACCACGGTCGCCAGCGTGATCCAAAATACCGGCTCCGACACGTTGGTCAACCTGGCGCTGGCCTGGGCCGAGCGTTACATGCCCGCGCACCCCGGCGTGCGGATTTCTGTGACCGGGGGCGGGTCGGGCACCGGGATCGCGGCGTTGATCAATGGCACGACCGACATTGCCAACGCGTCGCGAGCCATGAAGCAGGAGGAGTTCGACGCGGCCCGGAAGAACGGCATCACGCCAATCGAATTCGCCGTGGCGCGGGATGCGATTGCGGTCGTAGTCAATCCCTCCAACCCCGTCAACGGGCTGACCCTGGCGCAGATCTCCGACATCTATCAGGGCAAGATCACCAACTGGCGGCAGGTGGGCGGCGAGGATCGGCCCATCGTGCTGCTGTCACGCGAATCGAACTCCGGCACTTACGTTTACTTCCTGGAAAACGTACTGCGGCTGGGCCAGAAGAGCGACATCCTCTTCTCGCCGGATACGCTCCTGATGCCGTCCTCCGAAGGAATCAGCGCCGAAGTGCGGCAGAATCCGAACGCCATCGGCTACGATGGCCTGGGATATGTGACCTCTGACCAAAAGGTGATCGCCGTGGCCCAGGACCCCGACGGACCTTACGTCAAGCCGTCCGTTGCTACTGTCAATGACGGCTCCTATCCCGTCTCGCGTCCCCTCTTCATGATTACGGCCGGTCAACCCACGGGCCAGGTGAAGGATTACCTGGATTGGATCCTGCGCGACGGTCAGGCGTTGGTCGTGGAGTTGGGGTTCGTTCCGCTGAGGTAGGTGTTCATGTTCAGGTCCTTGTACGCTCGTTGGGGTGAATTTGCTGTCGAAACGCTGATTCGCGTCTTAGGCTTTTCGACCGTTGCCTTTGTCCTGCTGATCTTTCTCTTTCTGCTGCGCGAAGGGTTGCCGGCGTTTTTCACGGTGGATGCGGCCAACCTCTTCGGCGCCCGCTGGTATCCCACTTTCGACCTGTTTGGTACGCTGCCGCTGATTCTCGGCTCAGTCGTGGTGACGGTGACGGCGATTGCCATCGCGCTGCCATTGGGACTGGCGACGGCGGTCTTCGTGCGCGAGGTGGCGCCGGGCTGGGCGCGCGATCTGCTCAAGCCGATGATCGAGGTGTTGGCGGGCATCCCGTCGGTGGTGCTGGGCTTTTTCGGCATCATCGTGCTGGCGCCGCTCGTCCGTCAGGTGCTTGGCGCGCCGACCGGGCTGACCGCTTTTACCGGCGCACTGATTTTGGCCTACATGGCGCTGCCCACCATGATCAGCGTGGCTGAAGACGCGCTGGACGCGGTGCCTAAGAGCTATCGCGACGCAGCGCTCGCGATGGGTGCGACTCGTTGGCAGACGATCTGGCGCGTGGTGGTGCCGGCCGCCCGCTCCGGCATCTTGACCGCGGCGATGCTGGGGATGGGCCGGGCCATCGGCGAAACGATGGCGGTGATGATGGTCACCGGCAACGCGGCGCGGCTGCCGCTCTCGCTCGACTCGCTCTTTCGCCCCGTGCGCACGATGACCGCGACCATCGCCGCGGAGATGGGCGAGGTAGCCCAGGGCAGCACGCACTATCACATCCTCTTCGGCATCGGCATCATCCTGTTTCTACTGACCTTTGCGATCAACCTGGCAGCCGCCTCGACCATGTTCCAGAAGCGCCGGCGGGGAGGGCTGCGATGATGACAAACCCCATTCGTCGCCAGCGGGTTGAACGCGCCGGCTTCGCACTGCTCGCCGTGGCCGCGCTGCTGGTCGTGTTGCCGATCCTGTTGGTCATCGTCGCTATCCTGGTGCGCGGCATCAGCGCCATCAACTGGGAGTTTCTAACCGCCATGCCCAGGGATGGCATGAAGGCTGGCGGCATCTTCCCGGCGATCGTTGGCACCCTGCTGCTGACCCTGGGCACGGCGCTGGCCGCCATTCCTGTCGGCGTGGCCGGCGCGATCTATCTGGCCGAGTATGCCCGCGACACCTGGCTGACGCGCGCGATCCGCCTGGCGGTGATCAACCTGGCCGGCATTCCGTCGGTCGTGTATGGGCTGTTCGGGCTGGGGCTGTTCGTGCTCTTCTTGCAGTTCGGCACTTCGATCCTGGCCGGCTCGCTGACCCTGGCGATCATGACGCTGCCGGTCATCATCAGCACGTCCGAAGAGGCGCTGCGCGCGGTGCCGGTCGAATTCCGCACGGTCAGCGCCAGCCTGGGCGGCACGCGCTGGCAGGCCACGCGCACGGTCGTGCTGCCGCAGGCGCTGCCCGGCATCATCACCGGCGTGATCCTTGGCCTGCTGCGCGCGGCCGGCGAAACCGCGCCGATCCTCTTCACCGTGGCCGCCTTCTACCTGCCGCAGCTGCCAGGCTCGCCGTTCGATCAAACGATGGCGCTGCCCTATCATCTCTACGTCATCGTCACCCAGGTGCCCGGTATGCCGGCCGAGATCCAGTACGGCACTGCGCTGGTGCTGTTGGTCCTGGTTCTCTCGCTCAACCTGGTCGCCACCCTGATCCGCAGCCGCTTCCGGCGGCAGAGACAATGGTAAAACACGGTCAATCCATGCTTGCTCGAACGACAACACCGCCTAAAATCTACCTGGATCACATCACCTACGCGTATGCCGACCAAGCGGTCTTGCGCGATATCACCCTGGAAATCCCCGAACACGCGGTCACCGCGCTCTTTGGGCCGGCCGGCAGCGGCAAGAGCACCCTGCTGCGGCTCATCAACCGCCTGAACGACCTGGTGGACAACACGAAGCTGACGGGCAAGGTGCTGATTGACGGGCAGGACATCTACGCGCCCGGCGTTGATGTGTCGGCCCTGCGCCGCCGCGTCGGCATGGTCTTCGCCCTGCCGCTGCCGCTGCCGGGGACCATCCGCGAAAACATCGTTTACGGGCCGAAGCTGGCGGGCGAGCGCGATCGGTCGCGGCTGGAGGAGATCGTCGTGCGCAGCCTGACGCAGGCCGCGCTGTGGGATGAGGTCAAGGATCGCCTGGATGCGCCGGCCAGCGCTTTGTCAGGCGGCCAACAGCAGCGGCTGTGCATTGCGCGCAGCCTGGCGCTGGAGCCGGAAGTGCTGCTGCTGGACGAGCCAACCTCTGGGCTGGACCCCATCTCGACCGCCAAGGTCGAGGATTCGCTGTACCAGTTGAAACGCCAGTACACGATCGTCATCGTGCCACACAGCGTCCAGCAGGCCGCGCGCGTCGCGGATTACAGCGCTTTCTTGCTCATGGGTGAACTGATCGAATACCGCCGCGGCAAGGAGATGTTCGTGGCGCCGACCGATCAACGCACCGAAGACTACATCACCGGCAGGTTTGGATGAGCGATCCTGATGAACAAAATCACCGTTGACCAACTGGGCTTCTATTACGGGGCCAAGCGCGCCCTGACCGATGTGGCCATCAACGTACCCGATCGGAAGATCACGGCGCTGATTGGGCCGTCGGGCTGCGGCAAATCCACGTTTCTGCGCTGCCTCAACCGCATGAACGATACCATTGCGGGCACGCGGGTGGTGGGCAAGGTGCTGCTGGATGATGTGGACATCTACGCGCCGGGCGCGGATGTGGTTGCGCTGCGGCGCCGGGTCGGCATGATCTTTCAGCGGCCCAACCCTTTCCCGCAGTCCATCTTTGCCAACGTGGCGTTTGGGCCAACCGTGCTGGGCATGGCGCGGGGAGGCGAGCTGGCGGACATCGTCGAGGCCAGTCTGCGCAGCGCCCATCTGTGGGATGAGGTCAAGGATAACCTGCGCGGGGATGCGTTGGGGCTTTCGCTCGGCCAACAGCAGCGGCTCTGCATCGCGCGCGGGATTGCGGTCAAGCCCGAAGTGATCCTGATGGATGAACCGTGCTCTGCGCTGGATCCGATTGCGACGTTGAAGGTCGAAGACCTGATGCGGGAGCTGGCGCAGGACTACGCCATCGTGATCGTGACCCACAACATGCAGCAGGCGGCCCGCGTGTCGGATCTGACCGCGATGATGATGCTGACCGAAGATCGCAAATCCGGCACCATCATCGAGATTGACGCCACGCCGGTCATCTTCTCACGACCGCAAGATCAGCGCACCGAGGATTACGTGACCGGGCGCTATGGGTGAAGTCGCCTCACCCTGGCCCATGCGCCCCCTCACATCCCCCAAACGGTGATTGTGCGGCCCTGGTGTGACTCTTGGCGGTGAAAGATTCTCTCGTCCCATGGCCGGTTGGGGCGAATGTCGAACAGGAGGAGATGGGCGTCGGTGGCGCCGACTTTGTCCGCATAATCTGCCGTCTGCGCCAGGCTTTCGCGCAGAATGGCGTCAGGCGCTTTGCGCAGCAGTTTGATCTCGATCACCACGCGCTGAACGCCGCCCGCATGCGGCCAGATGACGAGCAAATCGGTGCGCCGGCGCCCCAGGCCGTATTCACGATCCACGCGACCGCCGCCGTTGACGATGCGCTGCAAGAACGCCTGCAACAGCAAATGCGGCCCCGCCTCGCGGTACTCATACCGCTCCAGCCAGAACTCTGAGTTTTCTCGGAAGAACTGTTGGAAGGCTGCGAGGAGCTTCGGCATGTTCAGTTGACCATCCGCCTCGATGTACCAGGCCGGTCGCTCGATCGTCTCCAGCTTGATCTGCTGCACGACGGTCAGTTCACGCGGAATGACTTCCGCGTAGATCCGATTAGCCACCTCGAGTCCGTTCGGCCCGCGCCGCACCAGCCCCAGGTCCAGGGTGTACTGGACATCGTCCTCGCTGATGTCAGGCGTCAACTCATCCCCGCGCAGCATCGGCTCGATCACGCGCTGCACGCGCGGTTCCTTGAGTTTGTCCGAGAGCTGATGAAGGTGCGTGACCCGGCGCAAGATGAGGCGCTCTTTCGCTTCCTGGATCAACTCAGCGGTGATCGGCTGCGTTCGAATGCGACCGGCCTTCATCTCGAAGCAGGCTTCGTAGGCGAGCGCGTTGACCAGCCAGGGCTGGCCGTTGGTGAATTGCCAGATCAGTGCAAGGGCTTCTGGTGTGAAGGGTTGACCGGTTTCCTGCTCATGCTGGCCGAGCAGAAGGAAGATTTCTTCCTGGTTGAAATCTCCCAGGCGCAGCGATTTGGCCTTGATGTTGAACGCGCTGCCGCCGGTGATGATCGCTTTCTCGATGCTTGAGTGAATGCGATAGTCCTGGATGTCCCGCACGCCGCACAACATGACGCTCTGGGGAAAGAGCGCCGGACGCGTGTCATAGCCACTGCGCAATTGGCGCAGGAGTGAGATGAGGGTATCGCCGATCAAGGAGTCCACCTCATCGAGCAACAGAACGACCGGCTTGGGCGAGCGCTTGCACCAGGCGGTCAGGAACGCGCCCAGTGCCACATAACCCGATTGCTGGCGCAAGACCGCCTGCGCCAGTTGCTCGGCCTCGCTATCCGGAAAATATTGAGCTGCACGACGGGCAATCAACTGCACCGCGGCTTTCATCCCGGCTTCGACATCTTCACGCGCGGCCTGAACATCCTCCAGATTGGCGTAGACCGCCTGGTAGCGGCCGCCCTGGTTCAGGTACTCGGTCAAAGCCAACAGATAGGTGGTCTTGCCGGTTTGCCGCGGCGCATGGAGCAGAAAGTACTTCTGGCGCTCGATCAGCGTCAGCAATTCGTCGAGGCCGATGCGGTCCAACGGCGGCAGGCAATAATGATACTGGCAGTTGACCGGGCCTTCGGTATTGAAAAATCGCATCGGCGTTTTCCTTCACATTCTGTGGCGCACAGATCGGATACACTCCAACGATAGAATTGTACCATGACGCCGCCGGTCAATCAACATTGGCCGCGGATTTAGAAAGAAAGGTATAACCAATCATGCAAAACGTCAAGACGACCATTTCATTACCCAAGGCGCTCTTCGATCAAGCAGAGATCCTGGCGCGGGAACTGCACATTTCGCGCAGCCGCCTGTTCGTCCTTGCGTTGGAAGATTACATCCATCGCCAGCAGAACAGGGAACTGCTCGCCAAGATCAATGCGGCGTATGCCGATGAACCGAACCCGGCCGAAGATACACTGCGTCAGGCTGCGCGGCGCACTCACCGCCGCACCGTGGAGGGCGAATGGTAATCAGCCAGGGCGACATCTACTGGGTTGAACTGGGTGAACCCTCAGGATCCGAGCCGGGCTATCGGCATCCGCACGTGGTCGTGCAGAATAATCTGTTCAATCGCAGCCAGATTCGGACCGTCGTGGTTTGCGCACTGACGTCGAACCTGAAGCGGGCCAACGCGCCCGGCAATGTGCTGTTGGATGCGAACGAAGGCAATCTGTCCAAGCGCAGTGTGGTCAATATCTCGCAGGTCTTCACCGTGGATCGCGACCAATTGGATGAGGTCATCGGCGCTTTGTCACCCACGCGCGTGCGCGAGATCATTGCCGGCATCAACCTGCTGCTGCAACCTCGCGATCTGCCGCCCGATTTAGCGACATGAACGTAACCCCATAGATGCAGGAATTCCAATTGACATGAGCCATGCCTTCGGATCCTGGCGTTATCCTCTCAACATCTTGCGCAGGACGAACTGCAAGATCCCTCCGTGACGGTAGTATTCCACCTCGACCGGCGTGTCAATGCGCGACAGCGCCTGGAACCGGATCACCGCGCCATCGGGCCGGGTGGCGCGCACGTTCAGGGTCTGGCCGGGCTGCATGGCGTCATCCACGCCGCTGATGTCGAAGGTCTCCTGGCCGCTTAGTCCCAGGGTCTGGACATTTTCGCCGGGCAGGAACTGCAGCGGCAGGACGCCCATGCCCACCAGGTTGCTGCGATGGATGCGCTCGAAGCTCTCCACGATGACCGCCCTGACGCCCAGGAGCATGGCGCCCTTGGCCGCCCAGTCGCGTGAACTGCCGGAGCCGTACTCCTTGCCGGCCAGGATAACCAGCGGCGTGCCGTCGGCCTTGTACTGCATGGCCGCGTCGTAGATGCTCATCTGTTCGCCGGTCGGCAGGTAGAGCGTGTAACCGCCCTCGACGCCGTTCAGCATCAGGTTCTTGAGGCGGATGTTGGCAAAGGTGCCGCGCATCATCACCTCATGGTTGCCGCGGCGCGCGCCGTAGGAGTTGAAAGCGGCCGGCTGTACGCCCAACGACATGAGATAGCGTCCGGCCGGGCTGTTCTTCGCGATGTTGCCCGCCGGCGAGATGTGATCGGTGGTGACCGAATCGCCCACCATGACCAGCACGCGCGCACCCAGAATGTTCTCCATCGCTCCCGGTTCAGGCGAGAGAGCCTCGAAGAAAGTCGGCTCCTGGATGTAGCTGGAAGCGGGGTCCCAGTCGTACAGCTTGCCTTCAGGAATCTTGATCGCGTTCCAGGTTTCGTTCGCGCCAAAGACGTTGCCATACTGTCTTTCGTACATCTCCGGCTTGAGCGCCCTGGCGACAGTCGCCTGCACCTCTGCCTGGCTCGGCCAGATTTCGTGCAGGAAGACCGGATTGCCGTTGCGGTCCGTACCGACCGGCTCTGTGGTCAGATCCACGTCTATCCGTCCGGCCAGGGCAAAGGCCACCACCAGCGGCGGCGAGGTCAGATAATTGGCGCGCACCGAGGGGCTGATGCGTCCCTCGAAGTTGCGGTTGCCGCTCAACACGGCCACGGCAACCAGGTTCTCCTCCCTGATCGCATCGGCCACGGCGTCGGGCACCGGGCCG
This sequence comes from Candidatus Amarolinea dominans, assembly GCF_016704685.1. NCBI lineage: Bacteria > Bacillati > Chloroflexota > Caldilineae > Caldilineales > Candidatus Amarolineaceae > Candidatus Amarolinea > Candidatus Amarolinea dominans. Next base: position 12,040 of record NZ_JADIZS010000022.1, read on the forward strand.
CTGTTGCCGATGCAGGTGGTGCAACCGTAGCCCACGGTGTGGAAGCCCAGCGCCTCCAGGTAGGGCGTCAGACCAGCCTCGGCCAGGTAATCGGTGACGACCCGCGAACCGGGCGCCAGGCTGGTCTTGACGTAGGGCGCAACGCGCAGCCCGCGTTCCACGGCCCTTTTCGCCACCAGCCCGGCGCCGATCATGACCGACGGGTTGGAGGTGTTGGTGCAGCTCGTGATGGCCGCGATGACCACTGAACCGTGGCGCAGATCAATCGTTTCGTGTTCGTAGCTGACGGTGGCCGCGGCGCCGGTGGACTCCGGACTGAGCGCGAAGCCGCGTTGGGCAATCGGCGCGGTCAGCGCCGCCTCGAACGACTGCTTGGCGTTGGCCAGGGCCACGCGGTCCTGCGGCCGCTTCGGCCCGGCCAGGCTCGGCTCGATTGTCGCCAGGTCAAGCGTCAGCGTGTCGGTGAACTGCGGTTCGGCCATGCCATCGGTGCGGAAAAGGCCCTGCGCCCGGCAGTAGCGTTCGACCAGGTCCACCAGCCCGGCGCTGCGGCCGGTGCCGGCCAGGTAGCGCAGCGTTTCGGCATCCACCGGGAAGAAGCCCATGGTCGCGCCGTATTCGGGCGCCATGTTGGCAATCGTGGCGCGGTCGGCCAGGCTCATGCGGCCCACGCCATCGCCGTAGAACTCGACGAACTTGCCCACAACCCCGCGGGCGCGCAGGAGCTGCGTCACGCGCAGGGCCAGGTCGGTGGCGGTGGCGCCCTGCGGCAGTTGGCCGATGATTTTGACGCCGATCACTTCGGGCAGCAGCATGTACATCGGCTGGCCGAGCATGGCAGCCTCGGCCTCGATGCCGCCCACGCCCCAACCGAGCACGCCCAGGCCGTTGATCATGGTGGTGTGCGAATCGGTGCCCACCAGGGTATCGGGGAAGGCCACGATGTCCCCCTGCGTGGTGGTTTCCGTGCGCACCACCGAGGCCAGGTATTCCAGGTTGACCTGGTGAACGATGCCGGTGGCGGGCGGCACGACGCGGAAATTGCTGAAGGACTGCTGACCCCAGCGCAGGAACTCGTAGCGCTCGCGGTTGCGTTCGAACTCGCGCTCGGCGTTGAAGAGCAGGGCGGTGCTGGTGGCGAAGTTGTCCACCTGCACCGAATGGTCAATCACCAGGTCGGCCGGAATCAGTGGGTTGATGCGCTGCGGGTCGCCGCCCAGCCGCGCCATCGCGGCGCGCAGCGCGGCCAGGTCAACCACGGCCGGCACGCCGGTGAAGTCCTGCATGATGACGCGCCCGGTCATGAACGGAATCTCCACCTGCGCCGGCGCCTGCGGATTCCAGGTCGCCAGGTTGAGGATGTCCTTCTCCGTCACCAGGAAGTCGTCCCAGTTGCGCAGCGCGGTTTCGAGCAGGATTTTGATCGAAAACGGCAGGCGCGAGACCGCGGCCAGGCCGGCCTCTTCCAGGGCCGCCAGCCGATAATAATGAACAGGCCCGCCCGCGGTTTCGAGCACCGCGCGCGAGCCATACTGGTTATGGGTGAAATTTGCCATCGTGTACTCAAACCTCTTCTTATCACAATGTTCAGGGATGTTCGCGCTAAAGCGGAAGAAACAATACGTAATTGTTCATGTCACTGACATCGCCAGCCTGGGCCCCCCCCCCCAAACCCGGGGACCCCCCCCCCCAAAAAATTTCCCCCCGGGGGGGGAAAAAAAAAACAAAAAAAAAGCGTCCCCCCCCCCCCGCCGGGCGGCCCCCCCCCGGACGCCCCCCCCCCCCGGGGAAAAAGGAAAAAAACCCCCCCCCCCCCCCCCCGGCGGGGGGGGGGGGGGGGGCGGGGGCCCCCCCCCCCCCCCCCCCCGGGCGCCCCCCCCCCCCCCCCCCGCGGGGGCCCCCCGGGGGGGGCCCCCCCCCCGTGGCACATGATGATCCATATACAGCGCAAGCGTCACTGGATTTGCTCACTTCTCAAGCGAGCCTGCAATGATGAGACTCGCGCCTGACGCCGCAGCCGTTCGACTTTTCGCAGGCGTCGCTGAATGTCGTCATCGAGTTGTTCCTGATGATCCCAATAGTAGGCCAGAGCCGAATGGATTTGACCAAGCGTCAAGTAGGGATGCTGAAAACGCAGTTCCTCAGGACTCCAGCCATGCGTCTGATAATCCAGGACAAGCTCGATGACCTTCATGGTGGTTCCGGCAATCCACGGCACCCGCTGGTCATCCAGTGAAACATGCTCATATCGAGTTGGTGCTGGTCTGGTCAGAATCGCAGTTGTCATCGCTCCTCCAATACTAACGAAACACAAGCATACGCAAATAGGATATATGTGCAATTGTTCGTGATCTGCTATTTGTCTAGGCCAAAACAGCGTCCCATTGCCGTGCTCGCATTACCAATTCATCCTGATAGATCGGCCAGTGTCGCAGGGTCTCGGGATCAAAATCGGCGCCAGTCGGCCAGCACAGTGTGCGTGCAATTGGGTCAATCATCGCCTGGTTGAACATGTCCTTGTCGCGCAAAGGACCCCAGATTTCTCCGTGAAGCATCGGCTCGAAATCAATAACCTGCTCCGCGTCATCATTGAATCTGACCCACACGACATAGTCATGCAAGATGTCGAAATCTACAACGTGATATAACTGATGGAACATTTTTCCCTCAATTACAAGCCAGCGATTCGGGCACAAGCATAACGCAAATTGGGTATGCGTGCAACTTTTCGTGACCCGTTGTTTGGTGGTACAATCAGTTCGACGAATGTTCCCGGCCGGTAAATCCCCTCCGCCCTGCACCGTGCGAGCGCAGCCAATGACCCTGACACGTGACCTGGCCGCCGAGCTGGCGGCCGACAACGCACTGCTCTTCGTGGGCGACAGCCTGCGCGGTGACGCCGCGCCCCTGCCGCTGACGCAAATCACCGAGTTGCTGGCCCAGCAGATCGGCTACGACCGGCCGGATCGTTCGCTGGCCGCGGTGGCGCGTGACTTCGAAGCCCTGCGCGGGCGCCAACCCCTGGTGCAGGCCCTGCGCGACGCGCTGCACAGCCTGGCCCTGCAACCTTCCGCGCTGCACGAACTGTTGGCCCAAGCCGTGCTCCCTTCTTCCAAGATCATCACCACCGCCTATGACGCCCTGCTCGAAGAGGCGCTGCGCATGGCCGGCAAATCCTATGTCCTCATCGTGCGCGACGCGGACGTGCCCTACTTCGATGAGAGCAAAGTGGTCGTCATCAAAATGCAGGGCGATCTCAGCCAGCCTGACTCCCTGGTCATCACCGAAGACGACTTCGATGAATTCCTGGCCCGGCTGCCCACCCTGTCCGACCTGATGCGCGCCTTCTTCGCCACCAAAACGCTGATCTTCCTGGGCTATGATCTCAGTTCCCCGGCCTTCAGACGCCTCTTTGCCCAGGTGACGCGCAGCGTGCGCCAGCACCGGCGCCAGGCCTACGCGGTCATCGAACAGCCGCTCACGCCGGCCGATCAGCAGTACTGGGCGCAAAAAGGGGTGATGCTGCTGTCCGAAAACGCGGCGCAGTTCTTGCAGCGGTTGCTGGCCGACATCCAGGCGCTGACCTCGCCAGCGGCGATGGCGGTCGCGGCCGCGGTCGAACCGACGCCGGACGCGCCCCTGCCCGCTTCGCCCTACAAGGGCCTGGACGCGTTCGCGGCCGGCGACGCGGCCATCTTCTTTGGCCGCGAGGAGGACAGCGCGCGGCTGGCGAACAAAATCCTGGCCAATCCCCTGGTCGTGCTCTACGGTGAATCGGGCAGCGGCAAAACTTCCCTGCTGGCCGCCGGCGTGACCCCGCGGCTGGTCCGCGCCGGCTTTCACGTCCGCCTGCTGCGGGTGCGAGACCTGGAGGCAAGCGCCGGCGCCCTGCCCGATCTGCCCCCTGCGGCGGTGTTGATCCTGGACCAGGCCGAGGAAATGGTGCTGCTGTGGGGCGAGGCCCGGCGCCAGGCCTTTGCGCAGGCGTTGATGGCCGCCCTGGCCGACCGCGGCCGCGATTGGCGGGTGGTGCTGGCCCTGCGCAGCGATTTCTTGCCGCAGTTGGCCGGCCTGGAAAGGCAACTGCCCGGCCTGTTCGACCGCCGCTACTGGCTGGACCGCCTGTCGTGGGAAGGCGCGGGCGAGGCCATCAGCGGCCCGGCCGCTCGTTTTGGCGTGACCTTCGAGCCGGCGCTGGTAGAGCGCCTGCTGCGCGATCTGTGGCAGGACGGCGTGGCGCCGCCGCAACTGCAACTGGTGTGCGACCGCCTCTACCGCCAGTTTGGCCGGCCCGGCGCGGCCATCACCCTGGCCGACTACCAGCAGGTGAGCGGCGCCGCGGGCATTCTGGCCGCGTATCTCAGCGACGCGCTGGCCGCGTACAGCGATGAGGAACGACCGCAGGTGCAGGCGGTGCTCGCCAGCCTGGTGACATCCAACCAGACGAAGGCGGTGCTGAGCGTGGACGAAGTCGCCGCGGCCAGCGGTCTGCCGGTCCCCATTGCCGCGGCCCTGCTGAATCGCCTGCTCGGTCAGCGCCTGCTGCGCCGCCTGGACGATGATCGCTTCGAGTTGGCGCATGATTACCTGGCTGCGCGCATTGCCGGCTGGCTGGACGCCCAAGAGACGGCGCTCAAACAGGCGCAGGAACTGCTGGCGCGGCTGCTGGCCGATTGGCAGGCGCGGCGCTCGTTCGCCTCGCAGGGCGATTTCGATCTGCTCGACGCGCAGCGCGGCCGCCTGCGCCTGACGCCGGAAGCCGCCGCCTTCTTGCTGCGCTGCGCGGTGCGCTACAACCGCCAGGTGGATGCCTGGCTGGCGCTGACGCCCGAAGCCGGCCTGCGCACGCAGGTGCTGCTCGACCTGCTGACGCACCGCGAGGCGGAGGGCCGCATGCAAGCCGCCGCGCGCCTGGGCGTCAGCGCGCCGGATGCCATGACGCCCGCCATTCTCCCCGCGCTGGTGCAGGCAGCGCTGACCGACGCGGAGCCGGCGGTGCGCACCGCGGCCGCGGAGGCCTTTGGCCGTCTGGCCGGCGACGCGCGCGAGCCATCCCTGGCCGCGGCCCTGGCCGACCCGGCGCAGCGCCCGGCCGCCCTCCTGGCCCTGGGCGCGGCGCGTGATGTCAACCCCCGCGCGCTGGCCGGCCTGCCCGCGGCCGATCAGCGCGCCGCGTTCTGGCTGACCAGCCGGCGGCGCTATCAGCGCGCCGCGGTCTTCGTTCGCCGGCAAACGATCGCCGGCGTCGTCGGCGGCGCGCTGGGCTTTGGCCTCGGTTTTGGCCTGCTGGCCCTGCTCTATTACGACCGGCGCCAGACGCTGACCGAGACGATGGCGCCGGCGGCAATTTTCGTGGTGGCCGTCGTCATGGGGCTGCTGGGCGCGGGCGGGGGCGCCCTGGTCAGCGCGGCGCGGGCGTTGGGCCAGGTCATCTGGCAGGAAAGGCCGTGGGCCGGCGCGGCGCTGGGCGGGGCCGTGGGCGGCAGCCTGGCCTTCAGCCTGATCCTGGGCGCGGTCGGCCTGATCGCCGCGCAGGCGCCGCCCCTGTGGCTGGTCAGCAGCCTGGGCCTGGCGCTCCTGTTGGGGGTGGGCCTGGCGTCGGGCAATTTTCGCCTGCGGATCATCACGGCCCTGGCGGCCGGCGCGGCGGGGATGATCCTGGCGAATCGCTTTGGCCTGGCCCTGGATTTTCTCGATCTGGAGGCCGGTTTGACCGGCGCTGTGATCGGCGCCAGCCTGGCGTGGGCGCTCGGCGCTTTTTCTAAAGATTGAAGGGGAGGGAATCATGGCGTCTCGCATGTTACGCGTTGGCACGATGATGCTTTGCATCGGCCTGCTGTTGGCCGGCTGCGGCGGCCGCCGGTCGGAGACGGTCAAGGCGGAGGCGGAGCTGGACGCGGTGACCGTGCGCACCGGCGGTAATCGCGCTTTTCAACCCCTGGCGACGAGCGCAACGACCGATCTGCGCACGGGCGATCAGTTGGATGTCAGCGCCAGCGGGCGGGCGCTGCTGCGTTTTGGCGACGCGATCACCCTGGAGGTGTTTCGCGATGGCGACCTGGCGCTCAAGAGCGTGCCGGTACGCGATAGCGATCCGGTGGTTACGGTCCTGTTGAGCTTCGGCGCGCTGTTTGGCCGCGTGGATCAAGCCGCGGCCACGTCCCGCGTCAGTGTGCAGACCAATCTGTTGGAGGTGGTCTCCACCGGCACCGAGTTCCTGGTGGTGAGTGAAGCCGGCAGCGGTCGCGATTGGGTGTTTGGGTTCAAGGACAGCGTGCGCGTGCATTCCTGGAACGAGCCGCAGGTCGAGTGGAGCGTCGGCGCGGGGCAGGCTTCCTGGACCGATCCCAGCGGCCCGGCCAACGAACCGGTGACGCTGGGCGAGGAGCGGTGGGCGCGGTTGCTGGCCTGGTACCGGAGCGCCCGCGCCGGGAGCACGGTGCAAGATGTGCAGGAGGCCGTTTTTCCGGATGGGATTCCGGGCGCGACGGGCAGTGCGGCGCCAGACTGCAATTTCGTGCTCAATTTTCAGGACGCACAGACCGACGACTGGAGCAAGTTCCGTATGCCGGCGCCTGCGGGCGAGGGATACGTGGTCTTCACCCTGGGCGAGGGACAGTACGCGGGCGCCTACTGCGGCGGCAATTTCCCGCTGCCCGCGCTCTACGGCGCCACCCTGCGCATGGACTTCAGCAGCCTGAAGTGTCAGATGCGCCAGGTGTCCATCGTATCCTTCAACCCGGTCGCCGCCACCGGCGCGCCGCAGGACAACCCGGTGCAAATGGCCGGTTATGGCGCCGATGGCGCACAGGTGGCTCGCGGCAGCGAAATTGACACCGATAACCCGGCTGTCAAGCGCCTGTTTGCTGTGCGCGTCCGACAGCCGTTGACCGCCGTTGCCCTCACCGGCAGCGGTCTGTGCATTCCCTGCGTGAGTTTTGGGCCGCTCGATGCCGCGCCTTACGATTGCAGCGCGGTGCTGCGGTAGGCGCCCGGCTGCTCATTCCGATTCGTTGATCCAGCGTTCGAGCAGGCTCAGCAGCAGCCAGAGGACGAGGATGACGCCGGCGCCGGCCAGCAGGCAGATCAGCGCGGTGGCCGCGGCCCAGCCGCCGTAGATGAGGCCGATCAAGGCGCCGCCGCCCACCACGAGGAGGGCCAGCACTGCGATCAGCAGCTTGCGGTCGGTTTCGCGACGGTAACGCCGGTAGTCGGTCGGTTCTGTTGGTTTTTGGGCCATGCTGTAATTCCTGACCGCTTTCAGGTCACCAGCCAGCGCATCTCATGCTGGCGCTCGATGACGTAGTAGCCCAGGGCCACAAAGACCCGGTTCCAGGGACTCTCCACCGGCTCATTGCCCAGGATGACGTTGGCGTCGAAGTGACGCAGATGAAAGCCTTGCAGGAGTTCGCGTCCCAGGCCTCGCGGCTCGTGGCCGGGCGCGATGCCGATATCGGCCAGGCGAATTTGACCCTGCATCAGATGCCGCATGAGCAGGTAGACCGGCGTTTCTCCGCTCTGATCGGTCACGGTGAACGCCTTGAGATCGGTCATGTGCAGGAGCGAGCCAACGCTGCGCTGCCAGCAGGGCGGCGTGGTGTGCCAGGCGGACGCCTGCTGCAAGGCCCAGGCTACGCTGGTCGGCTGCAGTTTGAAGTACGGATCCGGCAGCGCGCCCTGTTCCACGCGGCGCTGCCAGGTGAGCAGCTCCCGCTGCACCTGGAAGCCGGCGACTTCGTACAGCGCCTGCGCCTGCGTGTTGCGGGTAAGAACCTCCAGATCAACGTGACTCAGGCCCGCACGCCGGGCATTGGCTTGAACCTGGTGCAGCATGTGCAGGCCGATCCCCTGCCGGCGCCAGGCAGGCAGCACGCCCATGCTGCCGATCCAACCGGCCTGCCCGCGGCGACCCAGCAGCGCCACGCCCACTGGCTCGTTCTCCATCCACGCGATGACCGACAGCGCCGGCTCGATATCCCACACCGCATGGTGGATCGCCACCTGCTGGCTGGAGCGCTGCACCGGCAGCGCGTAATCGGCATAGACCGCGTTGAGCAGCGCGGTCAGCGCTGTCAGGGGCAGGGAATCTGCCGCGGTCAGGCGCATCTCAGGCATGGGGCGCCTCCGCGGCCGGCATGTTCAGCGCCTGGCGCAGGTCGGCGAAGCGGCCGCGAAATTCACCCTGCATCTGGCGCCGGCCGGCCGCATCCAGGCCCAGGGGCGCGGCCGCGGCCACGGCGTTCAGGCTGATTTGCTCCAGTTCCGCGGGCGTGAAGTCAAAATGCGCAGCCAGCACGCCGTATTCCGCGGTCAGGGTGGTGTCGAACATCGGCGGATCGTCGGAGTTGACCGTCAGGTAGACGCCCGCGTCCCACAGGCGGCGCAGCGGATGGTGGGCAAAATCGGGGTAGACGTTGAGGCGCAGGTTGCTGGTGGGGTTGACCTCCAGGGGAACCTGGTGCTCCACCAGGTAGGCCACCAGGGCCGGGTCTTCGCTGCTGCGCACGCCGTGCCCCAGGCGCCGCGCGCCGAGATGGCGCAGCGCGCCCCACACGCTGACCGGGCCGGCCACTTCACCGGCATGAGGAACGCTGTAGAGGCCGGCCGCGATGGCGCGCTGGAACGGGGCGATCCACAGCTCTGGCGGCGCTTTGGACTCGTCGCCGCCCAGGCCAAACCCCACGACGCCCTTGTCCATGTGCTGGATGGCAAAATCGGCGGTCCAGGCGCCGGCCGGTTCAGGCAGGTTGCGCGGGATGTCGAACACCCAGCGCATCTCCACGCCAAAATCACGCCGCGCCCGCGCCCGGCCATCCTCCAGCCCTTCGATGATCTCCTCGGGCCGGATGCCCTTCTGCTGCCAGATGTGGGTGTAGGGCGTGACCGTCACCTCGGAGTAGCGGATGGCCTGGCGGCTGCGGTCCGCGCCCAGCTCATACGCGATCAAGGCAAAGTCGTCGGCCTGGCGCAGGCAGGCCTGGCCCATCAGGTAGACTTCGATGAAATGGCGAAAGGTGGTGAAATGGTACCACGCCTGCAGGCCCTGCACATCCTCCGCGGGCAGCGGCCGGCCGTGACGTTCGGCCAGGCGCAGAAGGGTGGCCGGCGCAATGGCCCCTTCCAGGTGAATGTGCAGCTCGGCCTTGGGCATGGCCTCGATGAAAGCAGCAATAGACAAGGGCAGACTCCTGAACACAGAATCGAGACGACCCATTTTACTGGCATTAGCTATTTACCGCAAGGGATTTGACGGTGACGCGGCCTAAGCCAGCTGCGCCCAGGTCGGCTGACATCGCAGCAGCGGGCGCGCGAACTTTGGACGCTAATTCACGTTAGGCTACCCCAAGAAGGAGGCGTTTCATCAAGTGATTTGCCTTGACGAATGGAGAGTTTTGAAATGAAGTACAAGACTATATCTATGCTTTGCCTTCTTTTTGCCTTGGCCGGGCTGAACGCCTGTCAACCTCAGGAAACCGATCTGTCTTTCGAGACTATCGAGCAGCGCGATGCTTCTGGCACCAGGCAAATTTACCAGGACAAGCAACCTGGCTTAATAGTTATTACCACGCTGGAAGAGGTGGCTAACCTAGACGCCCGGGTTACGCCCGAGGCCCAGGCACGACTACAGAGTCTGAATTACGATGCAGATTTCGTCCTTGCAGTGTTCCAGGGTTGGAAACCAACCGATGGTTACGATATTCAGGTCGAGCGTATCACTCACCTGAGAGACAAAGTCACCGTCTTCGTCCGGCTTCAAGAACCCCCACCTGATAGGAAGAAAAATGACATAGTAACCTCACCCTATCATTTGGTTCAGGTGCAGAAGGTGGGTACCTGGGATGGGGATGCCACGTTCAACGTAGTTGTAAACGGGACTGTAATTGCTTCGGTTTCGCACAATATTCCATAACGACAGTGTAAGGATGCGCAACGAATCCCTTTCTCGCAGAGTGTTCTCTATGGCTCTAGTGTTGGCGTTGGCCGTGCTGGCCGCCGTTCTCCTTGCTCAGTCCCCACTTGGTGTGGTTCTTGGGTCAGGGCTGTTTGATTCGCCACTTGCCACTCCTACCCCTGCGCGCTACGTGGGCGCCCCCCTGGCCGTGGGAACGACGCCTCGTTTCGAGATCGTCCAGGAGGGCGGGGTGTGGCATTACCGGGTGGATGGAACGGACGTGGCCGGGCTGCCGGCAGCGGCCACGACGCTGAACCTGACGAATCTGTACCCCCTCGCCCTGGGACGCGCCCGCAACACCTGCGACCAGGCAGGCACGACATTCCAGGAACTCGAGTTCAGGCAGGGAACGTGGGCCCCTTGGGGCAACGTGGTGCAGGAGACCGACAACCATCCCGGTTTCTACTTCTGTGCGGTGTCTGCCAACAAGTTCAAGATCAACCCCGATGCCATCTCCTGTCCGTAGGGGCGCACCCTTGCGGTCGCCCAGGCGGGCAGGTGCAAGGCCTGCCCGCTACTCGATGTCAGATACAAGGAGGATCTCATGATAACGTTGTGGAACAAGGACCTGCGGATCGTGCAGGTACGACATTGGATCACGGCCGCGACCGTGGCCGTGGGGCTGTGTACATTGCTGCTGCTGGTTGCATGTACGCCGCCCAGCTCACCCATGACAGGATCGTTAGCGATGGAGGGAAGACCCGCCCTGGGCGAACCTTTCATGCTGCGCCTGGAACTGCGCACCTCGATGGCCTTCACCGATGTGGCGGTGAGCTTCGTCTTGCCGGCGGGCGTCGAATTGCTGGACACACCCGGCGAATGGCGGATCGAGAACATGGAGGCAGACCAAACCTATGTCTTCACCGCAACTGCTCGAGTATTGGAAAATGGATACTACAAGATCGTAGGGCTTGGTCGCAAAGACACTCCCTATGGAAGTTCTTTCCCTGGTCCAGATGCCCTATACCTCCTGGTAGAAGGCGAAGACACCTGGGTCAGCCATGACCCGCCGCCCAATCATTGGGAGTCGGCGCACACAAGCGTCCCAGGAGGAGGACCGGGGCTTCAACCTGGGTTGATCCAGAACCGGCTGTATCTGTCGGGCACACTGGCCTTGAACCAACCGGTGACCGTGGTCTACGAAGTGACGCCGTTGGTGGATTTACAGGATGCAGCGGTTGGCATCGTGACTTCCATCGGTGGCCTGCAATCGAGCGAGCCGCGCGTAGAGGTAGAAGACACCGCCCTGGCGGCCGCCCTCAGATTCTCCAGTTATAGAGAGGGCGTGTATTACTGGTTCGGAACCATGAAAAGCCAGCAGACCTACTCGTTCTATCTGACCCTGGAAGCAACGGCCGGTGGACAAGGAGGTGTGCGAGCGGGCGTAGGCGAAACCGGGGTTGTTGACTCGGTATCACAGTCAATCATCGAAACAGGTCAATCCCTGGCCCTCAGTCTGTATTCGCCGTCATTGGCGCGCTGAGCGAGGCAGGTCGGAGATAGGATCAGGAAGTAGGACAGAGATCAGAGATCAGAGATCAGGAAGAGTCAGAATGTCCCGCACACTGCATTTTGCACTGATCACTTTGGACTTTGCAGGTCTCAATCTCCGGTCTCACTCTCCGGTCTCTGCACTCCATCACTTTCCACTCATCACTCTGCACTCATCACCGGTCTCCTCTCCGGTCTCAATCTCCACCGGTCTCCAATCCCCAATCTCCAATCCCCCCAAGTGGCAAAACTGCCCACAAAGTGATAGAATGAATGCTGTGACAGGCAGTGAGACGCAGGGCAGTGAAAGGAGCAGGTAACGATGAAAACCAGTCTGGTTCTGGCAAAAAAAGGGCCGAATGTGGCAACGATTCATCCCGAACTCACCATCAGGGACGCGATCGGGGTCCTGGCGATGCACAACATTGGGTCGCTGGTGGTGGTGGATGACAACCGCCGCCCGGTTGGCATTCTGGAAGAGCACGACATCATCCGCCGCGCGGCCAGCGATGAGGCCATTTTCGAGCGCCGCGTGGGCGAGGTGATGAAGAAGGACATGGTGATCGGTTCGCCGCATGATGATTTGCGCATGTTGGCGCACACGATGACCGAGACGCGCACCCGCCATGTGCCCATCCTGGAAGATGGCGAGTTGGTGGGCATCGTTTCCATTGGCGACATTCTGAAGGCCGAGCGCGACACGTACATGGGCGAGGTGGATCGCCTGCAAATCGAAATGATGGGCAGCTAGGCCTGAGACGCCGGTGTGCGCACAGGTCTGATGGCAATCATTCACCCAGAGTTCGAGGCAAAGGAGCATCGAATGACACAACCAGGTACAGCCGGCAATCCCCTACGCGTGGCCATCATCGGCGCTGGCCCGACCGGCTTCTACACCGCCGAGCATTTACTCAAGCAAACCAATCTCAGCGTTGAGATTGACCTGTTCGATCGCGTACCCACGCCCTTTGGCCTGGTGCGCGCAGGAGTGGCGCCCGACCACCTGAAGATCAAGACCGTGACCGCAGTCTTCGACAAGACCGCGACCCATCCGCATGTTCGTTTTTATGGCAACGTCGAGATCGGCAAGCATCTGACGGTGGACGAACTGAAGATGCACTACCATCAGATCGTTTATACCACCGGCGCGCAGACCGACCGCCGCATGGACATTCCGGGCGAGGATTTGGCCGGCAGCCACCCGGCCACCGACTTCGTGGCCTGGTACAACGGCCATCCTGACTACCGCGACCTGCAGTTCGACCTTTCACAGGAGGCGGCCGCGGTCGTGGGCATTGGCAACGTGGCGATTGATGTGGCCCGTATTTTATGCCGCACGCCTGATGAACTGCTCAAGTCGGACATTGCCGATTACGCGCTGGAGGCTTTGCGCCACAGCCGTGTGCGCACCGTTTACGTGTTGGGGCGCCGCGGCCCGGTGCAGGCCGCCTTCAGCAACCCGGAGATCAAAGAGGTTGGCGAGATGGCGGACGTAGATGTGATCGTGCCGCCCGCTGAGGTGACGCTGGATCCGTTGAGTCAGGCCGAGCTTGATCGCAACAACGACCGCACCCTGTTCAGGAAGGTCGAGATTTTGCAGGAGTATGGGCGACACGAGCCAACCGGCAAGTCACGCCGCCTGATCTTCCGCTTCCTGGTTTCGCCTACCGCGCTGGAAGGGGACGAGACCGGGCATGTCAAGATGATGCGCCTGGCACACAACAAGCTGGTGGCTACCGATACCGGCACACTGCGCCCGAAAGCGACCGGGGAGACCGAGGAGATTCCGGTTGGCCTGGTCTTTCGCTCGGTTGGCTACCGCGGGGTGCCGGTGCCGGGTGTGCCCTTCAAAGAAAGTTGGGGCGTGATCTTGAATCAAAAGGGACGTGTGTTGAACCCGGAAACGCAGCAGCCGCAGGTGGGCGAATACACCGCGGGCTGGATCAAGCGCGGCCCCAATGGCGTGATTGGCACCAACAAACCGGATGCGGTCGAAACGGTGATGTGTATGCTCGAGGATTTGGCGCACGGCCAGACCCTCACGCCGGCCCGGCCCGATGTCGCGGCCCTGGCTGACCTGGTCAAGGCGCGGCAGTCGAACTATTTCTCCTACGCGGACTGGCAGCGCCTGAACGAGATGGAATTGCGCCGCGGCCAGGAACAAGGTCGCCCGCGTGTGAAGTTCACCAGCGTGGCCGAGATGCTGGCCGCGCTGGGGCGAGCGTAACATAGGCTGTGCATGAATCCGGCGCCCCGCACGCCGGATTCATGCTACTCTGACCAGGCGGTCAGGTCGTCATCCACCTGCGTCAGATCGAGCAGGCGCATTCCGGCGCAGGTCCAATTTCTGCCTGCGGGCGGCCTGTCCTGAAGCTCTGCGGCGTATGCCTGCGCCGCGTCCGTCCAGCCGCTGCGCGAAAAGCCAACGAAAAACACTCTCCAACTCCCCTGCTCTGGCACTACCCGATCTGCCTTTTCCTCGACCAGTTCGGTCATCACCTTGCGCGACGCGGCTTCGAGCGTCCATTTCGATTCTCCCAGGATCAACGTCTTGTGCATGGTGTTGTTGCCGACCACATCCACCTGCACCGTGCGATTCCAGGCGCTGCCGACCTCATCGGGCATGAACGGCAGCACTCCGCGTGCGCCCGCGCGTAGCATCCACTCACGACACAATTCTTCCCAGGTGTAAGTACCGATAAAGTCAATCAGATGGCGGCTGATCTCGGCCAATGCCTGATCTTGAATTTTCAATGCGAACTGATGCTGCCGGGTCGCCAGGAAACGAAAGTAGAAACGCAGGTACGGGTCTGTGATGTGATGGCGTCCCGTGCGTGACGCAGTTGGTGCGGTGACCGACACGCGCCGTTCGACGAATCCCGCTTCGGCCAGCACACCCAGGTATTTGGGCGCCTGCACGTTTGGCAGACCGGTCAGGTCGGCAATCTCTTTGGGCGTGCGTGCGCCGTTGGCGATGGCAGTCAGGATTGCCGCGTAGTTGTGCAGATCGGAGACAAAATCGTGCAGGAGCAGGGCCGGCTCGGCCTGCATCAGGTTGTTGGGGGTCAGCAGTTGGGTTTTGATGTTCTGTGAGACTGACTGGTTCGGATCAATGCGTTCCCAGTAAGCAGGGATGCCGCCGAAGATGGCGTAGATCGCCACGCGGTCCACGGCGCTGTAACTCGGGAAATAGTCCCTGGTCAAGCCAAAGGGCAGAGGCTGCAGGTGAATCTGCATGGTTGCACGACCATACAGCGGCGCCTGGTAGGAAAGGAATTCGTGCTTCATCATGCCGAGATGCGAGCCAGAAAGGCACAGGAGCAAATCGGTTTTGCTGAGCACCTGATCCCAGAAATTTTGCAGCTGCCCGGCGATGCCCGGCGTCACTTCCAGCAAATAGGTGAATTCGTCAATGACCAGGAATAGACGGCCTGCACGCGTCAGATTGGCCGCTTCACGCCAGGCCTGCTCCCAGGTGCTGTACGTGAAATCGCTGCCGAACGGCACATTCGGATTGGCGAACTCATACACCACCTGGGAGAAGGAACGCAGTTGGGCCGCGGCCGAGGTGGGTGAGGCGACCCAGTAGAGGGCACGCGCGCCGCTGCGCTCAAGCCAGGTGGAGATGAGCGATGTCTTCCCCACGCGCCGCCGGCCGTAAAGCACCAGGAACCGCGGCCCGGCAGCCCGCCACTGCGCATCGAAAAGACCCAGTTCTTGCTCGCGGCCAACGAATCGGTTACCGATCATGTCTGTTTTCCGTGTGACAGATTATACTTTCAAGTATTATACTTGAAAGTATAATGATGGGAAAGCCTGGGGAACCGAGCACGACAATTGCAGCCCCAACCGTATTTTTCACCGCAAAGGAATCATAAATTGCGTTAGGCTTCGATGTATCGCCGCGCTCCTTGATTGGATGTGCGCCAAATCAGAAGACGTGCGCCTGTAACGCAAGCCAGAGGCTTGCGTTACAGACGCAGGGAAGTGTGCTCCGGCGCAGACAGCGTTGTCACGCCGGAGGCGTGACCTACGGTTTGGGGGAGGCTTCGGGCGGGGCGACCACTCCCAGGCAGTCCTGGTCCCACAGCGGCGTGACCTGGGTGATGTCGTAGATGGTGATCATGCCGTCGCCGTCATAATCGTAGGGCGGGCCGGCGGCTTGTCCCCACAAGCTGGAGATCAGCGCGACGTCCTCGACGCCAACGCCGGCCGGGGCGGTGAAGTCCGGGCAGATCGGGCCTAAGCTGGTGGCAAAGTTCAGTGCACCGTTGCCGGCGCCGTAACCCAACGCTTCGATGGAATAGGTCGTGCCGGCCTGCATGGCCACCTGCGTTTGCGACTGGTAGCCGCCGCCGGTGTCATCGTTGCATGCGGCCAGGCTGAGCGCGCCTCGGCTGCCGGTCCAGATGCCGAGCACGGTGTCGTAGTTGCTGGTTAGCGTGCTCGCCGTTAAAACGCGGCTGTAAGGCGACGTGATCGTGTACCAGACGCTGTGCGAACCCTGACCATTGAAGTAGTTACCGCAGGTGAACGACGGATCGTCGTCGGTGGTCGTGGCATTGCCCGTGTTTTCGTAGTCCACATAGGAGTCACCGGCCGCGAAGGCATAGTCGAAGTCGTCGTTCGGCGGCGGGAGCAGTGTGACAGACAGGTTTTGCAAGCCTCCATTGGTGTTGCCATACGACATGATTTCAATATAGTAGGTGGTGCCGCCGTAGAGCGTGACGTTCAATGACGAGGTCCAATTCCCGCCAGCGTCGTCGTCACAGCCCTGGCTGGTGAGGAAACCCCACGACCCGGTCCATGCCGCGACAACGGTATCGTAGTTGCTGCCGATCGTGTTGATGTTGTAGTTGCCGGTGATGGGCGGTGTGTAGCTGTACCAGTCGCTGCGCGATTGCCTGGGATACGAGCCCGACGCACACGTGGTCGGTGGGTCGTTGCCTTGTGTCGTCGCATTGATCGTATTCCACCCATTCCAAGCAAAGGGCACCGAGCCGATGCCCCACGCCGAAGCAAAATCGTCGTTGAAGGGGCCGCCGCGGTAGTTGATCGTGTTCTGGTAGAGGTCCATGATCGGCCCCCAGCTTACGTTGCTGTGCCCACGCACCAACCAGTGATACCAGAAGTCGGCCATCACGTTGTCGTTGGCGTTGTACGAGACGTCCCACAGATTCACAAAGGCGCCATCGGAATAGGTGTCATCGCCGTCGTTGTTGGCGTCGTAGATGTCCCACAGCGCGCCGGCGACGCGACCTTCAGGCCAGTCGCCGTTGTCCCATCCAAACGTTCCCCAGGTCGGGTATTCCAGGTCGAGACTGGCGCCGCTCGGCCAGTAGAACGTGGGGCTGTTGTTGACGGCCGACGTCAGGAACTCGGCCCAGCCTTCCGTCCAACCGCAGCCAGCGCTGAGGGCAGCCGGGATCGTGTGCGGATTGCAGTTCGGGTTGGGCGGCATGTAGTTGCCGTAGATGTTGTACATGACATTGTGTCCGTACTCATGCTTGGCGACCACGCCCAGGGGTGACAGTGGATCAACCCCCATCAGGTGAACGTTGCCGCCGGGGTTGTAGTAGGTGCCGTCGGTGCTGTCAATCTTCCATTGCACAGTGGTTGGGCCGGAAGTGCCCCCGCCACCGGTGAAATAGACAAAACGCCAGGTTTCGTTCAGGTCGCGCTGTGTCCAGTAGGCACGCTCGTAGTTGCTGCCGTTGAAGACAAACCAGGCGCCAATGTCATGCGTGCCGTCAGGGAAAACGACGACGCCGCTCTGCGTCGGAAAGGTGAAGCCGATGGCATTGGTAGTGCCATAGTCGGGGTTGACGACGGCCAGAATGTCGCCGTTGGGGTTGTAATTAGTCCAGGAGCGCAGCAGGGTGCGCACACCCACCCCACCGGGGTTGCTCACCGGCCCACACGCGTAATTGCCACTCAGGTCGGTGAAACAATAGGCCAGGTGCCCGCCGTTATCGCCGCGCACCAGCTCGACCAGCATCTCCAGCGCGCCGACGTAGTTGTCGTCCCGGTCGTAATAGGCCCAATTGCCGGTCACGGTCAAGGAGTTCGGAACCAGGGCCGCTTCTGGACTGACCGGCGCTGCGGGCAGGACTGGCGGCGCCGCGGGCGCTGCGGGCGGTGACTGTGGTTGATCTTTGGGATTTGGCGAAGGCGCCGGTGCAGCGGGTGCGGCGGGTGCGGCCGGCGGCGGCAAAGGGTTGTTGGCCGGCGGCGCCGCGACGATCCGATTGGGATCCGGATAGGATGCCGGCGTATCTGCCAGAAGGCGACCATCGCCCGCGCGCTGCAGGCCGCCGTTATGCACGCGTTCGCTCACCGGGATCGGCGCAAAGCCCGCCTTGATCTCGTCCGCGCTGACCGGAGAGATAGAGCGCGGCCAGGTCTCCCCAACTGTTCCTGGCATCCACCGTGTGCAGGGCGCGGCACAGAATGGCGGTATCGCCCGGCGCGGTGAAGACAACGGTGACTGCGATCTCAACCGGTTGATTGGCGGTCAGATCACCTTGCCAGGTCAGGCTACCCACGCTCCGCGTGACGTTACCGGGCAACTCAATCTGGGCCGTGGTTCCGGGGGCGTCCTGCGTGCTGGAAACCTGGCAGGTCAGTGTGGCCGGTTGACCGAGCGTGGCTGGCGCCTGGAGGAACAACCTGGCATGAATGGGCGTTTCTGGATCGCCGCCAGACGGCGCTGAAGAAATCACCCCTGTCGCGGCCGCGGCGGGAAGCGCCTGCCCGGCCGGAAGGGCCGTTATCAGCAAGGCGAAAACAAAGCAAATGGTGCAGACTCTGCGGGCCTGCAATGTGCGTACTGGAAACATAGTCGTACTCTCCTGAGATTCGAGATTCACGCAAAGCGATAATAAGCGGCCACGCTGCCATGAGTGGATAACTTTCTATCTCTTTTCGGCGGGTGCCTACCGTGGGCGCCCTTCGGTGGAAAGATGTTTCATGGGGGGGCTTATGCTACTGGGTGCAAACCGGGTGTTTGACATGGGGCGCGCAGCACGCATGCAACGGCATGACCCCGTCGCCAGCCTGTCTGACGACGGGGTCATGCCGCCCGTTACGCGCACGCTTCGTGAGAGGCAAGCGCAAGAACACGCATGCCCCACGAATTTTTCACCGTGTCCAGTTTGACAACCTGCGGGCGGTTATGCTAGAATCTCTCTTACGGTTCTGGAAAATAAAATCACCAATTTCCTGAACAGTCATCTTAACGAAAGGGGCAGTGTACGTTGATGAGTCGCATGACTATCGTCCGCACGATCGTTTATCGTGTCCGTATCACCGGTGACGGTGATGTTGCTCTGCGCGTTCGACGTGCGCCCTCTGTCAGGTTGACATAACACAAGATTCGTGTTAAGTACATCCAGGCCGTGGGCGAACGTCTCGCTCCACGGCTTTTTTGTTGGCTGATGCCCGCGCATCAGCGCGACCAGAGCCGTGGGGTCATCTCCACGGCTCTCTTATTGCCCGGTCGAGAGCGGCTTGTGGTTCAACAAAATGGTGCGGTGGAGGGGCTTAGGTGTGCGCCCTTGAGATACGAGGAGGAACTTATGAGTTTCGAACCAGCTTTACAGGTTGACGGCGCCCTGAAGACGTTTGGCAAACAAGGGTCCGGTTTTGCGCTCCCGTTCAGGAAACGTTCCAACGGCCAGGCCACAAGCAGCGGTGCAACCAACGGGCATCTCGATGGCAAATCGAAGCAGACGGTGGCGGTCAACCGAGTCAGCTTCAGTGTGCCGCGGGGAGAGATCTTTGGGGTGCTGGGGCCAAACGGCAGCGGCAAGTCCACCCTGATTCGCCTGATTGCCACGCTGCTCATCCCTGACGGCGGCCAGATCAATGTCTTTGGACATGATGTGGTCAAAGACCCGATGGCGGCGCAGCGCCTGCTCAACCGGGTCTCGGTGGAAGCCAGCTTCTTCAAGAAGCTTTCGCCGATGGAGAACCTGCTCTACGGTGCGCGGCTCTATGGCGTAGGAGCCAGTACTGCCCGCGCCCAGGCCAAGAGTATCCTGCTGCGCCTGGGCCTGGAGGAGAAGGCCATCTTCCAGCCGATGGAAGAGATGTCACGCGGTATGCAGCAGAAGGTCGCGATTGCACGGGCATTCCTGACGCACCCGATCCTGCTGCTGTTGGATGAGCCAACGACCGGCCTCGATCCCCGTTCGAAGCGTGAAGTGCAGGCCTTTGTGCGTGAACTGCGCGACACGCACGACGCCACGATCCTGTTGACGACGCACGATATGATGGAAGCGGATATCCTGTGTGATCGCATCGCCATCATTGACGGCGGCAACATCGTGGCGTTGGATACGCCGGCTAACCTCAAGCAGCGAATCCCGCAGACCAACGGTCATGTGCCGAGCCTGGAGGAAGTCTTCTTGCAGTTGACCGGCAAGAAGCTCGTGACGGAGGATCAAGTCGCATGATGCCCAACACGTTTTGTAGTGTTTGTCTGTCCACGGCGCCCTGTGAGGGGGATGTCATCATGAGACTGTGGGGGGCCTGCGCGACCGCGGTGCGACCGACTGATCGCGCAGGCCCAACGCCC
Organism: Candidatus Amarolinea dominans; assembly: GCF_016704685.1. NCBI lineage: Bacteria > Bacillati > Chloroflexota > Caldilineae > Caldilineales > Candidatus Amarolineaceae > Candidatus Amarolinea > Candidatus Amarolinea dominans. The sequence continues at coordinate 32,061 of NZ_JADIZS010000022.1, forward strand.
TGGACTCCCCCCTGCGCTGAAGGGCAATCCCCGCGTTCGGCGTTGCTCGCTGCTCTGCATGGCGCCGCTGAGAGCCAAGCCGTCTGAGCGCCATGCGCGCCTGCTTGGCGGGATGGCAAACGTTGGGAAAGATACGAACAGACAGAGAACAGACAGAAAGGAAGACGATCAACCATGAATCAAGCGCTTTTTGATGGCGAACTGATTTACCTGGCCGTGCCGGACCCAGACAGGGATGCGGAGGTGGAGGCACGTTGGACACAGGATGCTGACTACATGCACCTGTTAGGCTCCGAGTCGGCCTATCCGCTGACGCCGGGGCAGATCAAGCAGCGGTACGAGGAGTCGCGCAAGCAAGGGGATCGCGAGTTTTGGTTCACGATCCACGCCCGCGCCGATGATCGGCTGATTGGTTTCAGCAAGCTCATCTGGATCGAGTGGTCGCAACAGAGCGCTGCCTTGCAGTTGGGCATCGGTGATGCCGCGGACCGCGGGCGCGGCTATGGTCGCGAAGCGTTGCGCCTGACGCTGCACTACGCGTTCAATGAGTTGAACCTGCAGCGGTTGGCGGCGATGGCGCCGGGGGACAATGTGGCTGCGCAGCGCCTGCTCACCCAAGCGGCCTTTAGCCTGGATGTGCGCCTGCGCGACGCGTTCAACCGCGGCGGCCGGCGTTACGATCGGTTGCACTACGGCATTTTGCAAGACGAGTGGCGCCGCGGACTGCCCGATGTCGGCGGGGTGGCGCGGATTGATGCGCCCGGCGCGGACATTCCCCGGCTGCCCGCGCTGCAGAGCACGCGTCTGTTCGAGGGCGATAAGGTGCGCTTAGGCCCCATTACCCCCGAAGTGGTCGCCCCCCTCTTCGCCGCCTGGTCACGCCAGGCCGAGTATCGGCGTCTGCTCGATGCGGACCCGGTGCGGCCCTGGCTGACCGGCGTGGTCAAGGAGGACCTGGTAAAGGATCAACTGCGCGACGCACAGCGCAGGTCGCTCGACGAATACTGGTTCATGATCTATCGTTTGGCTGACGACCGCCCGATCGGCTTCGTCAGCGTCAACGGCATCCAGTGGATGCATGGCACCGGCTGGGTGAGCATCGGCATCGGTGAAGCGGATTGTTGGGGGCAAGGTTACGGCAGCGATGCGATGCGCATCATGCAACGCTATGCGTTCACCGAGCTGAACTTGCAGCGTCTCACCCTGAGCGTGTTTGCCTACAACGCACGCGCCCGGCGGTCGTACGAAAAGACCGGGTTCGCGGTCGAGGGGATTGGTCGCGCCGCCCTCCTGCGTGAGGGCCGGCGCTGGGATGAAGTCTTCATGGGCATCCTGCGCGACGAGTGGCAGGCGACTGCACCTGGAGGAGGTATCACATGAGCACACTCGCTTTTGAAGTAAAGGCCAGTTATGCCTTTATCGAGCGCAATTTCTTTATTGTCAGACGCTACTGGGCCTGGGAATTGGTTTGGCTGGTCTATTCCATTGTCAATTCTCTGTCCGTAAGCTACATCGGCTTTGGCATGGAGAAGCTGGGCGGGCAAGGCATTGACAGCCACTTCCTGGTCGTCTACCTGGCGATCGGGACCCTGGTCTGGCGCTATCTCTCGTCGGTCTTCTACTGGGTCACCGACGTGGTCGGTATGGAGCGTTGGGAGGGCACGATCGAGTATACGTTGATGGCGCCGATTCGGCGCGTCACCCACATGCTCGGCCAGACCGCCTTCGCGGTGGTCTACAGCCTGTTTCACACGGCCGTCATCCTGGGTGCGACGCTGCTCTTCTTTGACATTCGCCTGGCCAACGCCAACCTGGCGGGCGCTGCGGTGATGTTGATGGCAGGCAGCCTCTCGTTCATCGGAATCAGCATTGTGGGCGCGGTGCTGCCGCTGCTCTTCCCGGAGCGCGGCTCGCAGATGACGCATGTCATCATCGCCTTGCTTCTGCTTGTCTCCGGTGTATACTACCCGGTGGATGTGCTGCCGGCCTGGCTGCAGGTGGCGTCGAAGTTCTCGCCGGCCACCTACGTGCTGGACGGCGTGCGCGCCACGTTGCTGGATGGCGCCGTCACCGGCAGCCTGTGGCCCTACATCTGGCCGCTGCTCGTCATCGGCCTGCTGACCATCCCCGCCGGCCTGCGCATCTTCCGCTGGGCCGAGCATTACGCCAAGCGCACCGGTAAGCTGCACCGCAATGGGTAACCCGATGCCCGTTGCTGAATGGAGTCCTATGCCAAAACCAAAAGCGCACACAGATCTGCGCCTCCCCCAGGACGCCTCGCCGCTCACCGGCGTCGTCTTCAAGAAAAAACTGGGCGCCTACTACCTGCAAGTAGACGATCAGATCGTCTCCTGCACGCTGTCGTCCAAGCTGCGTAAGCGCCTGGTCTACCCCACGGCCGATCGCTCGTCCCTGGGGCACCGCAGTGTGCAGGAGGTCAAGGATATTCGCGAACTCGACCCGGTCGCGGTCGGCGATGTGGTGCGCTTCGAGGATGCCGGCAACGGCAGAGGCATGATCGTCGAGGTGCTGCCGCGGCGCAACAAGTTCGTGCGCCCGGCGGCCGGCAGCAAGGAGCAGGCGCAGGTCATCGCGGCTAACCTGGACCAGGTGGTGATGATCTTCGCGGCCGCGCAGCCCCACCCCACCTGGCACCTGCTCGACCGCTACCTGATCGTGGCGGAGGCCGAAGGGTTACGGCCGCTCATTTGCATTACCAAGGCGGACTTGATGGAAACCGATACCCTGCTGGCCGATGTGGATGTCTACCGACGCCTGGGCTACCCGGTGGTGATTACCAGCGTGCGCCTGGGAACTGGCCTGGACGAGCTGGCCGCGGCGCTGCGCGACAAACTCTCGGTCTTCGTGGGCAAGTCGGGCGTGGGCAAAACCAGCCTGCTCAACGTGCTGCAGCCGGGCCTGGGCCTGCGCGTCAACGAGATCAGCGAGAGCACCGGCAAGGGACGCCACACGACGACACACTTGGAGATCTTCGACCTCGATCATGACAGCCGGGTGGTGGACACGCCAGGGGTCAAAGAGTTTGGCCTGTGGGGTCTGGATGAGTACGATGTGGAACTGGACTTTCTGTTCCCGGAGATGCGCCCGTTCCTGGGCCAGTGTCAATTCGGCAACAGTTGTGTTCACCTCAGCGAACCGGGCTGCGCGGTCAAGGCTGCGCTGAGTACCGGCGCCATCACCGAAGGACGTTATCGCAGTTATACGCTGATCATGAACGAAGCAGCGAGTCAGGATTGAATCATGAACAACCACGAGTTTCAACTGCGCCCCGTGCAGCCAAGCGATTTTCAGGCGGTGCTTGATCTCATCATCGCCTTCGATGTGGCCGTGCTCGGTGTTCCCGATACCACCGAAGACGATCTGCGTACCAACTGGCAACAACCCCGCTTCAACCCGGCAACCGATGCCTGGGTTGCCACGCTGGCCGATGGCCGCCTGGTGGGCTATGGCGAGGTTTGGTTGCGCGAACCACACAGCCGTCTCGATTCCGACATGTATGTGCATCCGGCCCTGGACGAGCCGGAACAGCAGGCGGTCGGCCTGGCCCTCTTCGATCGCGCCCAGGCCCGCGTGGCCGGGCATGTGGCGGCCGCGCCGCCGGGCGCGGCGATCAAGCTCAGGCAGGGGATCGTGCATGGCGAGGAGCCGTTCATGCAGCGCCTGCTGGAAACGAACGGTTTCGAGGTGGTGCGCCACTTCTGGCGTATGGAAATCGGTCTGACCGCGCCGCCGGCCCCGCCCGCCTGGCCGGCCAACATCACCCTGCGCCCCTTCGATCTTGCGGCCGATGCCCGCGCCGTACATGCGGCCGTCGAAGATGCGTTCGCAGATCACTGGGAACACGCCTACTCGCCTTTCGAGGAATGGGCCGCCTGGAACCTGGAGCGCAGCAACCTGGACCCCACGCTCTGGTTTCTGGCCCAGGATGGCGCCGAAATCGCGGGCGCGGCGCTCTGTTTTCCTGAACTTGATGGGGGCTGGGTGCGCCTTCTCTCGGTGCGACGCCCCTGGCGCCGCCTGGGATTGGGCCAGGCGCTCTTGCAGCAGGCATTCGGCGAGTTCTACCGCCGGGGCCGCCCCTGGGTGGGGCTGGGCGTGGACGCCAGCAATCCGACCGGCGCTACCCGGCTCTACGAACGCGCCGGCATGGCCGTTAGCAAACAGTTCGATCTCTATCAGAAGATGGTGTAACCGACCATGAGCCAAACAATGCCTTTTGTCATCCGCCCGTTTGTCGAGCCTGATTTCGAGGAGGCGCTGCGGGCCATGCAGGCCGCGGAGGAGGCCGACAGCACGCCGGAGCACACAACCGCGGCCGATCTGCGCTTTCACCTGGCGGACCCGGTCCGGCGACCGGAGGATCAATTCGTGGCCGTCATGCCAGGGGCGGGCGTGGTGGCCTTTGCCCTTGCCATGCAGCGCGACGGGAGCGAGGGCTACTTCTACCTGACCGACGGCGCGGTTCATCCGGCCTGGCGCCGCCGCGGGATTGGCCGCGCCTTGCTGCAGCAGCATTGGCAGCGGGTGCAGGCCGTTTCAGCCGGACTGAACCGCCCGGTGATCATGGCGGGCCGCGCGTTCTCCACGCAAACGGGCGTCGAGGCGCTGTTCAGCGGGTTTGGCATGACGCCGCTGCGCTACTTCTTCGAGATGCGGCGGTCGCTGGCCGAACCACTGCCGGCGCTGGAGCTGCCGGCCCATTTGACCCTGCGCACCTGGAGCGAACGACGGGCCGATGAGGCGATCTGGCGGGCGCTCAACGAAGCCTTTGCCGATCATTGGAACCATGCTGAGATGCCATTCGCGGAGTTCATGCACCGGCTGGCGCAGGGCCGGGCCAATGCGGATGCCAGTTTCGTGGTGTGGGACGGAGATGAGGTGGCAGGCGTCGCCATCAACGACATGGGGCCAGGGGCCGCGGCGCGGCGGGGAAATCAGCACGGCTGGATCAGTATGCTCTCGGTGCGCCGACCCTGGCGCCAGCAGGGCCTGGGCCGCGGCCTGCTCATCGCCTCCTTGCAGGCCGGCGCGGCGTTGGGCCATCCCGGCCTGGGGCTGCACGTTGATGCGGCCAATCTGACCGGCGCGGTGCGTCTGTACGAGGGGGTGGGTTTCCGGGTGACGGCCACACGCGCCATGTATCACAGGGCTTATCCCTGATGGCGGGCCGGCGGGAAGGGGGGGGGGGGGGGGGGGGCCCGCCCCCGGCGGGGCGGCGGGGGGCCAAATTGAGAAGATACGGCCGGCGATTGAAATCGCGCCTGATGCGCGCCGCGCCAACCGGCGCCGGTTCAGCCCTGACAGGCGTCGCACAGCCCTTCGAAGCAGACGCAGGCGTGCGTCACCCTTAGCCCGTGGCGCTCGCCCACCGCGCGGCTGACCTCCGCAATCAGCGGGGTGCTGAACTCGATCACGCGGCCGCAGTTGGTGCAGGTGAAGTGATAGTGCTCGCTGCGCCGGGTTGGCTCGTAGTATTCTTTGCTGTGAGCACGCGCAAAATAGCGTTGTTCTACCAACCCCAGTTTCTTGAATACCGCCAACGTGCGGTAAACCGTGGCCAGGCTGATGGAGGCATCCTCCGCGCTGGCGCGCTGGTACAACGACTCGGCATCCATGTGCTCGTTGGCCTCTTCGAGCAGGCGCAACAAGAGCACCCGCTGCGGCGTCACCCGATGACCGGCCACGCGCAACTGCTCTGCGGGTGAGAGCCGCGATGGCGGCAGTGGCAGCAATGCAATTCGCTCGAGCTGCATGATGAACTCCTCGTCTGGAAACTCTGCAGGCAACCGCCGCCGGCCGCCGCCGCCGAATGAATTCGGGGCGAAGGGGCGTCCCGCCGCAAGGTCGGCCTGACGCCGACCGGCCGCCGCTCCCCCGGGCGGTGGTTTCTTAGCGCGTTTCCGTGATTTTATGGATGCTGCGCGGCTGTTCGGTATCGAATCCCTTGCCGCGCGTCAGGTGATAGCAAAAGAGCTGCGCCGGCACGATGCTGACCAAGGGGCTGAGCCATTCGGGGATGCCCGCCGGCAGGCTGACCGGCGCCTGCGCCAGGGCCAGGCTGGACGCTTGATCCGACAGCACCATCAAATCGGCCTGCTGCTGGCGGCGCAGGTAGGTGATGAATTCCAGCAGCGACGCGGCCATGCGACCGCTGGGCGCCACCGCCAGCACCGGAAAGCCCGGCTCGATCATCGCCATCGGCCCGTGCTGAAAATCGGCCGCCGAATAAGGCTCCGCCTGCACGTAGGTCAACTCCTTGAGCTTCAATGACCATTCGAACGCGGTGGCGTAGTTATAGCCGCGGCCGATCACCACGCACTGCTGCAAGAAACGATAGCGCCGCGCCAGATCACGCAGCGTCTCATCCTGCTGCAAAACCGTTTCTATCCAGCTCGGAACCGCCCTCAGCTCCTGCCAGGCGGCCGCATCATCGCTCAGCGCGGCCGACAGCATGGCGATGCTCATCAGCTCGGCGGTGTAGGTCTTGGTCGCGGCCACCGCGTGCTCTGGCCCGGCCTGGATGTCGAGCACGAAATCGGCCGTCTGCGCCAGCGGCGACGCCGGCGCGTTGGTGATTGCCAGCGTCAGGCAGCCCTGCCGCCGCCCTTCCGTCAGCACCTGCACGATGTCGGGCGACTGGCCCGATTGCGACACGCCAACGACCAGGGCATCACGCAGACGCGGCGGCTGCTGGTAAAAGGTGAACAGCGAGGGCGCGGCCAGGGCCAGCGGCAACCCGTTGCGTGCGCCCCACAGATACATCGCATAGCGCCCGGCGTTATCTGACGTGCCGCGGGCGGCCAGAAAGGCAAAGCGCACATCCCTGTCGCGAATGGCGGCCGCGATCCGTTCGACCTGGCCGCGCTGCCCGGTCAACATCTCCGCCAGGCGCTGCGGCTGCTCGCAAATCTCACTGTGCAGGCTCATACGTGCCTCCGTGCCAGAGTGCCAGAGCGATTGAAATCGCGCCTAAAGGGCGTGCCGCCGGGCGTCCACCTGCGTGGACGCGATGCTGGTCGGCGCAGGCCGACCTTGCGGCGGAACGCCCCTTCGCCCCGAATTCATTCGGCGGCCCTTCGCCCCGAATTCATTCGGCGGCCTTGAAAATTTCACCACCGACGATGGTCATGACCACCTCGCCCTGTGGCGTGACCAGGGTCAGGTCGGCCGCGGCGCCCGCTCGAATGCTCCCCAGGGCGCCGGGCAGACCGGCCGCGGCGCTCGCCTCCGGCCTGTCCAAGCCAAGCAGCCGGGCCGGCGTGCTGGTGATGGTGGGCAGCGCCTCGTGCAGCGAGCATCCGCAGAAGGCCGCCAGGTTGCGCAGGGCCGCATCCAGGGCGAGGACGCTGCCGGCCAGGGTGCCATCGGCCAGGCGCGCCGTCTGCTGCGCGACCGTGACCTCGTAACCGCCCAGGTGATAGACGCCGTCCGGCATACCCAGGGCCGCCATGGCATCGGTGACCAGGGCCAGATCCTGGCTGCCTTTGCACTGCCAGGCCAGGCGCACCAGGGCCGGATGCACATGGATGCCATCAGCGATCAGGCCGGTCACAACACCCGCGGTGGTCAACAGGGCGCCGGCCAGGCCAGGCGCGCGCGATTGCAGGGTGGGCATGGCGTTGAAGAGATGGGTGCCCATGTTGACGCCGGCCTGGAAGCCAGCCTGCGCCTCGTCGAAGCTGGCCAGCGAATGGCCGGCGCTGACGACGATCCCGCGGTCGCGCAGCGCCGCGGTGACCGCCAGTGCGCCCGGCAGTTCGGGCGCCAGCGTCACCAGGCGCACCCCGTTGGTCGGTGTCCAACCGGCGATGGCGTCCAGGCTGGGCTGGCGCATGAACGCGGGATCATGCGCGCCTTTCTTGCCCGGATTCAGGAACGGCCCTTCCAGGTGAAGTCCGAGTGGCCGCGCCCCGCGCCAACCGGACGGCGGCCCGGCGCGCCAGACCGCCAGCGCGTGGGTCACGACCTCCGGCGCCGCGGTGATGATGGTGGGCAGGAAGGCGGTCACACCATGGGTCGGCAGCCGGGCGGCCACCGTCCACAGGGAAGAGGGGTCGTGCGTAAAGTCATGGCCGCAGCCGCCGTTGCACTGCAGGTCCAGCCAGCCGGGGGTTGCTATCAGGCCCTCGGCCGCAATGCATGTGGCGTTGGCCGGCGGCGGCAGTTCAGCGGTTGGCGCCAGCGCGGTGATGCGACCGCCTTGCAGCCAGACGCTGTGGTCGTCGAGCCGCAGCCACGGGGTCATGACCGTCGCGTGTTCGATGACGAGTAGCGATTGAAATCGCGCCTGATGGCGGGGTTCGTCATCCGCGCGATTCATGGGGTCATCGCCCAGGGCGGTCGCGGTTGGTGGCGCCGCCGCGCGGTCGTTTGCGGCCGCGGCGGTTCCGGTTCATCCGTTGGCAGCTCAGGCTCGTGCGGAGGTTGTTTTTCCGGCTCGCGCGCCGATTTCGAATGGCCCTCTTTGGCCGGCGGGCGTCCAAAGCGCTGCAACTGCTCGGCCAACTGGCGCAGGCGACGGTCCACACGGCCATTGATGGTGTCTGGCGGGTAGGCGCCCTCGGCCCCGCGCTCACCGGCGGGTACGTCAGTCAGCAGCTCGATCGCCTCATCCAGGGTGCGCACCGGGTAGATGTGGAATTGCCCGGCGGCCACCGCTGCCACCACATCTTCTTTGAGCATCAGGTTCGATACGTTGCTGGCGGGGATGACCACGCCCTGCTCGCCGCTGAGACCGGGAGGCATCGCCTTGCAGGCTTCGAAAAAGCCCTCGATCTTGTCACTGACCCCGCCGATGGCCTGGATTTCGCCGTGCTGGTTGATCGAGCCGGTGACAGCCAGGGACTGTTTGATCGGCGCGTCGGCCAGGCTGGAGAGCAGCGCAATCAACTCGGCCGCGGAGGCGCTGTCGCCATCAATGCTGTCATAGGCCTGCTCGAAGGTGATGCTGGCGTTGAGGCTCAGCGGTTTGTCCTGCGCATAGCGGCCGCCCAACAGCCCTGTGATGATGAGCGTGCCCTTGTCGTGAATGCGGCCGCTGAGCCGCGCCTCACGTTCGATGCTCACAATGCCCGACCGCCCCTCATAGGTGCGTGCGGTGATGCGGCTGGGCCGCCCAAAACTGTAATCGCCCAACTGCAGCACGGCCAGGCCGTTGATCTGCCCGACAATGGCGCCCTGCGTGGCGATCATGATCTTGCCGTCGGCGATCATCTCGCGCAGGCGTTCTTCGAACTGGTTGGAGCGATAGACCCGCTCGTCAATCGCCTTATCCACATCGGCGGCCGTCACCAGGGTGTGACCGGCGCGCTGCGCCCAGAAGGCCGCTTCGCGCACAATGTCGGTCACATGCGCAAAGCGGGTGGTGAGCTTGCGCTGATCCTCCACCAGGCGGCCACTGTACTCCATCACCTTTGCCACCCCGCTGATGTCGAAGTGCGGCAGATGTTCTTCCTCGCAGCGGCTGCGGATGAATTGGGCGATCTTCTGCTCGTTCTCCGCGGTCCACGCCATTTCCACGGCAAAATCGGCGCGCACCTTGAACAGTTTCTCGAACTGCTCATCGTACTCGTACAGCAGGTAATACGTGGAGGGGTCGCCGATGAGCACCACTTTGACATCCAACGGAATCGGTTCGGGCGCCAGGCTGGCGGTCGCCAGGACGCCCATCTGCTGGCCCATCTCTTCGATGCGGATGCACTGATTGCGCAGCGCCTGCTTGAGCGCCTCCCAGGCCAGCGGTTGGCGCAGCAGACTGCGCGCATCGAGCACCAGGTAGCCGCCGTTGGCCCGATGCAACGCCCCAGCCTTGATATGGCGAAAATCGGTGACCAGCGTGCCATATTCGGCCCGCATCTCCACGCGGCCGATCAGGTTGAGATACGTGGGGTTGGTCTCCAGGACGACCGGCGCGTTGGTGAGCGCGCTGTTATCCACGATGACATTCAGGCGGTAGCGATCATACGGCGACCCGGCGGCCGGGCGAAACCAGAGCGAGGGCTGGGCGCTTTCGCCCTCTGCGCCGCCCTGCGCGCCCTCCGACTCTTCTTCTGCCTCAGCCGGGCGCCTGAGGTCGTCGGTGTGCTCACTGATGTGGGTATGGACGCTGCTCAGGAATTCGGTGATATCGGGCCAGTCCGCGTAGGCGGCCTCGACGCGGTCGAACAGCGGCTTGGTGGTCACTGCTGCAATCTCGCGGTCCAGGTTGGTCAGGCGCACCTCTGCCTCGTCGTTGATTTCGCGCACCTGGCGCATCGTGCGCTCCAGGGCATCCTGGATTATCGGTTCGCGTGTGTGAAAGACCTGCTTCTCTTCCTCGCTCAGGGCTTCGAACTGCTCCTGCGACATCGCCTGGCCGTCTTTGAGCGGTGAAACCATCAACCCCATGGGCAGGCGTACTAGCACGAATCCTTGCTCGCGCGCGAACTGATCGAGCTGGCGCAGGCGGTCGGCCCGCTGTTGGTCCAACTGATGCACCAGGGCGCCGCGGTGTTCCGCGTACTGTTCGCTGGTGAAGGCCTTGCTCAGCGTTTCGGCCACTTGGTTGAGAAGCTGGTCAACCTCAGCGCGCACACCGGCGCCGCCGCGCGGGGGCAAACGCAGGGCGTGAGGACGGTCTGGGTCGTTGAAGTTGTGAACGTAGCCCCAATCGTGGGGTACAGGCCGTGTTTGGGCTTTGCGCTGCAAAAATCCGGTGATGATCGTGGTCTTGCCCGCGCCCACCGGCCCCATGGCAAAGATGTTGTAGCCCTGGTAAGGGATTTCGATGCCGAACTCGATCGCGCGGGTGGCGCGTTCCTGGCCGATGATCTCGTTGAGCTCAGGCGCGTCCGCCGTGGTGGCGAACGGCAGGCTGGTCAATTGCATTCGACGGCGCAACTGCGCGGCGGTCAGCTCTGTAATCGGCTGAATCATACATCAATCTCCTACATTCATCCGGCGGGTGGTCTGTGCGACAACTCTTCGCTGTTCTATCCAGCAGTCCGCTGTTCCGCCAAAGCCGCCCTCATGACATCGGGCAAAATTGTCGGAATAAGCATGCTGGCGGTCTCCCATACAATCTCCGGATCTACTCCGAAATAACCGTGTATGAGTCTGTCTCGCATGCCTGCCATCCGCTTCCATGGCACTTCTGGATAACGATTGACAATTTCTGCGGGAACCTGTTTGGTTGCCTCACCAATAACCTCAAGCGCGCGGATTACAGCAAACAAGGTCTTGTCGTCCATGACGAACTGATCCAGAGTCATGTCCGCAATGAACTCCCCAATCTTCTGCATGGCAGAAATGATGTCTGTCAGATAATCCGTGTAATTACGTGGAGCAGTCATACCGGAACAACCTCCGCCAGGATTCGTCTCCCGATCTCGCCCCTGAGTGATCTGCGAGTCACAAGGTCTATTGGGATACCCAATAAATTGGACAAATCATCTTCCAGGTCCATCATCTGAAAAAGATTCGGCGTTTGCGAGAACTCGACCAGAATGTCCAGGTCGCTTTGGGTGTTCGCTTGCCCGAATGCATATGAGCCAAATATCCCGATGGATGACACGTGGTAATGTTGCGCCAATCTCACCCGATGCGCCTGCAAGAGAGCGCGAATCTGCGCTACGGACCGGGCGCCTGGTCTGCTGTTGCCGTTGGCGTGTCTCGCCGTCATGGGTGGGGCTGCAGTCTCGGTTTGGATGGTTTGGGATACCGCTGACATCGGATGCCTAATCTCCTACCCTATCTGAACGATCATTTCGACTCATGTCTCATTGTAACACGAACAGGCATACCAGAGAAAATCGTCCTCTGTATCGGACGGCCGTCAGCCGTCAAGACGATTTGACAAATCAGCCATGCTTGGTTACACTTTGCCCCATGTTCACGCGAACGTCCAAGCCGCATTTTCTGTTTTGGTTCTCCACTTGCTCGTGTTGCAAGCGGGCGTGTACCGGTCTCGGCCGGGCACCCCGCTATTATTGCGTGCGAGCGATGAGTCGTGAGGCGCAGAGACGGCGCTGACATTTCAATTCATGACACGATTCGCTTGACGGACTGACGCCCTTCTGGGGCGGCGACCCGTCTGGCGACGAAAAAGGACTCATCCGCACGGCCTGGCGCCGGGATGAGTCCTTTTTATTTCCAAGCCTGTTTTTCAGAAACTTCCAAGCCAGAGGAGATCGAACGATGTCGAACATTGCCAACAACGTAACCGATTTGATCGGGAACACCCCCCTGCTGCGCCTGCACCGGGTGACGGGCGGCGCGGCGGCCGAAGTGCTGGTCAAGCTGGAGTTCTTCAGCCCCGGCGCCAGCGTCAAAGACCGCATCGCCAAGAGCATGATCGCCGCGGCGGAAAAGGCCGGCAAGATCGGCCCGGACACCATCCTGGTGGAGCCGACCAGCGGCAACACCGGCATCGGCCTGGCGCTGGTGGCCGCGGCCAAAGGCTACAAGTGCCTGTTGGTGATGCCGGACACGATGAGTATCGAACGGCGCAAGCTGTTGCGCGCGTTTGGCGCGGAGCTGATCCTGACCCCGGGCGCGGAGGGGATGCCCGGCGCGATCCGCAAGGCGCAGGAAATCCTGGATTCTAACCCACGCTACCTGATGCTGCAGCAGTTCGACAACCCCGCCAACCCGGAGGTTCACCGGCTGACCACGGCCGAGGAGATCTGGCGCGACACCGACGGTCAGTTGGACATCTTCGTCTCCGGCGTCGGCACCGGCGGCACATTGACCGGCGTGGGCCAGGCGCTCAAGCCGCGCTTGCCGCATCTGCGCATCGTGGCGGTCGAGCCAGACGCCTCCCCGGTCCTCTCCGGCGGCAAGGCCGGCAGTCACAAGATTCAGGGCATCGGCGCCGGCTTCGTGCCCAGTGTGCTGCAGACCGACCTGATTGATGAGATCGTGCGCGTGACCAATGACGAAGCGATTGCGATGGCACGCCGCCTGCCGCAGGAAGAAGGGCTGCTCGTCGGCATCAGCTCGGGCGCGGCTGTGCATGCCGCGGTCAGCCTGGCGCAGCGCCCGGAAAACGCCGGCAAGCGCATCCTGGCCGTGGTCGCCTCCTACGGCGAGCGCTATCTCAGCTCGGTGCTGTATGCCGACCTGCAGTAACGCGGCCTCTCCTCAACCCCCGGCCCCTTCTCCTCTCCGCGGTGCGGAGAGGAGAAGGGGGGTAGGGGGGGGATGAGGAAAAAGAACATGCTCGAAACACTTCGTCAGGACATTCAGGTGATCTTTGCCCGTGACCCGGCCGCGCGCAGCGTGACCGAAGTGGTGCTGTTCTACCCCGGGCTGCATGCGGTGTGGCTGCATCGCGTGGCGCACTGGCTCTGGCAGCGCAAGCGTCGGCTGCTGGCCCGCGGGGTCAGCCACGTGGCGCGCGCGGTAACCGGCATCGAGATTCACCCGGGCGCGCAGATCGGCCCGGGCTTCTTCATTGACCACGGCATGGGCACCGTCATCGGCGAAACGGCCGAGATCGGCGCCCATGTCACCCTCTACCACAACGTCACCCTGGGCGGCGTGAGCTGGGAGAAGATCAAACGCCATCCCACCCTGGAGGATCACGTGGTGGTCGGCGCCGGCGCGCAAATCCTGGGGCCAATTCGCATCGGCGCGCACAGCCGCGTCGGCGCTAACGCGGTCGTCGTCAAGGATGTGCCGCCCGGCTCCGTGGTTTCCGGCGTGCCCGGACGCGTGCGCGGGCGTAACGGCGACCCCCTGCCCGAACCCGCGCACGAGGACCTGCAGCACAACCGCCTGCCCGACCCGACCATGGAACTGCTGCGTGAGCTGGCCGCCCGTGTCGTGACCCTGGAAGGCGTGGTGCAGGTGCTGCGCCTGGAGGACGACCGCCGCATGGCCGATGCCTGGGTCGAAAGTGGCGCGCACATCTGAAGTCTGATAGACTTCCGCAGTCGCGCAAACTTCGGAAGTCTCACCTTGCAGACTGTGCAGGCCGCAAACGCATACTTCGGAGGTCTTGGATCTGGTCCTATGATTCACCCGTATCTTACACCGCTCGACTTGGCCGCGTTCATCCGGGACGCGGGCCTGGCCGCTGAGTTGATTCCCATGGCCGTGGATACACCCACCGTGCCGGCCGCGGCCGCCGCGCTGGGCGTCGCAGCCGGCCAGATCATCAAATCGCTCTTGTTCGAGGTGCAGGGCGCGGCGTGGCTGGTCATTGCCAGCGGGGATGACCTGGTGGACCGCCGCGCGCTGGCCGCGCACTTCGGCGTGGGCAAGAAGCAGATCAAGCTGGCAGAAGCGGCCACGGTGCTGCGCGTCCTGGGCTATCCGGTCGGCGGGGTGCCGCCCTTCGGCCACATCAGCCGCGTGCCGGTTCTGCTCGACCGCGCGGTGGCGCGCTGGGATGTGGTTTACGGCGGCGGCGGCGACGACCGCACCATGCTGCGCCTGACGCCGGCTGAGCTGCAGGCCGTGACCGGCGCAACCTGGATTGACCTGGCCGCAGACCCGGCCCTTGCGCCGGCCGCGCCATGAGCAGCGCAGGTGACGGGCAAATCGGCCCGGCGCGCGTGCTGCTCAATGCCTGGTTTTGGGGCCAGGAAACGACCGGCAGCGGGCAGTATGTGCAGCAGTTGGCGCAGCAGCTTCCCCAGGTCGCGCCGGCTGCCGCCTGGGGATTGGCCGCGCCGCGGCCGCTGACCGCGCCGCCCGGCTGGCAGGTGATCGTGGCCGCGCCGCCGTCCTGGTTGCGCGGCGAAAATTTAGCCAAGCTCTGGTTCGAGCAGATCGGCTTTCCCCGCGCGTGCCGTCAATGGCAGGCGACGCTGGCGCACGTGCCCTACTGGGCCGCGCCGCTGTGGACGCCGTGCCCGCTAGTTGTCACCATCCATGATCTGATCCCACTGCGGCTGCCGGCCTACCGCGGCGGCCCGCGGCAGCGGCTCTACACCTGGCTGGTCAGCCGCAGCGCGCGCCGCGCCCGCCTGGTGCTGACCGATTCACAGGCCTCGCGACAGGACATCATCGAACACCTGCACATCCCGCCGGCGCGCGTGCGCGTGACCTACCTGGCGCCCGGCGCGGACTTCCGGCGCATCAGCGACTCGGCCCGGCTGGCTGCGGTGCGCGCCCGCTACGGGCTGCCCTTGCGCTTCGTGCTCTACATGGGCGGCTTCGACACGCGCAAGAACGTCGGCGCAGTGCTGGCCGCGTTTGCCCAGGCGCTGCCCGCGCTGCCCGCCGACGTGATGCTGGTGATTGCGGGGCGCTTGCCGGCGCATGACAGCGCGTTTACGCCCGACCCGCGACCGCTGGCCGCCCGGCTGGGGATCGCGGGCCGCGTCATCTTCACCGGCTGGGTGGATGAAGCCGACAAACCGGCGCTCTACAGCCTGGCCGAGGTGTTCGTCTTTCCATCGCTCTACGAAGGCTTCGGCCTGCCCGTGCTGGAGGCGCTGGCCTGCGCCGGGTGATCCATCTCGTCCACCGTTAATTTTGACGCAGACTCCTCGCCCCTGCCCATCTGCGCCGAAGGCGGAGATGGGCAGGGGCGTTTTCTGAAGATCCTGTTTCCTGCCGACGATGACAAAGGTGAATGCAGGCGCTTTGACTGTCAGGCATCCCCGTGCGATAATGGGAGCGATATCTAAATTCGTGAGGATTGTCATGCAGGAAACCAAAGAACTTCAAGCATTAGCTATCAATACCATTCGCTTCCTTTCTGCGGACGGCATTCAGCAGGCCAATTCGGGACATCCGGGCTTGCCCATGGGCGCGGCGCCCATGGCCTACGCAGTCTGGACCCGCCACCTGCGCCACAACCCGGCCAACCCGGCCTGGGCCAACCGCGACCGCTTCATCCTGTCCGGCGGGCATGGCTCCATGCTCCTGTACAGCCTGATCTACCTGACCGGCTATGATCTGCCGCTGGACGAATTGAAGCGCTTCCGCCAGTGGGACAGCCTGACGCCCGGCCACCCGGAGTACGGCCTGACGCCCGGCGTGGATGCCACCACCGGCCCTCTGGGGCAGGGCCTGAGCAACGGCGTTGGCATGGCTATCGCCGAGGCGCACCTGGCCAAGGTCTATAACCGGCCGGGATATGAAATCATTGATCATTACACCTACGCCATCGTCACCGATGGCGATCTGATGGAAGGCGTCGCCGCGGAGGCCGCGTCGCTGGCCGGTCACCTGGGCCTGGGCAAGCTCATCTACCTCTACGACGACAACCGCATTTCCATCGAAGGCTCCACGGAGATCGCGTTCACCGAAGACCGCGGCAAGCGCTTCGAGGCCTACGGCTGGCATGTCCAGGCTGTGGCCGACGGGCTGGATGTGGAGGCTATTGACCGGGCCATCCAGACCGCCAAAGCGGACCCGCGGCCCTCGCTCATCGTGGTGCGCAACATCATCGGCTACGGGCTGCCCACCCGCCAGGGCACCGCCAAGGCGCATGGCGAGCCGCCAGGCGACAAAGAACTGAATGCGGCCAGGGACAACCTGGGCTGGCCCCAGGAACCCCGCTTTTACGTGCCCGATGAGGCGCTGGCCTTCTTCCGCCAGGCCGCGGCACGCGGCGCCGAGCTGGAACAGGCGTGGCAGCAGAAGTTTGCAGCCTACCGCGCCGCGTTCCCCGAACTGGCCGCCGAACTCGAGCGCCGCCTGGCCGGCCAACTGCCGGATGGTTGGGCCGACACCCTGCCCGTCTTCCCGCCCGATGCCAAAGGACTCGCCTCGCGCGCCTCATCTGGCAAGGTGCTCAACGCCCTGGCCGACCGCCTTCCCGACCTGGTTGGCGGCTCGGCCGACCTGGCGCCCTCGACCGTCACCTGGATGAACAACAGCCCTGCGTTTGCCCCTGATTGCCGCGAAGGACGCAACCTGCATTTCGGCGTGCGCGAGCACGGCATGGGCGCGGTGGTCAACGGCATGGCCTACCACGGCGGCATCATTCCCTTCGGCGCGACGTTCATGGTCTTCTCCGATTACATGCGCCCCGCGCTGCGCATGGCTGCGCTTTCGCACCTGGGCGCCATCTTTATTTTTACCCATGACAGCATCGGCGTGGGCGAGGATGGCCCCACCCACCAGCCGGTGGAGCAGATGGCCGCGCTGCGGGCGATCCCCAACCTGACGGCCCTGCGCCCCGCGGACGCCAACGAGGCGCGCGAGGCCTGGAAGATCGCCATCGAAAATCGCCACCGCCCCACGGCCCTGGTGCTGACCCGACAGAACCTGCCTACGCTGGATCGGTCCGTCGTCGCGCCGGCCGCGGGTGTGCGCAGGGGCGCTTACGTGCTGGCCGACCTGGGAGAGGGCCAACCACAGATCATCCTGATGGCGAGCGGCTCGGAGGTGAGCCTGATCGTCGAGGCCGGACAGCGCCTGGCCGCACAGGGCGTCACAGTTCGCCTGGTTTCGTTCCCCAGTTGGGAGCTGTTCGGCGAGCAGGACGCCGCCTATCAGAACGCGGTGCTGCCGCCGGAGATCACGGCGCGGCTGGCGGTGGAAGCCGGTGTGACGATGGGCTGGCATCGTTGGGTTGGCTCACAGGGCCGTGTGCTGGGCATTGACCGCTTTGGCGCCTCGGCCCCCGCGGCCACGGTCTTCGAGAAATTCGGCTTCACGGTGGAAAACGTGGTGAAGATCGCGGAAGGACTGCTGTAGAGCGTAACTGCTCAGGATGTAAAGGTGGCAAGTATGCCTGTACTCAAAGAATTGCCTGCCTGGCAGGCATTGGCTGCGCATCAAAGGGAGATGGCCGCTGTCCACATGCGGGATCTCTTTGCCCAGGATCCGCAGCGCTGCGAGCGTTTCTCGCTGCGGCTGGGCGACATCCTGCTCGATTACTCCAAGAATCGCATCACCGAAAAAACGATGGCGCTGTTGCTCGATCTCGCACGCCAGGCCGGCCTGCAAGCGAAGATCGAAGCGATGTTCTCCGGTGAAAAATACAACAACACGGAAAAGCGCGCGGTGCTTCACATTGCCCTGCGCAACCGCGCCAACCGGCCGATCCTGGCGGATGGTGTGGACGTCATGCCCGCGGTCAATCGGGTGCTGGCGCACATGCGCGAGTTCAGCCAGGCGGTGCGGTCGGGCGCGTGGCGCGGCTACAGCGGCCAGGCCATCACCGATATCGTCAACATCGGCATCGGCGGCTCGGATTTGGGGCCTAAGATGGTCTGTGAGGCGCTGAAGCCCTACGGCGGGCGGTCGTCAGGCCCGCCTCTGCGCGTCCATTTCGTTTCCAACGTAGACAGCACCGACCTGGTCGAAACCCTGAAACTCGTCAACCCGGAGACCGTGCTGTTCCTGGTGGCTTCCAAGACTTTCACCACCCAGGAAACGATGACCAACGCGGGGACCGCGCGGGCCTGGTTCCTGGCCGCGGCCGTAGGGGCAGGTCTTGCGCCTGCCCAGGCCGAAGCCGCGGTGGCCAGGCATTTCGCGGCCATGTCCACCAACACGGCCGCGGTGACGAAGTTCGGCATTGACCCGAAGAACATGTTCGAGTTCTGGGACTGGGTGGGCGGCCGCTACTCGCTGTGGTCGGCGATCGGCCTCTCGATTGCGCTCTACCTGGGGATGGACAACTTCGAGGCGCTGCTGGCCGGCGCGCATGCGGTGGACGAACATTTTCGGTCGGCCCCGTTCGACCAGAACCTGCCTGTGATCCTGGGCTTGCTCGGCATCTGGTACAACAACTTCTTCGACGCCCAGTCGCACGCCATTCTGCCCTACGACCAATACCTGGTGCATTTTCCGTCCTACTTCCAGCAGGGCGACATGGAGAGCAACGGCAAGGGCGTCACCCGCAATGCCGAGTGGGTGGACTACACGACCGGCCCGATCATCTGGGGGCAGCCCGGCACCAACGGTCAGCATGCCTTTTACCAGTTGATCCACCAGGGTACCAAGCTCATCCCGTGCGACTTCCTGGCCGCGGCCCAAAGCCACAACCCGCGGGGCGATCATCATTCCATCCTGCTCTCGAACTACCTGGCCCAGACCGAAGCGCTGATGAAGGGCAAAACGACGGCGGAGGCCCGCGCCGAGCTGATCGCCGCGGGCAGGCCGCCCGGGCCAGAGCTGGACAAGCTGGCGATCCACAAGACCTTCACCGGCAACCGGCCGACCAACTCCTTGCTCTATCCGAAGCTGACGCCGACCGTTCTCGGCTCACTCATCGCGCTGTACGAGCACAAGATCTTCACGCAGGGCGCGATCTGGGATATCAACTCCTTCGATCAGTGGGGCGTTGAGTTGGGCAAGCAGCTCGCCACGGCCATCTTGCCGGAGCTGCGGGCCGAGGGCGATGTATGCACCCACGATGCTTCCACCAATGGCTTGATCAACGCGATCAAGCGGTTTCGAATCGAAAGTTGAAGATTCGATTCCCGGAGAGAAGGGATGAACCTGTTGACTCTATTTCTAAGCGAGAAAGGAGCTTTGCCATGAGCTTACACCTGCTGGCGGGCAAGCCGGCCCCCTTCGAGACCCTTGTCAATGTGCCGCGCCTGATTTCGGCCTACTACACCGGGGAGCCGGATCCGGCCAACCCGGCGCAGCGCGTGGCCTTCGGCACCTCCGGGCACCGCGGCTCGTCCCTCAAGGGCAGTTTCAACGAAAGCCACATCCTGGCGATCTCGCAGGCCATCTGTGAGTATCGCCGGGCGCAGGGCATCACCGGCCCCCTCTTCATCGGCATGGACTCGCACGCCCTGTCGGAGCCGGCGCTGATGAGCGCGATCGAGGTGTTTGCCGCCAACGAGCAGGAGATCATGATAGATGCGGACCGCGGCTACACCCCAACGCCGGTCATCTCCCATGCCATCCTCACCCACAACCGCGGCCGGACGAGCGGACTGGCCGACGGCGTGGTCATCACACCCTCGCACAATCCCCCGGACGACGGCGGCTTCAAGTATAACCCACCGAGCGGCGGCCCGGCCGACACAACCGTCACGAAGGCGATACAGACCCGCGCCAATGAGATTCTGCAGAATGGGATCCTGCAGGACACAGCGCGCACCGTCAAGCGCATGCCGCTGGCTCGCGCCCTGAAAGCCGGGACCACGCACCTCTACGATTTCATCACCCCCTACGTGGCGGACCTGCGCCACGTCATCAACTTCCCGGCCATCGTCGCGTCTGGCCTTCGGATCGGGGCTGATCCTATGGGCGGCGCCAGTGTGGCCTATTGGGAGCCGATTGCGGAGACCTACGGCTTGAACCTGACCGTGGTCAATCCAAGAATAGATCCTACCTTCTCCTTCATGACCGTGGACAAGGACGGCAAAATTCGCATGGACTGCTCGTCGCCCTATGCCATGGCGAGCCTGATCGGGCTGAAGGACCGTTTCGACATCGCCTTCGGCAACGACACGGACGCGGACCGGCATGGCATTGTCACGCCCAGCGTCGGGCTGATGAATCCAAACCACTACCTGGCCGTTGCCATCTGGTATCTGTTCCAGAACCGGCCCGGCTGGCGAGCGGACGCGGCCGTGGGCAAGACGCTGGTGTCCAGTTCTATGATTGACCGCGTGGCAGCCTCCCTGGGCCGACGGTTGTGTGAGGTGCCCGTGGGCTTCAAGTGGTTCGTGGATGGCCTGGTGGACGGCTCCTTTGGCTTCGGCGGCGAAGAGAGCGCGGGCGCGTCCTTCCTGCGTCAGGATGGCGCCGTGTGGACCACCGACAAGGATGGCATCATCCTCGACCTGTTGGCGGCCGAGATCACCGCGGTGACAGGCCGCGATCCGGGCGAGCATTACCGGAACCTGACCGCGCAATTCGGCAGCCCGGTCTATGAACGCGCCGATGTCGTCGCCACGCCGGCCCAAAAGGCCGCGCTGGAACGGCTGTCGCCAGACATGGTCGCCGCGCAGGACCTGGCAGGCGAGCGGATCGTTGCCAGGCTGACCCGTGCGCCCTTCAACCAGGCGCCAATCGGCGGTTTGAAGGTGGTCACTGAGAACGGCTGGTTTGCGGCCCGGCCGTCGGGCACGGAGGACATCTACAAAATCTATGCGGAGAGCTTCCGCGGCGCGCAGCACCTCCAGCTGATCTTCAGCGAGGCGCAGGAGATCGTCGCGGCGGCGTTCAACAAGGCAGGAACAACGTCTTCGACGTGAAGGACGGGATACATATGTCTCCAATTCTCGAAGTTTATGAACTGGTCAAGCAGTACGGCAACTTCACCGCGGTGAAAGGCATTTCCTTCGCAGTCCAGGAGGGTGAGATCTTCAGCCTGCTCGGCCCCAACGGCGCCGGCAAGACCACCACCATCTCGGTGCTTTCCACCCTCTACGCACCCACCCGCGGGGATGCAGTCATCGCCGGCCATTCCGTGACCCGCAGTCCGATGGATGTGCGCCGGGCTATCGGCGTTGTGCCGCAGGAACTGGCCCTTTACGACGACCTGACCGCCCGCGAAAACTTGGTCTTCTGGGGCCAGATGTACGGCCTGGCCGGCAAGGCGCTGGCCGCTCGCGTGGACGAGGTGCTGGCGCAGATCGGCCTGACCGGGCGCGCCAAAGAGCGCGTCAAGACCTACTCCGGCGGCATGAAGCGCCGCGTCAACATCGGCGTTGGCCTGCTGCACAAGCCCCGGCTGCTCTTCATGGACGAGCCGACCGTCGGTATTGACCCGCAGTCCCGCCGCGCCATCCTCGACTCGGTCAAGGAGCTGAACCGCCAGGGCATGACCATCCTCTACACCACCCACTACATGGAGGAGGCCCAGGAGCTTTCGCACCGGGTTGGCATCATGGACCACGGCGAACTGATCGCCCTGGGCAGCCAGGCCGAGCTGACCCGCCAGGTGGGCGAGAACGAGACCCTGGTCCTGCACGTCGGCGCGGACGAAGACGCCGAGGCGCTGGCGCAGTCGCTGCGCCCCATTGCAGGCGTTTTGCAGGTCAACGTCACCGATCACGAGATCGCGCTGACTACACACCAGGCGGAGGAAATCCTGGCGCCGGTGGTGACGCGCGCCAACGACCGCGGCATCAAGATTCATTCCATTGACATGCGCGAGCCGAACCTGGAAGCGGTGTTCCTCCAGCTAACCGGCCGCGGCCTGCGCGATTGACCAGGGAGCCAGATCATGAAAAAGCTCATCCTCATCGGTCTCAAAGATGTCAAACTGATCTTCCGCGACCGCGCCGCGCTCACCTTTATGCTCCTCGCGCCCTTTCTGCTGACCATCGGCCTGGGCTTCGTCACCGGCCAGATGGGTCGCAGCAGCACCGGCGGGCTGGCGGCCATCCCTGTGCTGGTCGTCAACCAGGACGACGGCCAGTTGGGCCAGGCCCTGGCAGACCTGCTCCGATCTGAAGATCTGGCCGGGCTGCTGCTGCCCACGCTGGCGGCGGATGCGACCGGGGCTCGCGGCCAGGTGGATGCGGACCAGGCGGCCGCGGCGGTCATCGTACCGGCGGGCTTCAGCGACAGCATCATTCCCCGCAGCGGTCAGACGCCGTCCGGGCAGGCGGTGAAAATCGAAGTCTATAAAAACCCCGGCCGGCCGGTGAGCGCCGGGGTGATCCAGGCCATCGTCGAAGGGTTCATCAGTCGCGTGGAGACGGGCCGCGTGGCCGGCCAGGTGATCGTCGTGCAGGCGCTGACCGCCGGCCTGATCGCGCCCGACCAGGCGCAGGATTTCGCCGTGGCCGTAGGCCAGCGCCAGACCGCAGCGTCTGCAGCCGAGCCGCTCATCCGGCTGCAGTTCTCTGCCAGCGGCGAGGAACAGCAGCCCTTCAACCCGATGGCCTACATGGCGCCGAGTATGGCGCTCCTGTTCCTCATGTTCACCGTCACCAACGGCGGCCGCTCGCTCCTGGCCGAAAAGGCGCAGGGCACGCTGGCGCGGCTGCTCATCTCGCCCACTACCGGCGCCCAGGCGCTGCTCGGCAAACTGTTCGGCGCCTATCTGACCGGCGTCTTGCAGATGCTCATCCTGATCCTCACCGGTTCGCTGTTGTTCGGCCTGCGCTGGGGCGACCCGCTGGGCCTGCTGGTGCTCATCCTGGCCGCGGTGTTCGGCGCGCTGGGCTGGGGCATGCTCATCACCGCGCTGGCGCAGACGCCGGGCCAGGTTTCCGCCGTCGGCACGGCTGTCATGCTCACCTTCGGCATCCTGGGCGGCAGCTTCGTGCAGACCAACATCATGCCATCGTGGTTCCAATGGCTCAGCAGGGTCACGCCCAACGCCTGGGGGCTGGATGGCTTCACCATCCTGGGCCTGGGCGGCACCCTGGCCGATCTGGGCCGGCCCCTGCTGGGGCTGCTGGTGATGGGCCTCGTCCTGGCCGCCGCGGCCATCGCCCTGTTCAACCGCCGCTCGCTGCTGCAAGCCTGAGGTGAGAAGCAAATGAGTTGGGAGTCGTCATGAAAATTTTGAGCATCATCTGGAAAGACACCTTGCTGCGCTTTGCGAGCAGGTCGGAACTGCTTTTTTTCCTCATCCTGCCCATCGTCTTCACTTTCATTCTGGCCGGCGGCACGGGCGCGCCGGCCGACAACCGCATCCACCTGTTGGTGGCCGACCAGGCCGGGTCGCCCCTTTCGCAGCAGATCATCGCGGAGCTGGCGAAATCGGAGTCGGTGCGGCCTGAAGTGGTGACCCTGGCGGAGGGGGAGGCCGCGTTCGCAGATCGCGCCGCCTCGGCCCTGCTGGTCATCCCGGCCAACTGCGACCTGGCCGCCCTGGAGACGGGCGAGATCGTCCTCGACCTGCGCCAACTGCCCAACAATCTCAACGGCGCGGCGGCCGGCCGCTCGGTGCAGGCCGTGCTCTACCGGCTGGGCAGCGCGGTCAGCATTGGTCGCCAGGCCGTGGCGGAGGCGGAGCGCCTGCGGCCCTTCGCAGACGAGGCCGGTCGCAGCGCCTTTTTCGACGCCGCCCTGGTCGCGGCCCAGGATCTGATGGCGCAGGCGCCGGACCGCCTGGAACCGGTCCTGGCCAGCACCGAGGATCCGGTCAAGTACGACCCGGCCGCCAACTCCTCGGCCGGGCAGTTGATCACCTGGGTCTTCATCCCGCTCATCGGCATCTCGGCCGCGTTCGCGTTCGAGCGGCAGACCGGCACCCTGCGCCGTCTGCTGACCACGCCGACCGGCAAGGGCGCCTTCCTGCTCGGCTCCATCCTGGGCAACGTCTTCTGGGCGTTGGTGCAGATGACCCTGCTGATCCTGTTCGGTGTCGTTGTCCTGCGCGTGAATTGGGCGGATCAGCCGGCCGGGCTGGCGCTGGTGATGATCGCCTCGACGCTGGCCGCGGCCGCGCTGGGCGCCATGCTCGGCGCCTTCGTCAAGACAGCCAGCCAGGCCAACGGCCTGAGCATCATGCTGGGCATGGTCATGGCCCTGTTGGGCGGGTGCTGGTATCCCATCGAGCTGTTCCCAGAAACGGTGCGCACGGCCGTCAAGGTGCTGCCCACCACCTGGGCCATGCAGGGCATGACCGATCTGCTGCTGCGTGGGCAGGGCGTGATGGGGGTGCTGCCGGAGGTGGGCGTCCTGCTCGGCTTTGCCGCCATCTTCTTCGCGGTGGGGGTGGCGCGCTTCCGGTACGAGTGAGATCAGAGAAACACCCTGAAAATCCGTCTTGACAAGACGGATTTTCAGGGTATAATGACGCCATGATTTTTCCACGACCACAATTACAGCAAGACATCACACATGCGCTGACGCGCAGCCGGGTCGTCGCGCTCATCGGACCGCGCCAATGCGGCAAGACGACCCTGGCCCGCGAGTTCGTCCCCGCGGACTCAATGAACTACTTCGACCTGGAAGACCCGATCAGCCTGGCCCGGCTCGACCAGCCCATGACCGCCTTGCAGGGTTTGACCGGATTGGTGGTGATTGACGAAATCCAACGCCGGCCCGAGCTTTTTCCACTGTTGCGCGTGCTCTGCGATCGCACGCCCCTCCCGGCGCGTTTCCTGATCCTGGGCAGCGCCTCGCCCGCCATGCTGCGCCAATCATCAGAAACACTGGCCGGCCGGCTGGAGATCATCCGCATGGCCGGTTTCAGCCTGGCCGAGGTCGGCGTCGAGATGCAAATGCGCCACTGGCAGCGCGGCGGTTTCCCCCTCTCTTTCCTGGCTGCATCGGACGCTGACAGCCTGGCCTGGCGCCGGAACTTTATCCAAACCTTTCTGGAACGAGACTTGCCACAGTTGGGCGTGAGCATTTCCGCGGCCAGCATGTTTCGTTTTTGGAACATGCTGGCCCATTACCACGGCCAGGTCTGGAATGCCGCCGAAACCGCGCGCAATTTCGAGGTCAGCGAGTCCACGGTGCGGCGCTACCTCGATCTGCTCGAGGGCGCCTTCATGGTGCGCCAGCTTCGGCCCTGGTTCGTCAACCTGGGCAAGAGGCAGATCAAGTCACCCAAACTCTATTTTCGGGATACCGGCATCCTGCACCAGATGTTGGGCCTGCGCGAGGAACGTGATCTCTGGCTGCATCCCAAGAGCGGCGCCTCGTGGGAGGGCTATGTGATCGAAGAGGTCATCAAGGCGGTTGATCCGGACGAGGCCTACTTCTGGGCCACGCACTCCGGCGCAGAGCTTGATCTGCTGCTGTTCACTGGTGGCCGTCGCGTGGGCGTCGAGTGCAAGCGCATGGACGCGCCGCGGCTCACCCCTTCCATGCGCAGCGCGCTGACGGATCTGGCGCTCGATCACCTGATCGTCCTCTATCCCGGTGAGCGCCCCTATCCCCTGGCCGAGCGCGTCACCGTGTTGCCCCTGGCATACCTGGCGCAGGGAAGCCAGGCCCTGGACGCGGCGTTGGCTGTCCACGGCGCCACATGGATCAGCCCGCCTTGATCTGCCCCCCGACCCCCCAACTTTGGGGGAGACGCATTCCCCCAGGATTGGGGGGCAGGGGGGCACTCCGGGCGCTATCGAGACCATTCTCACTGCCTGGCTGAGCAGTTACCGCGCGGCTCTGATTGCCAGCCGCGGGGCGAAGATGCTATAATCTCCCTGGGGCGCTATCTCACCCTCAACGCGGCGCGGCAGACGGGCAGGACCACCCTCTTTCGTGAGGCGGAGGTGGAGGCTGGTTGATCATTGACGAGTTCGACGCGGTTCAGGAGGAGGTGCAATGATGCTCAAACTGTTGCCCATCGGCATCCAGAGCTTTCGCAAGCTGATCGAAGGCGGCTATCTGTATGTGGACAAGACGCGCTGGATCTACGAACTGATCCGCAACCCCTCGGGCGTCTATTTCCTGGCGCGGCCGCGACGCTTCGGCAAGAGCCTGCTGATCTCGACCCTGGAGGAGATCTTCCGCGGCAACCGACCGCTCTTCCGCGGGCTGTGGCTCGACGACCAGCCCTACGACTGGCAGCCCTTCCCGGTCATCCGCATGGATCTCAGCCTCTATCGCGCCGAGAACGCTGAGCACCTCAAGCTCGTGCTGGCCGAGATGCTGGGCGAGTTGGGGGAACGGGCCGGCATCGCGCTGGGGCCGGGCGACCACCTCAAGCGCTTGCGCGAGCTGGTCTGGCGGCTGGCGGGCGACGGCCGCGTCGTGATCCTGGTAGACGAGTACGACAAGCCGCTGCTCGATCACCTGGACGACCTGGCCGAGGCGCGCCGCGTGCGCGAAGTGTTGCGCGGCTTCTATGGTGTCATCAAGGGCATGGACGCCCACATTCGCTTCGTTATGTTGACCGGTGTGAGTAAATTCAGCAAGGTCGGCGTCTTTTCGGGATTGAACAACCTGGAGGACATCAGCCTGGACACTCGTTTTGCGACCTTGCTCGGCGTGACCGAGGCGGAACTGCTCGACCATGCGACCGGCTATCTGGCGCAAATGGCCGATCAGGAACAGGTTGCCTTCGATGCGCTGCTGGCGCAGGTGCGCAACTGGTACAACGGTTTCTGCTTTGCGGCCGATTGCCAATCGGTCTACAACCCCTTCTCCTTGTGGCTCATGCTCAGCCAGAAGCGATTCGGCAATTTCTGGTTTGACACGGGCACGCCGACCTTCCTGATCAAGTTGATCGAGCAGCGCGGCTACGACGTGCGCGAGCTGGGCAACCGCGACTCAAGCGACCTGGCCTTCAGCGCCTACGATCTGGACGAGCTGCCGATCGTGCCGCTGCTCTACCAGACCGGCTACCTGACCATCAAGCGCTACGATCCGACCAGCCGCCTCTATCGCCTGGGCTACCCCAATTACGAAGTCGAGCACGCCTTCCTGACCTACCTGCTGGCTGCGTTCACACCATCTGACATCGGCGCGGCCGGCGCGGAGTTGTGGCGGCTGCGTGAGGCGCTGCAGGCGGCCGATTTCGATCAGGCCTTCGCCATCCTGCGCGCCTTCTTCGCCAGCATCCCCTATGACATCCAGATGCCCCAGGAGCGCTATTACCAGACCGTCTTTTACCTGGTGTTCCGCCTGTTGGGGCTGCAAACCGGCGTGGAGGTGCGCTCCAGCCGGGGTCGGGCCGATGCGATCGTCGAGCTGGCCGAAGGGGTGTTCATCTTCGAGTTCAAGCTGGAAGGAACCCCGGCCGACGCGCTGGCCCAAATCCGGCGGCAAGGCTACGCCGAGCCGTACCTGGGCAGCCTCAAGCCGGTCTACCTGATCGGCGTGCGCTTCGACCTGGCTCAGCGCACCATCGCAGGATGGGAAATGGCGCGCAACTGAACAGGTGTCGGTCATCGTCCCCGTCTACAACGACGAGCGCTTCCTGACCGGGGCGATCCAGTGTGATCCCTTCGGCCAGCAGGCTGATCATCAATCGTATCGGCCTGCTGCTCAAGCAGGCGGTGCGTGATGACCTGACCCCCGCGCCGCCGCCTTCGACGCCCGCAGCGCACGCAGTGTGACCCACGGGTTGGGCTGCTTTTTGGCCCCGAAGTCGGTCCAGGTCTTGCCGGCGTAGTCGTACTCCAACGGCCAGCGCCCCGCGGCATCCTGCTTGGCGCGGATCACATCGAACGCGTGGGCCAGGCGCGGGTCGTGACCGTAACCCAATGCGACCAGCGCTTCGACGTTTTGCAGCAGATCGGTGACGTAAAAAACGGGAAAGCCGAACTTCCACCAGTTGCTGCTGGGCTTCTCGGCCCAGCCATTGGGGTATCCGGCCAGGGCGGGGTCTGTGCCCAGCAGGAAGGCGATCCCGCGGCCGATGGCCCGTTCCATGGCGGGTGTTCGCCTGGCGGCCGGCCAGCGCCCCAGGGCCAGCATCACCTTGACCGCGCCCCAGGCGCACGGCAGCTTGTTGTTCGACCCGCAGGCGAAGTCCGGACCGCATTTGCCCGCGTAGTAGCGGACCGGCGCACTCTTTTCCTCCAGCGGT
Organism: Candidatus Amarolinea dominans; assembly: GCF_016704685.1. Taxonomy (NCBI): domain Bacteria; kingdom Bacillati; phylum Chloroflexota; class Caldilineae; order Caldilineales; family Candidatus Amarolineaceae; genus Candidatus Amarolinea; species Candidatus Amarolinea dominans. The sequence continues at coordinate 60,382 of NZ_JADIZS010000022.1, forward strand.
GCGATCCCCTCGCCGGTGACGCTGCGCGCCAGCCAGTCGAAGGCGGCTTCCAGCCGCGAATCGGCGCAGCCCAGCTCCAGCAGCGCCCAACAGAGGTTGCCCTGCAGGCAATCGGCCGTGCCGGAGGGCGCGCCGTTGACCGAGAACTGACCGCCGGGCGTCAGCGCGTGATCCAGCAGGTAGGCGCAGGCCCGGCCGATGCGCTCATCTTCACTGCTCGCAGCGCCCAACTGCGCCAGCAAGATGACTGCCCAGACGGAGCCGCGATACTTGGGATAGTAACCGGGGCCAGGCTCGGCCCAAAAGCCGGCCGCGTCCATCTGTGCGAGGACGGCGGCAATCGGCCCGGCGCGGTGTGCGGCGCGGCGCGCCTCCGCCAACTGCGGGTCATCGGCCGGCCGATCGAGCAGGTCACGCAGCGCCAGGTAGCGCACGCCCGGCCCATTCTCGGCCAGCAGCCAGGGGAGCGGATCAGCTTTCAGAAGAGTTTTCCCGGTCATGGATTGCCTCCGAAGACATCGAATCAAAGCTCCATTCTCGTTGAGTCAACCTATCACGAATTGTAGCACAAGGGTTCACGTTACACCATCCGTGGGTTCAGTAATTCCAATTGACCTTTTCTTGACCTGTTCACCCTCTTTCTTGTCTCCTCTTTGACGCGCTCCTGAGTACACTGTTGTCATCTTCGACAAATCTCAGGATTTCTTTTTATGCTAGATAACCAACGACTTGATTCGAGTAAGGGCTACACCGTCATCGAGCGCACAGAAGCGCCCATCGCCCCGCAAAAGTCCATCTGGGTACGGCTTATCGGCCAACCCCTGCGTAGCATTGACCTGCCGCATCAGACGGTCGGGAAGCTCGTGGGGCTGGCGGTGTTCGCCTCCGACGCGCTTTCCTCCACCGCGTATGCCACCCAGGAGATTCTGATCATCCTGGCGGCGGCCGGTACGATGGCGCTCGGTTATGTCTTTCCCATCGCCATCGCCATCACCGCCCTGCTGGTAATCGTCACTGTGTCCTACGAGCAGACGATTCACGCGTACCCCGGCGGCGGCGGCGCCTACATCGTGGCGCGCGATAACCTGGGCGAATTACCCGCGCAGACCGCCGGCGCGGCCCTCCTCACCGACTACGTTTTGACCGTGGCGGTGTCCGTCTCATCTGGCGTCGCGCAAATTGCCTCTGCGTTTCCAGATCTGTTTCCCTATCGCGTACCGCTCGCAGTGGCCCTGGTCGCTGTTGTCATGTTGATCAATCTACGCGGGGTCAAGGAATCCGGTGCGACCTTCGCCTTGCCCACCTACTTCTTCATCGTGATGATGTTTGCCACGGTTGGCGTTGGCCTGTTCCGCGCCCTCTCTGGGACGCTGGGAACCGTGAGCAATCCCCCCCATGCGGTGCTGGAAACCGGTTTGGGCGTCGTGACCCCCTTCCTGCTCCTGCATGCCTTCTCCAGCGGCACGGCCGCGCTGACCGGCATCGAGGCGATCTCCAATGGCATCACGGCCTTCCGCGAGCCGCGCAGCCGCAACGCCGGCATCACCTTGATCTGGATGGCGGCCATCCTAGCCACGTTGTTCCTCGCCATCAGCTTCCTCTCGCGCGTCATGGCCGCCGTGCCCTCCGAGGAGGAGACAGTCATCTCGCAGCTGGCCCGGACCGTGTTCAATGGACAAGGCCCTCTCTACCTGGGCCTCATCGCCGCCACCACCCTGATCCTGGTCCTGGCCGCCAACACATCGTTTGCCGACTTCCCGCGGTTGGCTGCCCTTCACGCCGGCGACGGCTTCCTGCCCCGTCAGCTCACCTTGCGAGGCAGTCGGTTGGTTTACTCGTATGGCATCGTGGCCCTTGCACTGGTTGCGAGTCTGCTCATCATTGCGTTCAACGCCAGCGTCACCGCCCTGATCCCGCTCTACGCGATCGGCGTCTTCCTCTCCTTCACGCTGTCGCAGGTTGGCATGGCCCGGCGGTGGTGGAAAGCCGGCCATTTGTCTCCCGGTCAGGAGGTGAACGAGCCGGGGTCCGTGCTGCGCTACCAACCGGGCTGGCAGGTCAAGATGGTGATCAATGCCTTCGGCGCCTTTTGCACCGCCGTCGTCGTCATCGTCTTCGCCGTCACCAAATTCAGGGATGGCGCCTGGATCGTCATCTTCCTGACGCCCACCCTGGTCTTCATCTTTTTCCGCATCCATGCGCACTACAAGCGCCTGGCGAAGCAGCTTTCGCTGGAAAACTACCAACCGCGCGTGCCTTCGTTTCGTCACCGCGTCATCCTTCCCATCGGCGGTGTCCACCAGGGGACCCTTGAAGCGCTGCACTATGCCCGCATGCTGTCCCATGATTTGACCGCCGTCCATGTCTCCGTGGAGCCGACCGAAACCGAGCGCATCAAGGACAAATGGGCGACCTGGGGTGAAGGAATCCGCCTGGTGGTTCTCGATTCACCCTACCGCGTCATGTACGAACCGCTGCTCGCTTACATCGAAGAAGTGGCCAGCCGGCGCCAGCAGAACGAACGCATCACGATCGTCGTACCCCAGTTCGTACCGAAGCACTGGTGGCATAACCTGCTGCACATGCAGACTGCGACTTTCCTGCGATTTGCGCTGCTGTTCAAGAAGAACATCGTAGTGACCGACGTACCCTACCAGGTCGAGTAGCATAAGCCGCGCTGGGTGTGAATGGATGGTTGGGGTACATCATGGAGGTGTCTCGGTGAGCGATCTCGCGTTCGTGGGCCTTGCACTGGCTTTCTTCGCCGCCAGTTGGGCTTTCGTGTGGATGTGCGAATGGCTGAAGGGAGGTGACGCATGAGCCTGATGGTTGTGGCTGTCGGTCTGATCACGCTGTCGCTGTTGGTCTATCTGTTCGTGGCTCTGTTGAAACCGGAGAAATTCGGATGAGTACTTTGGATTGGCTCTTACCTGTTGTCTATCTGGTTGTCCTGCTGCTGCTCGTCAAGCCGCTGGGCGGGTTCATGGCGCGCGTGTATGGCGGTCAGCGGACCTTTCTTCACCCCGTGCTGGCGCCCGTCGAGCGCATCTCCTATCGCGCCGCGGCGGTGAACCCCGATGCCGAGATGACCTGGAAGACGTATGCCGTGGCGATGCTGGTCTTCAACCTGCTGGGTCTTCTGGTTGTCTATCTGCTGCAACGGCTCCAGGGTATCCTGCCGTTCAACCCGCAGGGACTCGCGGCGGTGTCGCCCGATTCATCCTTCAACACCGCGGTCAGCTTTGCTACCAACACCAACTGGCAGGGCTACGGCGGCGAAACGACGATGAGCTACCTCACGCAGATGCTGGCGCTGACCGTGCAGAACTTCGTCTCCGCGGCGACGGGCATGGCCGTGCTGATTGCTTTGGCTCGCGGGATTGCCCGTCATACGGCGCAGACGATCGGCAATTTCTGGGTTGATCTGACGCGTTCGACCCTCTACATCCTGCTGCCGCTCTCGATCCTGCTCGCCCTGGTGCTCGTTTCGCAGGGCGTGGTGCAAACCTTCAATCCCTATCAAAATGTGGCCTTGTTGCAGCCCGCGATAGACGCCAATGGCAATATGGTGACGGAACAGGTGCTCGCCGTCGGCCCGGCGGCTTCACAGATCGCCATCAAGCAACTGGGCACCAACGGCGGCGGCTTCTTCAACGTCAACTCGGCGCACCCGTTCGAGAATCCCACACCGCTGTCCAACTTCCTGGAGCTGTTAGCGATCCTGCTGATCCCAGCGGCGCTCTGCTACACCTTCGGCAAGATGGTGGGCGACACGCGCCAGGGCTGGGCCATCCTGGCGGCCATGACTCTCATCTTCGTCGTGCTGGTCGCGGTAGCTGTCTGGGCGGAACAGAGCGGCAACCCGGCGCTCGCTGCCTTGGGCGTTGACCAGGTGCAAAGTGCTGCCAACCCCGGCGGCAACATGGAAGGCAAGGAGGTGCGTTTCGGTGCTGCCAGTTCTGCGCTTTGGGCGACGGCCACAACAGCCGCGTCGAACGGCGCGGTCAACGCGATGCACGACTCCTTCATGCCGTTGGGCGGTCTTGTGGCGATGTGGCTGATGCAGTTAGGTGAGATCATCTACGGCGGCGTCGGCTCCGGGTTGTACGGAATGCTGGCGTTCGTCATCGTCGCGGTGTTCGTCGCCGGGTTGATGGTCGGCCGCACGCCGGAATACCTCGGCAAGAAAATTGAAGCCTACGAAATGAAAATGGCTTCGCTCATCCTCCTGATTCCGATCCTCGCGGCGAAGATAGGCACCGCAGTGGCAGTTCTGGCTCCTGGCGGCATTGCCACCATCTTCAACCCTGGGGCGCATGGTTTCAGCGAGGTGCTCTATGCCTTTTCGTCGGCGGCCGGTAATAACGGCAGCGCCTTCGCCGGCTTAGGCGCGAACACGCCGTTCTACAACACGGCGCTCGGCATCGTCATGCTGATCTCACGCTACTGGCTGGCGATCCCAGCCCTGGCGATTGCCGGCTCGCTCGTGAGCAAGAAGAAAGTTCCCGCGGGCGCGGGGACGTTGCCCACGCACACGCCGCTCTTCATCGCGTGGCTGATTGGCGTCATCGTGATCGTCGGCGCGCTTAGCTTCATCCCGGCGCTAGGACTTGGGCCGATTGTCGAGCATCTCATGGTCTTTGGCCGCTAGTAAGATAGGTATTGCAATGACTACCCAACTCAAGAAACAGACTCCCATGCGGCGTGAGCTGTACCAACGCGCCATCCTGGAGTCGTTTGTCAAACTGAATCCGCGCTTGATGGTGCGCAATCCCGTCATGTTCGTGGTGGAAGTGGGCAGCGTACTCACCACGCTCCTCTGGATACAGGCTCTGTTCGGCCGCGGGGAAGCGCCCGCAGCCTTCATCGGCGCCGTCGCGATCTGGCTGTGGTTCACCGTGCTGTTTGCCAACTTCGCCGAAGCCGTGGCCGAGGGGCGTGGCAAGGCCCAGGCCGAAGCGCTGCGCCGCACACGACATCAGACCCAGGCCAGGAAGCTGTCGCAGCCTGTTGATGCGATCCTCCGTGAGCTGCGGGCGGCCACGAACGGCGCGCTTGCGGAGCGTCCTTCCTATAAATGTGAATCTGTTTCCTCGGCCGCGCTGCACCGTGGCGATGGCGTCCTGGTCGAGGCCGGCGACACCGTCCCGGCCGACGGCGAGGTGATCGCCGGCATTGCGTCGGTGGACGAGAGCGCGATCACCGGTGAGAGCGCGCCCGTGATCCGTGAGGCCGGCGGCGACCGCAGCGCCGTCACGGGTGGGACGCGTCTGCTCTCAGACTGGCTCCTGGTGCGCGTCAGCGCTGACCCCGGCGAGGGCTTCCTCGACCGCATGATCAGCCTGGTGGAGGGCGCGAAGCGCCAGAAGACGCCGAACGAGATCGCCCTGAACATCCTGCTGGCCGGTTTCACGATCATCTTCCTGGTCGTGTGCGCAACCCTGCTGCCCTATTCGGTGTACAGCGTTAGCGCCGCCGGTCAGGGCACGCCGGTCACGATCACCGTGCTGATTGCCCTGCTGGTCTGCCTCATCCCGACTACCATCGGCGGCCTGCTCTCGGCCATCGGCATCGCCGGCATGGACCGCTTGATCCAGCGCAACGTGATTGCCATGTCGGGCCGCGCCGTGGAAGCAGCCGGCGATGTGGACGTGCTGCTGCTGGACAAAACGGGCACGATCACGCTCGGCAACCGCCAGGCGGTGGCGTTCATCCCGGTGAATCACACCGATCCGCGCGCCCTCGCCGAAGCGGCGCAGCTTTCCTCGCTGGCTGACGAGACGCCGGAGGGCCGCAGTATCGTCGTGCTGGCGAAGGAACAGTACGGCCTGCGCGGCCGCACCGTCGGCGCGGGACCCGAGGCGCCTGAGGGTATGCACTTCATCCCCTTCACGGCGCAGACGCGCATGAGCGGCGTGGATATGGATGGGACACACATTCGCAAGGGCGCGCCCGACGCCATGTTGACATACATCCTGGGTTTCGATCGGCCGGTGCCGCCCGACCTGAGACCCGCCGTGGACGAGATTGCACGCACTGGCGGCACGCCGCTCGTGGTGGCCCGCAATGGCGAGGCATTGGGTGTCATCCACCTGAAGGACATCGTCAAGGGCGGTATGAAGGAACGTTTCGCGCAACTACGGCGAATCGGTATCAAGACGATCATGATCACCGGCGACAACCCGCTGACGGCCGCCGCCATTGCCGCGGAAGCGGGCGTGGATGACTTCTTGGCGCAGGCGACGCCCGAAGCGAAACTCAAGCTGATACGCGAGTACCAGGCCGGCGGCCGGCTGGTGGCGATGACCGGCGACGGCACGAACGACGCGCCCGCGCTGGCCCAGGCCGACGTCGCGGTGGCGATGAATACCGGCACGCAGCCGGCGCGCGAGGCTGCCAACATGGTGGATCTGGACAGCAACCCGACCAAGCTGATCGAGATCGTGGAGATCGGCAAGCAGTTACTGATGACGCGCGGCGCGCTCACCACGTTCAGCATCGCCAACGACGTCTCCAAGTACTTCGCCATCATCCCGGCCGCGTTCGCTTCGACTTACCCGGCGTTGGCCGCGCTCAACTTCATGCGCCTTACGTCCCCGACCAGCGCCATCCTGTCGGCGGTGATCTTCAACGCCCTGATCATCATCGCGCTGATCCCGCTGGCGCTGCGCGGCGTGGCCTATCGGCCGGCGCCGGCCGCGCAACTGCTGCGCGACAACCTGTTGATTTACGGCGTGGGCGGGCTGGTTGCGCCGTTCGTCGGTATCAAGCTGATAGACATGTTTTTGGCATTTCTGAGGTTAGCATAGTAGAGACGTTGCATGCAACGTTTCTACTATGGCGCATTTGGCGCATCATGGAAGAGGTCCACAATGATGAAAACCCTGTTTCGGCCGGCGGCTGTGCTGCTGGCCTTGTGTACTCTCCTGACCGGCATCGTCTACCCGCTTGCGGTGACCGGCCTGGCCCAGGTGATATTCCCGTCTCAGGCCGACGGCAGCCTCATCTGGCAAGATGGTCGGATCGTCGGTTCGGCGCAGATCGGCCAGTCGTTCGATGATCCCAGGTATTTCTGGGGCCGCCCATCGGCAACGGCGCCGTTTCCCTACAACGCGGCGGCGTCATCCGGCTCCAACCTCGGGCCGAGCAACCCCATGCTGTTGGAAGCCGTTGACGCACGCATCGCCGCGCTGCGTGCTGCCGACCCAGGCAACATCCAGGCGGTTCCGGGCGATCTGGTGACCGCCTCCGCCAGCGGCCTCGATCCGCACATCAGCGTCGCGGCGGCGCTCTACCAGGCGCCGCGCGTGGCGCGGACGCGTGGCCTCACCGCCGAAGCTGTCGTGCAACTTGTGGCGCAGCACACCGAAGACCGCCAGTTGGGATTCCTGGGTGAGCCGCGCATCAACGTGCTGAAGTTGAACCTGGCGCTGGATGGGGTAGAATAGGCCCCAGACGTATCTTCTCGATAATCCGGGGTAGGGGCATGGCCTTGCGCCTGCCCGCGTGGGCGACCGCAAGGGTGCGCCCCTACAAATTGAGAAGATACCCCCAGACGATCAATCCGAGGCGAGAGACGGACGCCATCGTCAATCGCCCGCAGAGGACACCTGTGTCTGAAGAACACGTCCGCCCCAACCCTGACGATCTCCTGGCCCACGTACAGGCGGAGGAGGCGCGCCAGGCGCGCGGCAAGTTGAAGGTCTTTCTGGGCTACGCGGCCGGTGTCGGCAAGACATACGCCATGCTGGAAGCTGCGCACCAGCGTCTTGCCCAAGGCATAGATGTCGTGATCGGCTGCGTGGAGACCCACAACCGGCCGGAAACCGAGGCGCTGGTTGCCCGGCTCGAGGTCATCCCGCGGCTACAGGTTGCCTATCGCGGAGCCACACTACCCGAGATGGACGTGGAGGCTGTGTTGGCGCGGCGGCCCCAACTCGCGTTGGTGGACGAGTTGGCGCACACCAACGCGCCCGGCTCGAGCCATCCCAAACGTTACTTCGACATCCAGGACCTGCTGGCAGCCGGCATTGACGTTCATACCACGCTGAATGTCCAGCACCTGGAGAGCCTGAATGATGTGGTGGCGCAGATCACCGGCATTACGGTACGCGAAAAGGTGCCAGACAGCATCCTGGACGCGGCCAGCGAGATCGAGGTGGTAGACCTGCCGCCGCCGGAGCTTTTGCAGCGCCTGCAAGAGGGAAAAGTTTACGTACCCGAACAGGCCGCACGCGCGATCCAGCAGTTCTTTCGGATGGGCAACCTGACAGCCTTGCGCGAGCTGACCCTGCGCCGCACCGCGGCCCGAGTAGATGAGCAGATGCGCGCGTACATGCAGACCCGCGCGATCTCCGGCCCCTGGCCAGCGGGCGAACGGTTGCTGGTTTGTGTCAGTTCGCACCCCTTGGGCGAGCGGTTGGTGCGCGCCGCGCGGCGCCTGGCCGACGAATTGAAGGCCGAGTGGTTCGCTGTTCACGTGGAGACGCCGGGCAACGCACGCCAGCCGCAAACACGCGCAGAGCAGGTCACGCGCATCCTCCAGTTGACCGAAGAACTCGGCGGCAAGGCGTTCACCGTGCCAGGCCAGGACGTCGCAAATGCCATCCTGGATTATGCGCGGCGACACAACGTCACCAAAATCATCGTAGGCAAACCATTGCGCCCGCGCTGGATCGAGTACCTGCGTGGTTCCATCGTGGATCGCCTGATCGCGCAGAGCGGCAACATAGATATCTATATCATCAGCTCAGAAGTCGAGAACAAACCTTCGGCTGCATCTGCACCGTGGCGGCCGCATCGCCCCTGGCAGTGCTACGCGTGGAGCGCCGCGCTTGTCGGCGCGGTTACGCTGCTCGGCATACCGATCCATCGCGTGATTTCGCCGGTCAACCTGGTCATGCTCTACCTGGCTGCGGTGGTTATCGCTGCCATCTACCTGGGCCGCGGGCCGGCAATCCTGGCATCAGTGTTGGGGGTGTTGACGTTCGATTTCTTCCTGATCGAACCGCGGCTCACCCTGACCGTGGCCGATACGGAGTATATCTTCACCTTCATCGGACTGTTCGTCGTCGGCCTGGTCATCAGCTCGCTGGCGGCCCGCTCACGCGAGCAGGCCGAAGCGGCGCAGCGTCGCGAGCTGCAGGCCGTCGCGCTCTACGAACTCAGCCGTGATCTGGCTGCGGCCGGTGGGTTGGATGACATCCTGCAGGCGGTCATCCGCCACGTCGGTGAGACGTTCGGTCGCGAGGGCGTCATTCTGCTGCCCGTGGGTGATTCACTGCAGCCGCGCGCGTTCAGCCCAGGCCTGACGCTGAAAGAGAACGCGCTGACTGTCGCTTTATGGGCGTTCAAGCACGGACAACCGGCCGGCCGCGGGACCGATACCCTCCCGGCCGCCGAACTGCGTTGTATGCCCCTCAAGACCGTGCGTGGTGTGGTGGGTGTCTTGGGCGTGAAACCAACCGATCCAGGCTCATCCCTGGCGCCAGAGCAGCGGCGTTTGCTCGAAGCCTTTGCCAGCCAATCTGCCCTGGCCATCGAACGCGCCGAGCTGGCCGAACAAGCGCGGCAGGCCCGACTCTTGCGTGCTACCGAGGAGCTTCAGCAGGCCCTGTTGAACTCGATCTCGCACGATTTGCGCACACCGATGGTGTCCATCACCGGCGCTCTTACCAGCCTGGAGGAGGACGGCGCCAGGCTCGATGAGGCGACGCGGCACAGCCTGACGGTCATGGCGCGCGAGGAGGCCGAGCGCCTGAATCGCCTGGTGGGCAATTTGCTGGACATGACCCGGATCGAGGCCGGCGCGCTGAAAGCGGTGGAGGAGCCTTGCGACGTTCAAGAGGTGATCAGCGCCACCCTCGAGCGGCTGCAGGGAAGGCTGGCGAATCGGCCGGTGATCGTGGATGCGCCCCCGGTGCTGGCGCCGATGGATTTCGTCCTGATGGTCCAGGTGTTGGGCAACTTGCTGGACAATGCACTCAAATACTCGCCCGACAACACGCCCATCGAAGTGACGGTTCGTTCGACCGGCGGCGCGCTGGAGATCGCGGTCGCCGATCGCGGCGTTGGCGTGCCGCCAGAAGACCTGGAGCGAATCTTCGACAAGTTCTACCGCGTCCATCGCCCAGGGGAAGTAAGCGGCACGGGCCTGGGCCTGGCGATTTGCAAGGGCATCGTCGAGGCGCACCGCGGCCGTATCTGGGCGCAGAATCGGCCGGGCGGTGGAACGATCATCACCATGGCGCTGCCTTGCGAACAGAGCAGCAGCGGCAAGGGCAGTGGGAATGACGTTGGGAAGGAGGAATGAGGCAGAATGAGCGACGGTGGACCGCGCGTGTTGGTAGTGGATGACGAGCAGGCTATTCGCCGCTTTCTACGCGTTTCTCTGTCTGCGCACGACTACGTCGTCCTGGAAGCGTCCAACGGCCGCGAGGCCTTGTTGGCCGTGGCCGCGCACCATCCCGACCTGGTGATTCTCGACCTGGGCTTGCCCGACCTGGACGGCATCGAAGTCACGCAGCGGCTGCGCGAATGGACACAGACTCCCATCATCATCCTGACGGTGCAGGAGCAGGAAGCCGCCAAGATCGAGGCGCTGGATGCCGGGGCTGACGACTACGTCACCAAGCCGTTCGGTATGGGCGAACTGTTGGCGCGTATGCGGGCGGCGCTGCGTCGTGGAACGGCGCCGACAGGAGAACCGGTATTTACCGTTGGGCAACTGACCGTTGACTTGGGCCGACGGTTGGTCACTGTGGCCGGCGGCGAGGTGCAGTTGACTCCAAAGGAGTATGAGCTGCTGCGCATGTTGGTGACGCATGCGGGGAAGGTTCTGACGCATCGCCAACTGCTGCGCCAGGTGTGGGGGGTGGCCTATCAGACCGAGACGCATCTGCTACGCGTGAACATGAGCAACCTGCGGCACAAGCTGGAACCGGATGCTGCCCGGCCAAACTACATCCTCACCGAACCGGGCGTGGGCTATCGGCTGCGTGCGAATGAGTGAACGGGCCTGCAGCCTGGCATAGATGACCGTGCGCCGCCTGCTCAACCAGGCCAGCGGCCTGGGCCTGCCGCTGGCGTCGGTCAGTTCCACAGAAGCAGAAAGCGGGCGGCATCAGGCCTTGTGAGCGATGGTCACTTCCCACTCGGTCGCATCAGCGAAGGGCAGGCCGGCCCAGGCAGGAAAGGAATCGAAACGGTCAAAGCCGGCTGCCTGCAGGGCTGCGCAAGACAGCCGGGCGATAGGCCTGATCGCTGAGTCCGTAGGTCTGCAGCTCTCCTGTCTCCAGGTTGAACACATAGAAGCGCTCCAGGATCGCCTGCTGCGCCTCGTCCCAGGTGCGCTCGCCCAGGTGCAGATGCTCGAAATCGCCCCACAGGCCGCCGCGGCCTGTAAACCACCAGGCGCCGGGCTTCTTGTCAATGCCCTCATAGGCCAGCAGCTCCAGCGCCAGGCGACCGCCCGGCCGCAGGGCCGCGGCCGTGTGCTGCAAAAGCGCCGCGCCGCTGGCCGGCGGGAAAACCGAGAACTGGCCGTAGAGAAAAAGTGCGGCGTCGAAGGCTTGCCCGGCCAGGAGGGGCAGCGCGGTTTCCACATTGGCCAGGCGGTAGTCAATCTCCAGACCGGCCGCCTGCGCCTGCATCCGTGCAAATCGAATCGCGGCCGGGCTGAAGTCAATCCCCGTGACCCGGCAGCCGCGGCCGGCCAGGCGCTGACTGTACAGCCCCGGCCCGCAGGTGATGTCAAGCACACGCGCGCCCGGCGCCAGGTCAAGCCACGACCAGAGCGCGTCTACCTGCTGTTCGATCTCCTCCAGCCGGCGGCTGCCCGCGCCGTGACTCTGATCGAGATGCTCGGCCAACATGCGTTCGCTGAAAATCGGATCGTTCCAGGGCAGGTTGGCGCCGTCTTGCCAGGGTTGACCGGGCTGCGGGCGGTTGACCAGGAACTGCAGCCCGCGGCGCACCTGCTCGCCGAAGGCCTGCGGATCGGCCGCGCCGGGGATGAAATGGGACAGTGAGCGTTTTCTTTTCATGAAACCTTCATCTTATTCTCTCCCTCGGGGGCCGTCGGGCCCGGGCCGGCGGCGGCGGCGGCGGCGGGGGGGGGGGGCGCCGGGGGGGCGGGGGAGGGCCGGGCGGCGCCGGGCGGGGGGGGGGGGCCGCAATATCGAAAGCCTGGCCTGCGCCACCGCGCCCTATGCGCCGGACCCCTACAACTTTCGCGCCGGGCAGACCATCACCATCCCCGCGCTCAACACCATCTGCCACGAGGTCACAATGGGGGAGACCATTGACCATGTGGCGACCCTCTACGGCGTGACGGCCGACAGCATCGTGGAGATCACCTGGAACGCGCTGCGCCAGCCGCCCCACCTGCTGATGACAGGCCAGCACCTGCTGGTGTATCAGCGCGAGGGGGTGGAGCAGCCGCTGATTGCCCTGCCGCGGCGCAGTCTGCCGCGCTGGGACCTGTCCGCGCTGCCGTTCGATCCGGCCCATCCCCCGGATGGCACCCATGTCACGCCCGATGGCTTTTACTGGCAAGGCGTGTGGCCCTACGGCGATGGCAACTTCGCCTGGCCGCTGACCGGCGCCCGCATGACACAAGGTTTCGATCAGGCGCGTCACCGCGCCCTTGACCTGGCTGTGGCAGCCGGTACTGAGGTCACCGCGGCCGACAATGGCACCGTGGTGTTGGCCGGTTGGAACAGCCAGGGTTACGGCTACCGCGTGGTCATTGATCACAACAATGACTATGTCACCCTCTATGCTCACCTCAGCAATTACTACGTGCAGCCCGGCGATGTGGTGGAGAAAGGCGCGGTCATCGGCGCGGTCGGCTCCACCGGCAACTCCACCGGCCCGCATCTCCACTTCGAACTACGCGACTTTGGCCGCCTCGTAGACCCGGCAGGGTTTTTGCCCAGACGGTGAGGAAGTGCAGAGCGCAGAGTGCAGAGCGCAAAGTGCAGAGTGCAGAGCGCAAAGTGCAGAGTGCAGACGATGTACTTTTGTTGTTGCTGCTGTACTTTGTACTTTGTACTTTGTACTTTGTACTTTGTACTTTGTACTTTGTACTTTGTACTTTGTACTTTGTACTATGCTTTGTACTTACGGCTCCAGGATCAACTTTCGTTCCAATACCTCTTCCACCTGGGCGCGGCTCCAACTCAGCGGGTGATATTCGCCTTCGCGCCACGGTTCGATCTGGTCGCTGTAGTGCCGGTTGCCGGGTTGACCCGACTGGCCGACGTTGAGTACGCTCAGACTCTGATCGAAATTGTCGAGATCAATGATCTGCCGGTAGGCCGAAGCCACGGTGACGAAGCCGAGGGGCATCTTGAGCGGGAACGCGCTCTGGGCCACGGTGGCGCCATCGCCATCCACGGCAACCGGTCCGCGGCTGAAGAGCCAGCCCAGGCGCGTCTCGCCCAGCGGATGGCGGAAGACGGCCTGATGCAGGCGTCCCCACTGCCAGCGCCGCGGATTGTCGCCCACCGTCTCCAGCAGGGTTTTGACCGCCTGCGTCAGGGTTTCCTGCAACAGCTCATCGCGGGTGCGGGGATGGGCGCCATTCGCAAACCAATAGGCGTCCGGCTGTTCGAGCAGTTGCAGCAGACGGTGGCTGGCGCGGCCCAGGAAGGGGGTCAGCGGGAAGAGCGCACTGTGCGCCTGCCCCAGGTAGGCCGCGAACGCGGGGCCGAGTTTGTCGCCAAAGACTTTTTGCAGCAGATAGACGTGACAGAGGGCAAAGATGGCGGCGCCGGCGCTATCGCGATCGGCGCGGTAGTTCCATTCGACCAACAGGCGCAGCGCGGTGCGTTCCCACGGGTCGTCCGGGTTGAGCACGCTGAAGTAAGACACCATCTGCTGCGCGGGCAGCGAGAGCACGTCATTTTGCAGCACCTCGAAGTCGCGACGCGTGTGGCGCGGTTTGCTGCGCAAGACATCGGCAATGCGTCGGGCGCGAAAACCATCGGCCCATTCCAGCGTCAGGAAAAAGGGGTAGTCGTCCCCCACCAGCTTCTGATTGGCGCTGACCACGTATCCTGACGCCGGGTTGAGCGCCTGCGGCAGCGCATCGGCCGCCACCCAGCCGCTCCATTCGTGCGTGCCGGTCCAGCCTGGCGCGGGCGCCAGGCCCAAACCCTGGCTGCGCGCCGGAACCAGGCCCACCAGCAGCGAGGCGATGGCGCCCTCGCGGTCGGCGTAGACCACGTTCTGCACCGGAGTCGCCCATTGCTGCGCCGCGGCCTGAAAATCGGCCCGGGTCTGCGCCCGGTTCATGCCCAGCAGCGCATGCACAAAACCGCCCGCCTCATGCCCGCTCCAGCGCAGGGCCAGCGGAGGATAATCGCCCTCCGCGCCTGGCAGCAACCCATTGAGCAGCGGCCCGTGGCGGGTGCTGATGATCTCCAGCCTCTCCGGCTGCGCCTGCCCGCGCACGCGGATCGTTTCGATCAACACCTGCGCCTCTTCCCAACCCTCCTGGAAGCGAAACAGGCGGGGATCGGTCGGGTGGCGCTGTTCCACGAACAGGTCTTGCGTGTCCACCGGCGCGTTGGTCAGCCCCCAGGCCAGGGCGGCGTTGTGCCCGTGCAGGATGCCCGGCAGGCCCGGCAGGCTGGCGCCCGTCACGCGCAGGCCGTCGGCCGCGGTGACCTCCAGGTGATTTTCGTAGAGGGGACAGGGCATCTGCACTGCCAGGTGAGGGTCGCTGGCCAGTAACGGTTTGCCGGAGGCCGCGCGCCTGCCATCCACCGCCCAGGCATTGCTGCCCGCGCCAGGCTGACCACCGGCCCCGAACCAGGCGCGCATCTGATCGTACTGGCCGAGCAAGAGGCCGGCCACCTGCTGTAAGCCCTCGACGCCGGGCACGATGAGCGGGACGCCGGGCGCATGCTCCGGCTCCAGGTCCGCGGTGCGCTCTGGCCCCAGGCGGGCCAGCAGGGTTGTGCGCAGCAGTTCGCTCTCCCAGTTGCCGCTCAGGCTCCAGGCGAAGACGCGGGCGCAGGCCAGGCAATCGAGCGGCGTCCACGGCTCGGGGCTGAAGCGCAGCAGGGTGAACTCGGCCGGCGGCCGCGGGCCGAGGCGGGCGATGATGGCGTTGACGCCATCCGCGTAGCGCTGCAGCGCGGCCAGCGGCCGCGGCGGCAGCGCGGCCAGCTCACGGGCGGCGCTGCGCTGCAGGCCCACCGTGCGGCTGAGGCGATCTGCTTCCAGGCCCTGGCTGCCGAACAGTTCGGCCAGGCGCCCCTGGGCCACGCGGCGGCTCAGCTCCATCTGCCACAGGCGGTCCTGGGCATGAATCACGCCCTGGGCAAACCACAGATCGGCCTCGCTGCCGGCGTAGACGTGCGGGATGCCCCAGCGATCGCGCAGCACTTCCACCGTGGCCTGCAGGCCGGGCAGGCGCAGGCTGCCCTGGTGCTGCGCCAGGGGACGCAGCACCACCCAGGCGTAGACGATGACCAGGCCCAGGGCCAGGAGGCCGGCGATGATGAGCAAAATGAGTGTGATGAGGATGGCCGTAATCATGAAGAATCCGTTCGTGGGGGCCACGCGTGCGCCGCCCTTGTGAGATCGAGCTAGAGCTGGCTGGCGACGGCCTGCAGATTGGCCACGCGCTGGGCAAAGGCACGCGACTCCGCGTACCAGCGTTGGATGTACTGGAACAGATCGGGGTCAATGAAAATCTCGAGCTGCGACACGCCCTCTTGCGTCCAATAGCGCTCGATGGCTGCGTCAAGCGCGGTCGCATCGGCCGCCAGTTGGTTCAGCAGGGTCTTCAGGTCGCCCTGCGCGGGTAAACTCATGTGGATCTCCTCTGTGGTGGGCTGGCGGGGGACCGGCGAACGGGCTTATTATAAAACATCCGGCGAAGAACGGTCAACTCAGGCGCAACAGGAATTCCAAACGTGGCCGCACTTGCCCGATGGCGTGACTTGTGCTAAACTAAACAAGCGACTGAGGTGCGCTCTAAGATAGGCTCGATGACCTCGGGCCGATGATCAAGAACGTTTCGATGCTTGCAGCGTTATCATGTACGATTGCGTAGGCTTGCCCGCTCATGGCCAGCGCCTCCCGAGTCACCGAGATCGCGGTAGGATTTGCAGCAGTCCTCCGAAAGCCGGTATGAAACGTAACCAGGCCCCTGATGTTTGTCTGCTATGGCCCGCCTAATCCTGACCGTACACGATCGGTTGGCTCTGTCACACTTCAGAGCCGCCGCCTATCCGCTCATGGGGGACATGACACTGATCTGTCATTGCAGCTTCACGCCTGTATGTTCTCCCTCAAACCCCAACTGCCAGCATCGAAAGAACGTCTCTCTTTAGTCTTGGACTGACGCTAATAGAGGTTTTGGGTCGGTCTGCGGCCTGAAGCCGGCAAGCAGCGTGTTCGTTGCAGCCTTCGCTCCGACGCGTGATCATTCGTTCGTATCTGCTCAGGCCGCGGCGACCCGCGGGCCGGCGCTTGCAGTTGCACCTGGAGCACATGCCGCACGGGCGTCCACCTGCGCTGAGCCGTTACGTTGTCCTGTTCGTTTCACCAGGGGCCGCCAGCGCCCAGTGCCTGGCAGCCGGGCGGTGCATTGCCTTCGACCGCCAGTCAGGAGTCACCCATTTCTCAGAATCTTCCACTGCCGGCCCCGGTCATCGTCACGGGCTGCGCCGGTTTCATCGGCGCACGTGTTTGCCAACACCTGTTGGCGGCCGGTCAACCGGTGCTCGGTCTCGACAATCTGAACGACGCGTACGATCCGCGCCTCAAGACGTGGCGCCTGGCGCAGCTTGAGCATCAGCCGGGCTTTGTCTTTCAGCGCCTGGACATCGGCGACCGCCCCGCGCTGCGCAGCCTGCTGACCGCCAGCCAGCGCCAACCAGGCCCGGCCGGCGGGTTCGCGGCCATCATCAACCTGGCCGCGCGGGCCGGCGTGCGGCCCTCGGTGGACGATCCCTGGGCCTACCTGGAGACCAATGTCATCGGCGCGCTCAACCTGCTGGAGGCCTGCCGCGAGTTCGACATTCCCAAGTTCGTGCTCGCCTCCTCCTCCAGCCTGTATGGGCAAAGCACAGACCTGCCCTACCGCGAGGATCAGTCAACCGCCCGCCCGCTGTCGCCCTACGCGGCGTCCAAAAAGGCGGCCGAGGCGCTGTGCTACGCCTATCATCACCTGCACGGGCTGGACATCAGCGTGCTGCGCTATTTCACGGTCTACGGCCCGGCCGGACGGCCCGATATGGCGCCGCTGCGCTTCGTGCAGTGGATCAGCGAAGGCCGGCCGGTGACCATTTTCGGCGACGGGCAGCAGTCGCGTGACTTCACCTACGTGGATGATATTGCCCGCGGCACGCTCGCGGCCCTGCGCCCGCTCGGCTACCAGGTCATCAACCTCGGCTCCGACGCGCCGGTCATCCTGCTGGATGTCATTCGCCTGGTGGAGCGCCTGGTGCAGCGGCCGGCGCAGCTGATTTTCCGCCCGGCGCACGCGGCCGACGTGTCCGCCACCTGGGCCGACATCAGCCTGGCCCGGCGCCTCCTCGCCTGGCAGCCGCAAACCAGCCTGGAGCAAGGGTTCACGCAGTTGGCGGCCTGGTACCAGGCCAATCGCGCCTGGGCCAGCCAGATCATCACACAGTGAAGGGAAGAGAGAGGGAATCATGACCGTTGCGGTAATCGGCTGTGGGTATTGGGGCAGGAACCTGGTGCGCAATTTTCAGCAGCTCGGCGCGCTGGCCCTGGTGTGCGATGCTACTACAGCCGGGCGGGCCACTGCGGCCCAACTGGCGCCGGCCACTCCCATTGTGGCCGACGTGCAGGAGGTCTGGCAGGCGGACGTGCCGGCCGTGGTGATCGCGACGCCGGCCGAGACCCATTTCGACCTGGTGCGCCAGGCTCTGCTGGCCGGCAAGGACGTTCTGGTCGAAAAGCCGCTGGCATTGACCTATCGCCAGGGCGCGGAGTTGGTGCAGTTGGCCGCGCGGCAGGCCCGCATCCTGATGGTGGGGCACGTGCTGGAGTATCATCCGGCCATCGTGCGCCTGCAGGAGCTGGTGCGCAGCGGCGCCCTGGGCAAGGTGCGCTACGTCTACTCCAACCGCCTGAGCCTGGGCAAGGTGCGCCGCGAGGAGAACATCCTCTGGAGCTTTGCCCCGCACGATGTGGCGGTCATTCTGCGCCTGCTGGGCGAGCTGCCGTTCCAGGTGGTGGCCTGCGGCGGCAACTACGTGCAGCCGAACATCGCCGATGTCACCGTGACCAACCTGCTGTTCGACAACGGCGTGCGCGCTCACATCTTCGTTTCCTGGCTGCACCCGTTCAAAGAGCAGCGCCTGGTCATCGTGGGCAGCCAGAAGATGGCGAGTTTCGATGATGTCTCCAAGCAGTTGGTGCTCTACGATCAGCGCGTGGACATCGAAGCAGGCATGCCGGTGCCGGTCAAAGGCGAGGGCGAGGCGGTGCCGTTCAGCGACGCGGAGCCGCTGCGGCAGGAGTGCCTGGCCTTCCTGGAGAGCCTGCGCAGCCGCCAACCGCCGCTCACCGACGGCGTCAGCGGGCTGCGGGTGCTGAGCGTGCTGCAAGCCGCGCAGCGCTCCCTGGTGATGAACGGCGAGCCGGTGTCGTTGGCGATCGAGGGGGGAGTGCAGTAGGAACGACTCGCCCTATCAGCGTTCGAGGGTTGTGGGGAGGTGTATGATGGCGGGTTCACCAGCGACGATCGTGAAGGAAACATACCCCGAAGCGCTGCCGTCCCAGGCCGTAGGATATGCAAAGCGGCCGTACCGATGGCAAGGGGTCAGGCAAAGGCTCGGGCGTCAGACGCGCCCAAAGATAAGTTATGCTGAGTTTCTAGCCTGGATGGATGAAGATACCCTGGCCGAATGGGTAGATGGAGAGGTAGTGATGACCAGTCCGGCGTCGCAACGACATCAACTGCTGATCGGGTTCCTGGAAAAGGTGTTGGGGGTGTTTGTCGAACAACATCACCTGGGCCTGGTGCTGAGCGCTCCTTTCCAAATGAAAATGAAACAAGGCCGCGAACCGGACTTATTGTTTGTCGCCCAGGAACACCTGGACCGACTCCAGGAGACTTATCTGGACGGGCCGGCCGACTTGGTGGTGGAAGTTGTCTCGCCGGAAAGCCTGGCGCGAGATCGGGGGGCTAAGTTCGTGGAGTATGAGGCCGGCGGTGTGCCCGAGTACTGGCTGCTGGACCCGTTGCGGCGATGGGCCGAGTTTTATTGTCTGGGGGAGGATGGGCGGTATCGCGCTGCTTTTGCTGGAACGAAGGGCACGTATCACACAAAGGCTTTACCGGGCTGCTGGCTGCGTGTGGAGTGGCTGTGGCAGGAACCGTTGCCGGACGTGGCGCGCGTGACGTGGGAAATCATCGGGGTCGAGAAACTACGCCAGTTGCTGGCCGAGCTGGAAGGACAGGCAGCCGATCAGCAGCCGACACCCTGAATCTGTTCCGGTTCGGAGAACTTCATTATGGATATTCAGAATATCCCGATCTGGGCCTTCATCCTGGTTGGCTTCGTGGCCCAGATGATTGATGGCGCGTTGGGCATGGCGTACGGCGTCAGCTCCACCACCGTTCTCGTCAGCCTGGGAGTGCCGCAGAAGTTCGCCAGTGCGGCCGTCCATGCCTCCGAGGTGGTTACCACGGGCATCTCGGGCCTTTCGCACTGGCGCGCAGGCAACATTCACTTCGACCTGGCCAAAAACCTGCTGATCCCCGGTGTGTTGGGTGGTGTGATCGGCGCGTACCTCCTGTCGAACTTCGAAGGCGACATCATCAAGCCGTTCGTGGCGGTCTATCTGATCATCATGGGCTTGATCATCATCTTCCGGGCGTTTCGCAGCCTGGCCCCGCGCGAAGTGCGTTCCTGGCTGCTGCCGCTGGCGTTGGGCGGCGGGTTCATGGATGCAGTAGGCGGCGGCGGCTGGGGCCCCATCGTCACCTCCACGCTAGTGGCGCGCGGCAACATACCGCGCTTCACCGTAGGGTCCGTGAATGCCACGGAGTTCTTTGTCACCCTGGCGCAATCCATTACCTTTGTGATCGCGCTGGGCAGCGGTGAATTCATCAAGTATGGCACGGTCATCCTGGGATTGTTGATCGGCGGCGCCATCGCCGCCCCGCTGGCCGCGTTTGCGACCAAGCGGCTGCCGCACCGGCCGTTCATGCTGCTGGTGGGCTTGTTGATCGTGGTCCTGAACGTGCGCACTCTGATCCTGACGCTGCAATAGATCTATCATGAGTAATTATTCGTGGCGCCTCCCTGGCCTCCGGTCGCGGAGCAACCGCCGGAGCTGGCCGTCGAGATCGCCTGACGCAGCGCCAGGAGCACGAATCCGAACACTTCGTGAAAATCAGTGAAATTCGTGGCAAAAAGACCTGATCTCTGCCACGAATTACACCAATTACCACGAATCCGAACACTTCGTGAAAATTAGTGAAATTCGTGGCAAAAAAACCTGTTCGTGGCAGGCATAGCGCATGAACCCTGACTGGCCCAACAGCCACACCTTCTGGCGCGACCAACGCGTCACCGTCACCGGCCGCCGCCGGCTTTCTCGGCTCGTTTGTCGTCGAGAAGCTCCAGGCGCGCAACGCGGCCGAGATCTTCGTCCCGCGCATCGAGGACTATGCCCTCCGCGACCTGGCCGTGATCGCGGGAGATCTTGAAGAGGAGGATCGGAATGAGTGCGAGTTTGACCGTTGTTATGGAGCCTTTGATTCGACGCAAGATATTCACGACCGAGGAGCAAGCCATCCGGGAGTTGCTGCGGGATTACATCCTGCGCCAGATCGCCATGTTGCAGCGGGAAGCGACGCGTTTTGAGCGCAAGTACGGTATGCACTTTGAGCGATTTGGCGAGTATCTGCACGAACGCTCGGTTCTTCTAGAAATGAGCCAGCTTCCTTCCCAACAGCATCAGGCCCTGGGGCAGGCCATCATGCAAGAAGAAGATGACTGGCTGGATTGGAAGGTCGCTCGGGAGATGCTGGAGAGTTGGCTGGGCCTGCGGCAAGAGACGGTGTCGTGACGTCTCTGCCAGCTATCCTGGGCACTTTGAATGCCATCTTGCAGGCAGACCCTTTGTGCAAACGGGTGGCTAACGTAGAGACCAAGGAATTTGCACCCGACCAATTCCTCTTGAAAATTCGTGCCGAATTGACGGGTAAGACCAGCCTGCAGGTGCGCGTGTATTACAACCGGGGTCATGTAGACTATGCCTATCAGCTTTTCGCCGAAATTCCCTTGCTCCGCACGGATTGTTCGATCCTGGTGATGGCTCAAAGGTTGGGGATACCGCACGTCTTCGCCTTCGATGAGCACATTCATCAGATGTCAGGGTTGGGGATCACCCCTGTACCTGGCGCATAGACACTTGCGGGCACGGATCCACGGAGAACCCGGATGCACGGGCACAAAGCGGAACGCGGCATGATTTGATTGGCGAGAACTCGTGTCATTCGTGGCAAACGGAATCTCCGCCACGAATTGCACGAATTACCACGAATCGAAACCCTTCGTGAAAATTAGTGAAATTCGTGGCAAAAACACTCAATCTCCGCCACGAATCACACCAACTACCACGAATCAAAAACACTTCGTGAAAATTAGTGTAATTCGTGGCAAGAAAACCCCAATCTCTGCCACGAATGCCACGAATTACCGCGAATCAAAACACTTCGTGAAAAATCTAAACGAGGCGAGCTTTGGGATATGTCAACAAAATCAGATGCTGAATTGGATATTGCTAAGGTTGTCGCTTTCTGGATGACGGAGGCTGAAGAAGCTCTGGAAGTAGCTGATCATTTGATAGCCAAGGCCGACTACTCGTACGCACTCTTTTTCGGCCATCTGGCTGTCGAAAAGGCGCTGAAGGCGCAGTATGTCTTCAGGCAACAACAGCATGCACCACCTCTTCACAATCTTCTGCGTCTCGCCCGCGCCGCAGAACTGGACATTGATGAGGAGACTTCGGAGAAACTGACCACGGTGACTGCCTTCAATTTGGAAGCCAGGTATCCCGATTTCAAACGTTCTTTTCGTCAAGCCTGTACGCCCGAATACACGGCGCAGCAGATGAGCGTGATCAAGGAGTTGATGCGATGGCTGAGATCTCAGTTGCCGTCCAGCACAGCGTAGGAGAATTTCTCGCTGCAGTTCGTGAGCAGCACCGCATCACTGCGGCCTATCTCTACGGGTCAGAGGCCCGTGGGCAGGCTGGCCCATGGAGCGATATTGATGTAGCGATCATCTCGCCCGATTTTGGTGATGATCTGTTTGTGGCACAACTTGCCCTGATGAAACTTGCCGCCAAGATGGATGACCGTATCGAACCGCGCGCTTTCAGCCCGGAGAACTTCAACATCAATAACCCATTGGCTTGCGTGATTCAGGACACGGGTGTTCGGATCGTCTGAACAGCGAATCCAGCACGCATCCGGAGTACGAGTCGTACAGTAGACCCCGCCACGAATCAAAACACTTCGTGAAAATTAGTGAAATTCGTGGCAAAAACCATTCGTGGCAGGCACATCGCATGAACCCTGACTGGCCCGACAGCACCACCTTCTGGCGCAACAAACGCGTGACCGTCACCGGCGGCGCCGGCTTCCTCGGCTCCTTTGTGGTGGACAAGCTGCGAGAGCGATGGGCTGCAGACATCTTCGCGCCCCGCAAACGGGAGTACGACTTGGCGCAGTAGGACGCGGCGCCTGCCCTGTTGGAAAAGTGGAGGTATTTTCTATGTCCAGAGTCATTGAAATGGTACTGCCTGACCAACTGGTGACCGATGTACAACCAATGTTGGTTCAGGGTGGGATGAATCTGAAGGACTACATCCTGGAGGCGGTGACATGGTACACGCGCTACCTGCGTCAAGAGCCGAGACGACCCTTTGGCTTTGCTCAGGGCATGCCTGGGATGGTCAGTTGGACAGACGATAACGCCGGTGAGCAAGCGTTGCTTCTGCGGCAAATTCACGAGGAGTTGGCCCCCTACAGTATGGAGGCCCTGCAAGCGGCTCTGGGTGAAGAGGAGGAAGAGTGGGAGGCGTTCCTTGCCTGATCCGAAGTTGCGTCGGGGCGCTGTGTACTTGCTGCGTGGGTACACGTTCCCGCATGAGAGAGATTCGGAAGGCGTGGCCAAAGCGCGTCCAGTGCTGATCCTACAGGACGATGTGGAGAATGGGAATCCACGCTATCCGTTTGTGATCGTTGTGCCCCTGACAAGTCGCAAGGTAGATGCTATCTATGCAGAGGATGTGTTGTTGCCGAAGGGCACAGCCAATTTGCCAGAGACATCCAAGGCGCTGTTGGGGTTGATCTTCACAGTCAGCAAAGAGGCGTTGATACGCTGGATTGGTCAGGTAGATGAGGATCACCTGGCTCAGGTCGACGCTGTACTACAGCGTTTGTTAGGGCTTTCTCATCGAAGTGAAGGGAGAGGCAGCCCGGTGAGTAGAGGTTGAACAACGATGAGCAATGATTGGCCCAACAACGCCACCTTCTGGCAAGACAAACGCGTCACCGTGACCGGTGGGGCTGGCTTCCTCGGCTCCTTCGTGGTGGAGAAGCTGCGGGAGCGAGGCGCGGCCCCCCTGCCCCCCAATTCTGGGGGAGACCTGGTGCAGCGCGAGGCGGCGCTGGCCCTGCTGCACGATGCCCGGCCTGACCTGATCACCGGCCTGGCTATTCTTAGCCTAATGAGATCACGCCAGACAGCACGAGAACGATTATCATGCCTACCGCTCTAGAACTTACACGAGAGGGCTGGAAGCCTTATCTGGAAGCACCCAGACGTCCGCCCTCTCCGCCCAAACCAACAGCAGAAGAACGGCGAACGCGAGAACGGCTGGTAACGACTGCGCGCCAGGCCGCAGCATTGCTCAAGCGCCGCTTTGCCGTGCGTCGTGTGATACTCTTTGGCTCCCTGGCAGACAGCGACTGGTTCTCCGTTGACTCGGATGTTGATATGGCGGTCGAAGGGTTAGCCCCTGGTGATTACTGGGAAGCCTGGCGACTGGTGGAAGGCGTGATTGGAGAGCGTCCGGTTGACCTGGTTGAGATTGAATTGACCGGGGAGTCGTTGCGACGTATGATCGAGCGCGAAGGGATAGAGCTGTGACGTCACCCTATCAACTGCTGGCCGAGCGGATTCAGGGTGAGGTCTTGGAGCTAGATCGGGTGGTGCAACGCTCGCTGACAGGCTGGGCCAGATCTCGACAAATGCCCGAAGAGGATATGTACTTGGACGGGGTAGCCTTGAATCTGCACAGCTTTTACTCAGGGATAGAGCGGCTGTTCGAACTGGTAGCGCAACGGATTGATCACAACCTTCCCACGGGGCAGACCTGGCATCGAGACCTGATTGAACTGATGGCGCAGGATGTCTCAGGTGTACGCCCTGCGGTAGTCGGCAAGCAAAGGGTTCGTGCGCTCGACGAATTTCGCCGCTTTCGCCACCTGGTGCGTAACGTCTACACGATGAATCTGGTTCCTGAAAAGATGAGCGGTCTATTGATGAGCCTCGATGAAGAATGGCAGCTACTCCGTGCTGAACTGCTGGCCTTCGCGGACTTTCTGGAAGGCCTGGCGCGGGTGGGTGAGGATCAGGATGAGCGTTAAATACGCCCGACCCGCAGCCGCCCATGTCGAACCTGCAACCCCATCCTGGCCCAACAACGCCACCTTCTGGCGCAACCAACGCGTGACCGTGACCGGCGGGGCTGGCTTCCTCGGCTCCTTCGTGGTGGACAAGCTGCGTGCGCACGGCGCGGCCCCCCTGCCCCCCAATTCTGGGGGAGACCTGGTGCAGCGCGAGGCGGCGCTGACCCTGCTGCACGATGCCCGGCCTGACCTGATCATCCACCTGGCGGCCAGGGTAGCGGTTCGGGTTCGAGGATGGGCTGCGGCGGACGATTGAGTGATATTTGACAGTGAGCAAGATCAATGGTTAATTGCGGAGTGGGAAGTAACGCATGAAGTTCGCCCACTTAGCCTGTTTTCGACACACCAATGGGTAGTAGGTCATAAGGGACTTGCCACAAGCCGTCGCGTAGAACGTTTGAGCGAAAACAGAACTGTTCCTACAGGTTGTATGCGATTTGCCAATGACCACAAGCTGTTGTATAAAACTTCGCGAGCTGAAAGCAGCGCTGCTTAGGGCAGGATTCATCCGGCGGGCAGGTAAAGGCAGTCACACACCTCCGGAGTTCCCTTCCGCGCACACGCATGGTGACTCATACGAAGAAGCTGCCAGGCGCGGGCGAGAGGTCCTCGATCTGCTACAGGAGTGCTACACAGAAGCACACCATCCCTTGCCTGAGCCTGTAGGCTTTGAGTTGGTTACGGCGTGAAATGCAAATATGATTGCCGATGGCGAACATGCGCGACATCATTGCGTTGTGCCTTGCGACGAACCGACCTACACCGTCAACGCATAGCATTTCACATCACACGTTGAAATTCGTGGCAAGAAAACCCATTCGTGGCCGAAGGACGATACAGAGTCATTCGATGAAAGACCAACTTCTTTCCAAGATTCATGATCACACCGCGGTTCATCGAGCGCATCGTGCCGGTGTCATCCACCCAGGCGGCGGAGATGGTGAAGCTGCTGGAGAACACCTTCCGGGCGGTGAACATCGCGCTGGTGAACGAGATCGCGGTGATGTGCGACAAGCTGGGGCTGGATCCTGGGAAGTGATCGAGGCGGCCGCCACCAAGCCTTATGGCTTCATGAAGTTCACGCCGGGGCCGGGGGTGGGCGGGCACTGCATCCCGCTGGATCCGTTCTATCTGTCGTGGAAGATGAAGACGCTGAACTACAACGCCCGCTTCATCCAGTTGGCCGGCGAGATCAACAGCGACATGCCGCGCTACTGGGTGGCGAAGGTGGTGGATGCGCTGAACGAGGCCGGCAAGCCGCTCAAGGGCAGCAATGTGTTGGTGTTGGGGGTGGCGTATAAGAAGGACATTGACGATGTGCGGGAGTCGCCCGCGCTGGACATCATCGAGCTGCTGCGTCAGCGGGGCGCCGATGTGCGCTACCATGACTCTTACGTGCCAGTTATCCGCCACAACGGTTTCGCGATGGCCGGCGAGACCGCCCTGGACGCCGCCCTGGCCGCGGCCGACTGCGCGGTGGTGGTGACGGATCATGCGTGGTATGATTGGGCGGCGATCAGGCAGCGGATGGAGTTGATCGTAGATACGCGACATGTGGTAGGACGGGAGTAATAGCCGGTATCGCGACGAGGGCAAACGGGAGGAAGCTGACGACATGTTGACAGAATATCTGGGCACAGCTTTGGAATCGGCGCACTACGAATTGATTGACGACTTAGAGCCGTACTACGGTCACATTCCGGCCTTGAAAGGTGTCTGGGCGGTCGGTCAGACGTTGGAGGACTGCCGCCGGCGCCTGGCAGCGGCGTTAGAGGATTGGGTGCTCTTCAGTATCGCTCGAGGTATGGAGTTGCCAAGCCTGGGCGACGTCGCAATTCGGCTTCCGCAGCGAGTGGCCGTCTGATGCCTGGACGTCTCGTGCCGGTGTCGCGTCGTGAGTTCATCCGACGCATGTTGCGACTGGGCTTCGAGGGTCCGTTATCTAGCGGGCGCCACGAGTTCCTTGTACGCGCTGATCGCCGGTTGATCGTCCCGAACCCGCATCGCGGTGACATCAGCGTTGACCTGCTCGTGCGTCTGCTGGATGAAGCCGGTGTGACACGCCAAGAATGGGAAGCAAGCGCTTGAGGTAGTCAACCTTCTTCGGTCGCTGGCGCTGGACGTGATCGAGCTGCTGCGACACAAAGGCGCGGACGTGCGCTACCACGAAACCCTTTGTGAAAATTAGTGAAATTCGTGGCAAAAACCCAATCTTTGCCACGAATGACACGAATTACCACGAACAGGAAAACAATTCGTAAAAACTCGTGGCAGAGAAAGAAATCCATGAATCACTCTCTCGATCGTGAAACGTCGCGGCTCAACACCCGCGCTGGTGTGGCTTGTCGTCGTGGGGATAGCCCTCGTTGGTCTGATGGCAATGTCCAACACACTGCTTGTAGATCTGACCTCATCGGCGCCGGCGAGCGTTGCGCAGGCGCCGCTGGCGCCGGGCACGGAAGGACTGCTGCGCCAGACCGCCAGCCATCTCTCGAAGCTGCTGAGCGGTGCCAGCGTCGGCGGCTTCCCAGGCTTCGAACCGCCGAAAGATGACAAAGAGTATCAGCGCAAGGTCAGAGAGCGGGATTACAAGGCTCAAGACGTCAACGATTGGGCCAAAGAGATCACCAATTTTCTGAGCCAGATCGTGAAAAAGAATCCTGGCATGTCACTTGAAAAGATATTGCAGGAACAGGGATTGTCGGAGTTTCAGGTTGACGACTTTGTCGGAGCCTTGAAGAACCTACACTATACAGCGGATGGAATGAAGGGCTCCGGCGTGAGTGCAGAAACAGTCGCGAGACTAGAGACGCTGATGGAAAAGTTGAGGGTTCCCACATGGGGCTATTAGGTAGTTATCGCGAGTTCCGGCGGCGACAGAACGGATTACTAATTTGGTTGCGTCTGGAGGAATGGCCCAAAGATATTCCTCTTGCCCCAGGGACGCGGGTTGCCGAAACGGGCGAGGGGCCATTCGATCCATACTGGCGCATCGTTCTGGAACCCGACAAGACGATTGAAGTGGTAGTCGGATGGTTTGTCGTACCGCTTGGCTTTGAGGAGACCATTGCTTGGTATCGGACCAAGTTGGTGGAGTTGGGTTGGACAAATGGATCAAAAGATGGATACGTAATGTCTGAGAAGGCATTGTTGCGCTTTCAGCATCCGGAGACACATGTGCAGTTAGAAGCAAGCATCCAATGGTGGCAGTATAAAGAAGAAACCACCGCCATGATCCGCCGCATCGTCGAGCATCCCTGGTCGCCGGTCGCGGAGCAACCCCTGGAGCTGACCGCCGAGATCGCCTGACGCAGCGTCAGGGATACGGGCGCTGAGCGAGGATCTCCTGCTCAACTGGGATTTGGCAGTCTCTGGTGAGCCGCCTTTCAGGATCGCGCCACTACAGTAGGAATACAAAAGATGTTGATTGATGTCGTGAAGGTGGCGCCTTATCCAGACTTTACCCTGGAACTTGAGTATGCTAATGGAGAGAGACGCCAATTCGATACAACTCCCTTGTTGACGCTCCGCCCCTGGACAACCCTGGCGACTTGGTCACTGTTTCGTTGGGCGCGGGTCGAATATGGTACAGTCGTTTGGCCTGGCGACATTGATATCGCTCCTGAAACGCTCTATGAGTGCTCGAAACCGATCGTGGGGGAGTTGGGAGAATCTGCGATGGGCAGCCATAGTCAATCGGTTGACACGAACCAAGAAAACGCATGAATCAAATGCCACAGGGCGTAATGTTAGGGGAGACGGGTGAAGGGCCGTTCTCCCCCTACTGTGACTTGATTCTCAAGAACGACCAAACGATTCAAGCAATCGTTGGTTGGTTCATTATACCCCTGGCGCTTTCTGAAACGATTGCCTGGTATCAAGTTGAGATGGCGAAACAGGATTGGGCATATCAAGCAGACAAAAGCTCGCGACTTGCAGAATCGGCGATTTTGCGCTTCGAGCAATTGACCACCAGTCTCCGCGCCATGATTGATCTGCGAGCACGATCGCACATCCTGCAGACGGACGCCATGATCCGGCGCATCGTGGTGCATCCCTGGGCGCCGGTCGCTGAGCAACCCCTGGAGCTGACCGCCGAGATCGCCTGACGCAGCGTCAGACCACGAATCAAAACCCTTCGTGAAAATTAGTGAAATTCGTGGCAAAAAACCCATTCGTGGCCGAAGGACGATACAGAGTCACTCGATGAAAGACCAACTGCTTTCCAAGATTCACGATCACACCGCGGTCGTGGCCGTGATCGGCCTGGGCTATGTGGGCCTGCCGCTGGCCGTGGCCTTCGCTGAGAAGGGCTTCCCCGTCGTCGGCATCGAAGTGGACGGCAGTAAGGTCGCCGCGGTTCAGCGCGGCGAGTCGTACGTGCAGGATATTCCATCGGAGCGGCTGGCAGCGCTGACGAACGACGAACGACGAACGATGGAGGGCCATCAGCCACCCTGGCATGTTGGTGGTGCTGGAGTCCACGACCTATCCGGGCACGACTGAGGAGTTGCTCTTGCCGATGCTGTGCCAGGCCATGGGGGTCGAGCGCTGCGCGGTCGGCCAGCAGTTCTTCCTGGCCTTCTCGCCGGAACGCATTGATCCGGGCAACCAACGGTATACGGTGGAGAACACGCCGAAGGTGGTGGGCGGGACCACGCCGGCCTGCCGGGAGGTGGCCGAGGCGCTCTACGGGGCGATCATCGAGCGGATCGTGCCGGTGTCGTCCACCCAGGCGGCGGAGATGGTGAAGCTGCTGGAGAACACCTTCCGGGCGATGAACATCGCGCTGGTCAACGAGATCGCGGTGATGTGCGACAAGCTGGAGTTGGATCCCTGGGAAGTGATCGAGGCGGCCGCGACCAAGCCCTACGGCTTTATGAAGTTCACGCCGGGGCTGGGGGTTGGCGGGCATTGCATCCCCCTCGATCCCTTCTATCTTTCCTGGAAGCTCAAGACGCTGAACTACAACGCGCGCTTCATCCAGTTGGCCGCTGAGATCGCCTGACCCAGCGCCAGACTACGAATCAAAACACTTCGTGAGAATCAGTGAAATCTGTGGCAAGAATCTCCGTCCTTGGCATGATGATCTCTTGTCCTGAGGAGATTGCCTACCGCATGGGTTTCATCGCCCTGGACACCTCATGGAGCAGAACGTGCGAGGCGATAGCGCACGGCGCGACCCTGACCTATCCGTTCAACTTTTTGCAGGTCTAATAGTTTGTTTATGACCTGACTCACCGTGGGACGAGCAACTCGGGTGTGTTGGACAATCTGTAAAGGTGATGCTTCGGGCACAGTTTGCAGATAACGCCAGACTGCCAGTTGATTGGGCGACAACGTCTTCTCAAAATTTGCGTCAGAGAGTAAGGCAACCGCCATCTGTGACTGTAATCGGACGATCTTTAAGAAAAAAGTGAGCCAGGGAACAATGTTTTCTTGCTCAGAGCCGAGCGTCTTTTGGCTAGTGCGCAAGGCCAGGTAGTAGTCTGGTTTGTTGTCTTCAATCAGCTTTTCGTGCGAGACATAGGGCATGTAAAGATAGCCAGCTTTGAGCAATAGCAAATTGGTCAGAATACGCGATAGGCGACCATTGCCGTCCTGAAAAGGATGAATTTGCAGGAATTCAACCAGAAAGTTGCCAATCACTAACAATGGATGAAAGGCGCCGGTCTGCAATGCTTGTGTGGTCCATGCAATCAATTCCTGCATGGCAGTGGGCGTTAGGTAGGTAGGTGTCGTGTCAAACAGAATGCCGATCGATTGACCGGCTGCATCAATCATATGCACCTTGTTGTCGATTTTCTTATAGTCGCCGCGGTGCAACGCATCTTTTTCAACGTACTTGAGCAGTTCTTTGTGAAAATGCTTGATGATGCTTTCACGCACAGAAAGTTCCTGCCAATTCTCGAAGACGTTCTGTAACAATTCAAAGTAGCCGGTTACTTCTTGACTGTCGCGGTCGGCAAAACGTTGGATGGCAATGCCACGCATGAGTTTTTCAATCTCTTCATCAGAGAGGCGGGCGCCTTCGATGCGGGTTGAAGCGCCAGTTGACGTGACCAGCACGGACTGTTTGAGGCGGGCTAAAGTTTGGGGATTGAGTTGAACGCCGCCTATCCACCGGCCTTTGAGCTCATCAATCTCGGCAATAGCGGTTAGGATGGTAGGCGGAAGCAGTTGCAAGCGTTGGTCAAATTGATCCATAGCTAGACATCCTTTCTCACATAGTCTGTGTATGAGATTATATGAGATTATATGAGATTTTTCAAAATCAGACTAGACGCTCATGCGTTGGATCCCTGCGCCAACCGTGGATGAAAATGCAGCGCAAATTTGTAGTGTCCACGAACATGTCAAACACTTAACATAAGACGTGACGCGCCATTTTGGCCGATTAGATGTGTGCTTCCCCGGCGCTAATGGCCATTTGTGGCGGAACACGTCCCGACGATCCGCTGGCGCCGCGGCCGGGACTGTTCAAGATGTTAGTGGACACTACACGAACAGGAAAACAATTTGTAAAAACTCGTGACAGAGAAAGAAATTCATGAATCACTCTCTCGATCGTGAAACGTCGCGGCTCAACCCCGCGCTGGTGTGGCTTGTCGTCGTGGGGATAGCCCTCGTTGGTCTGATGGCAATGTCCAACACGCTGCTTGTGGAGCTGACTGCATCGGCGCCGGCCAGCGTTGCGCAGGCGTCGCTGGCGCCGGGCACGGAAGGACTGCTGCGCCAGACCGCCGGCCATCTCTCGAAGATGCTGAGCGGGGCCAGTGTCGGCGGCTTCCCAGGCTTCGAGCCGCCAGACGACGATAAGCGCTACAAGGACAAGATTCGCAATCAATCGTATAGCGGAGAAGAGGCGAATTACTGGACGAAAGAGATCAACAACTTTCTGAGTCAGATCGTCAAGAAGAATCCCGGCTCGACGCTGCAAGAGATACTGCAAAGGCTGGGTTCGACATCAGCGGAGATTGACGACTTTATCAAGGCGTTACAGCAGACGTACAGCACTGCCGAAAGTATGGAAGGTTACGGCGTGAATGAGATCACGGTAGAGACGCTGAAATCTCTGTTGATCACTTTGGGAGTTTCTCTATGATCAGAGCACCTAGCCCGCGTCCGATCAAGCGACGCCGCGACGAGTTGTTGATCTTTTTGCATCCCGATGAGTGGGCGTCGGATGTGCCTTTGCCGGAGGGAAGCACGATTGTCCATTTGGGCGAAAACCATGAAATACCGTTTCACCCCCAATGGCACTTTTTCCTTCAACCCGATCAGACGGTTGAACTTCTGGTTGGATATTTCATCTTGCCGCTCTCGTTTGAAGATGCCATTGTCTGGTATCAGACTGAATTGGCGAAGCAGAGTTGGATACGCGGGCCCAAAGAAGGCTATTATATGCCGCCTAAAGCGTTGCTGCGCTTTCAGCATCCCGAGACTTGCGCTCGGGTAGAAATAAGTCTTTTATGGTGGGATCATCGGCAAGAGACCACCGCCATGATCCGCCGCGTGGTCGAGCATCCCTGGACTCCGGTCGCGGAGCAACCCCTGGAGCTGACCGCCGAGATCGCCTGACGCAGCGTCAGACCACGAATCAGAACCCTTCGTGAAAATTAGTGAAATTCGTGGCAAAAACCCCCCCCATTCGTGGCAGGCATATCACATGAACCCTGACTGGCCCAACAACACCACCTTCTGGCGCAACAAACGCGTGACCGTCACCGGCGGCGCCGGCTTCCTCGGCTCCTTCGTGGTGGAGAAGCTGCGCGAGCGGGGCGCGGCCCACATCTCCATCCCCCGCCGCCAGGACTACGACCTGGTGCAGCGCGATGCCGTGCTGGCCCTGCTGCACGACGCGCGGCCCGACCTGATCATCCACCTGGCGGCCAGGGTGGGCGGGATTGGCGCCAACCTGACCCATCAGGCCGAGTATTTCTACGAGAACCTGATGATGGGCACGCAGCTCCTGCACGAAGCCTATGTGGCCGGTGTGCCCAAGATCGAGGATGTCGGCGTGCTCAAGGCCGTGCATGCAGGTCTGCGTCGGGCGGAAACGCCTGAGGAACTGCGCCGCCTGTATCAACGGTAGCCGTGAGATTTCGACGCGGCCCACTGTAGGGCAGTCAGCTTCAATCTGTGTGAATCCTGACAATCCGTATCATCCATGTCCTTATTTTCAGGACAGGCGACACGATTGAGGACACTGATAACGATGAAAAGCGGACGCTGATTATCGCTGAAACAACTGATCACGCAGATCAATTCAGATCAGCGTCATCTGCGTCCCGCATTTTCACATCAGCGAGCCATAGATCGG
Source organism: Candidatus Amarolinea dominans (assembly GCF_016704685.1). Classification (NCBI taxonomy): domain Bacteria; kingdom Bacillati; phylum Chloroflexota; class Caldilineae; order Caldilineales; family Candidatus Amarolineaceae; genus Candidatus Amarolinea; species Candidatus Amarolinea dominans. The sequence continues at coordinate 93,408 of NZ_JADIZS010000022.1, forward strand.
GCGTGAGTGTGCGTATTCATGGGGAAGCAGGCTGAAAGGTAGGAGGTAAATCATGCTAACAATCGCTTATTCTCAGGTTCAAGAGCTAGTCATGCGCCTGCCAGTCAAGAAGCTACCACTGGCCTACGATCTATTGGCTAGTCTAGTTGAGGAGAAAGAAGCTGAACCATTGTCTCCTCAAATCCAATTCATGCTTTTGCCTTTGGCCGAGCGACGACACCTGATGGCACAACAAGCAGAAAAGATGGTGACATATTATGAGCAGTCGGCAGTAGAACGGCAGGCATGGCAGATGGAAGACTTCAGCGATGCGTATTAACCGTGGCGAGATTTGGCGGGTGAGCCTGGATCCAACCATCGGCAGCGAGATTCGCAAGACACGTCCAGTTGTCGTTGTCAGTTCTGATGCCATAGGCGCGTTGCCAATTAAATTGGTGGCTCCGCTCACTGAGTGGAAGGATTACCTTGCTCAGAATATCTGGCACGTGAAGGTTGCGCCAGATAGCACGAATGGACTGACGAAAATATCAGCGGTTGATACTCTGCAACTACGGGGGGTAGATACTCAACGGTTCGTCCAGAAACTGGGCAGTGTCTCTCCTTCAGTCATGCGGTCAATCGTAGCGGCGATAGCAGCAGTGATTGAATACTAGCTCGTCTTCAAGCATTGCGGGGACGAGGTGGTGGTTTCCCGCATGTCGGACCTGGCCCAACAGCCACACCTTCTGGCGCAACCAACGCGTCACCGTCACCGGCGGGGCCGGCTTCCTCGGCTCCTTCGTGGTGGAGAAGCTGCGGGAGCGGGGCGCGGCCCATATCTTCATCCCCCGCCGCCAGGACTACGACCTGGTGCAGCGCGATGCCGTGCTGGCCCTGCTACACGACGCCCGGCCCGATCTGATCATCCACCTGGCGGCCAGGGTGGGCGGGATTGGCGCCAACCTGACCCATCAGGCCGAGTATTTCTACGAGAACCTGATGATGGGCACGCAGCTCCTGCACGAGGCCTACGTGGCCGGTGTGCCCAAGTTCGTGGCTGTCGGCACCATTTGCGGCTACCCCAAGTTTGCCCCCATCCCCTTCAGGGAAGAAGACCTGTGGAACGGCTACCCGGGACAGGCCTGCGCGACCTGGCAGACGACGTGCGGCTGAAGCAATGGCGGCCGGCGCAGCTTAATTTAGGGTGATGCAAGTACGAATTACCACGAATCAGAACAATTCGTAAAAACTCGTGGCAGAGAAAGAAATCCATGAATCACTCTCTCGATCGTGAAACGTCGCGGCTCAACCCCGCGCTGGTGTGGCTTGCCGTCGTGGGGATAGCCCTCGTTGGTCTGATGGCAATGTCCAACACGCTGCTTGTGGAGCTGACCGCATCGGCGCCGGCGAGCGTTGCGCAGGCGTCGCTGGCGCCGGGCACGGAAGGACTGCTGCGCCAGACCGCCAGTCATCTCTCGAAGCTGCTGAGCGGGGCAAGCGTCGGCGGCTTTCCAGGTTTCGAGCCGCCAGGGGATGACGACAAGTATCGGCGCAAGATCGAGGAAAGGTCGTACACGGCCGAAGAAGTCAACTACTGGGTCAAGGAGATTAACAACTTCCTCGGCCAGATCGTCAAGAAGAATCCCGGCATGTCGCTGGAAGAGATTTTGCAGAAGCAAGGGTTGAACCCAGAACAGATTGTCGCATTCATCAGGGCTTTGCGAAACATACATTCGATCACCGCAGGAATGGAAAGCATTGGAGTCAGCGGAACCACGACAGCGGCTTTGGCCGGCTTGATGAACACCCTGGGAGTCTCTCCGTGGTGAGCGCACCTGGCTCCCTTTCATTTCAGCGAACTCACGATGGCATCATGGCTCATTTGGGTGTGGACGAATGGCCTGCGGATGTGCCTTTGCCTGCAGAGGCGGCTGTCGTTGAAACAGGAGATGGCCCTTTCTGGCCTTACTGGCGCCTGGTGTTGGAACCCAACCGGACGGTGGAGGTCGTTGTTGGGTGGTTCAAGACGTCGCTGCCGGTGGAAGAAGCCGCTGAATGGTTCGTGAACGAGATGGCAAAACTGGGCTGGCAATCGGACCTGACCGGGTATCAGCAAACGGCTGGGTGGCACGAGCTTAGTTTCGGGCATCCTGTGTCCGGCGTCCGCGTCGAGATCAGTCTTCACGACTGGCCGTATAAGCAGGAAACCACCGCCCTGATCCGGCGCATCGCCGTGCATCCCTGGGCGCCGGTCGCTGAGCAACCCCTGGAGCTGACCGCCGAGATCGCCTGACGCAGCGTCAGACCACGAATCAAAACCCTTCGTGAAAATTAGTGAAATTCGTGGCAAGAAAACCCCAATCTCTGCCACGAATCACACGAATTACCACGAATCAAAACACTTCGTGAAAATTAGTGAAATTCGTGGCAAAAACACCCAATCTCTGCCACGAATGACACGAATTACCACGAATCGAAACCCTTCGTGAAAATTAGTGAAATTCGTGGCAAAAAACCCATTCGTGGCCGAAGGATGATACAGAGTCACTCGATGAAAGACCAACTTCTTTCCAAGATTCATGATCACACCGCGGTTGTCGCCGTCATCGGCCTGGGCTACGTGGGCCTGCCGCTGGCCGTGGCCTTCGCCGAGAGGGGCTTTCCCACAGGGTCACACAAATTCGGAATGCTATCCTGAGGGAGTGGGCGTCTGAGTTTGACTTCTCTTGCCGCCGCAGTCTATAATAGCACCCTCTTGCCCAAGAAAACGATCCCGGCACGATCCAAGCCGGAATCCGCCTCAACGCCGAGCGCGGCAAGAAGGTCCTCATACGCTTCTCCAGACCTGAGGACCGCACCGGGCGGCCGCCCGGTGCGGTGTGAAACCCACATGTCCGCGCCCGTTGCAGCGTTCCGCTCCGGCGCGGCCCAGCGCAGGTTATTTTGGCTGCCCGCATCGCGCTGGCGGCACTGCGGAGCTTTGGCCCCCTGCCCGGCCCCGGCAATGCGACGCGAATGAACGCAGCTTCTCATTGATGGATGCGGACACGCGGATGAACGCGACCTGGGGCGCTCTTGCACCGAAAAGAAAAACGATGTTGAAAGATATGCGACATCCTTTCGACCTTTGCCAAGATCAATCAATTGACGCTGACTCCCGGTGTTTTGTGAGCCTGCCCGCGTGGGCGACCGCAAGGGTGCGCTGAGAAGATACCCCAACAGCACCCTGACCTGCCGCAACCAACGCGTCGTTGTGACCGGCCCTTCGACAAGCTCAGGGCAGGCTTTGTGTCGGCTCGTTCAGCGTCGCGAAGCGCCAGGCCCGCAAGGGCCCGATCCGTGATTAATCGGGAGTGGCTTATGATGGCACAAACGGCTCGCGACCGATTGGCGCTGCGTAGCCGAGACGAGCTCGCAGAAGTTGTTTTTTTGCCAGGAAACGTCCATGAAATTACCGCCAAGTAATGAGTTGGGTGATCTGCCACCAGGCGTGCATCGTACGACGATGGAAGTTGTTGTTGAGCGATTTGGCCACGGTTCGGAGCAGCGCAGACTGGTTACCAGGCGCTTGCTTCACATCTTCGTTCTGGCGCAGCGAACCGATCATCTTTCACGTCTGATTGTGTTTGGAAGTTACGTGACGGACAAGCTGAACCCAAATGATGTTGATGTCATCCTCGTCATGGACGATGAGTTTCGTTTAGGGCATTGTCCCATTGAAGCAAAAGGGTTGTTTGATCATGCCACGGCCCAAGCTCGTTATGGGGCAAGCATCTTCTGGGTCAGGCTAGGTCTGCTGTTTGGTGAGACGATCGAGGATTTCGTCAGTTATTGGCAGATCAAACGAGATGGCTTGAAGCGTGGCATTGTCGAGGTGGTACCAGCATGATATCCAATGATCACGAAGTAGAGATCAGCCAACAGCGGATTGCGCAATTTCAGCGTTGGCTGGCGCAATTGCGCAGAACAGCGCGTCTTGATGAGTTCGAGGCGGTCAGCAGCGGGTACAGGTTGGAGATTGAACGGATGCAAGCAGAAGTCTTGGAGTATCTGCTTTGCCCCCTGCCTGTCGAACGCGAGCTGCAACTGGCTTGAAGTCATCGAGACGATGACGCCAGCGCAAAACCCGCAACTGCAATCCTTCTGGCCCGCCAGCAACACCTTGCGGCACAGCCCGCGCGTGCTGGTGACCGGCCGCCGCGGGGTGCTTGGGCCGGCACGGCGTGGCGAAGCTGCGCGAGCACGGCGCAATCCAGATCGCAGTCGTTGATCGTGACCGCTACGACCGGCGCGACCTGGCAGACGACGTGCGGCTGAAGCAATGGCGGCCGGCGCAGCTTAATTTAGGGTGATGCAAGTACGAATTACCACGAATCAGAACAATTCGTAAAAACTCGTGGTAGAGAAAGAAATCCATGAATCTCTCTCGATCGTGAAACGTCGCGGCTCAACCCCGCGCTGGTGTGGCTTGTCGTCGTGGGGATAGCCCTCGTTGGTCTAATGGCAATGTCTAACACGCTGCTTGTAGATCTGACCTCATCGGCGCCGGCGAGCGTTGCGCAGGCGTCGCTGGCGCCGGGCACGGAAGGACTGCTGCGCCAGACCGCCAGCCATCTCTCGAAGATGCAGGGTGGGGCCAGTATCGGCGGCTTCCCAGGCTTCGAACCGCCAGACGACGATAAACGCTACAAGGACAAGATTCGCAATCAATCGTACGGCGGAGAAGAGGCGAATTACTGGGGGAAAGAGATCAATAATTTTCTGCGGCCAATCGCGGACAAGAATCCGGGCTTGACGTTGGAGCAGATCCTGCAGCGCGCGGGTTTGTCACCCGAACGGATTGATAGTTTCTTGACGGGGCTGAAAAACGCGCACGCTACGATTAAGGCTCTTGAGGGGTATGGAGTAACACCTGAAACGGTTAGAACCCTTGAGACTTTGATGAAGACACTGGGAGTTGCGCCATGGTAATGACTAACAGTCTGCGCCCGATTGTCAGGGGCTACAACCAAATCAAGTTCCATCTGCGCATGGAGGACTGGCCGCAGGATATTCCTTTGCCGGAAGGGGCAATCTCGGTGGAAATGGATGGCAAGCCCTTGTGGCCTTATCAGGTAGTTTACCTTGAGCCGGACAAAACCGTTGAGACTGTAAACGGTTGGTTCATCATGCCGATCTCGATTGAACAGGTCTTTGCGTGGTATCCGGCCGAAATGGAAAAGCGCGGCTATCAGGAGGAGAAACGCTCGCATACCTTGCCGACATGGGCTTGGCTGCGCTATCATCACCCTGAAACTGATGTCAGTGCGGAAATCAGCATCCGATGCAATCCCCACCTGTGTCAGACGCGGGCGATGATCCAGCGCAGCGTGATTCAGCCGTGGTCGCCAGAAGTAGAGGCACAGTGATTGACGACCGACCGTGATGCAAGGCGGGTGATGAAGCCGTGGTGACGCGAATGCGGCCCTGATGAAGCTGGCTGCCCGAATTGATGACCATGAGTCAAAACACTTCGTGAAAATTCGTGAAATTCGTGGCAAAAAGACTCAATCTCCACCACGAATGACACGAATTACCACGAATCAAAACCCTTCGTGAAAATTAGTGAAATTCGTGGCAAAAACCCAATCTCCGCCACGAATGACACGAATTGACACGAATCAGAACAATTCGTAAAAACTCGTGGCAGAGAAAGAAATCCATGAATCACTCTCTCGATCGTGAAACGTCGCGGCTCAACCCCGCGCTGGTGTGGCTTGTCGTCGTGGGGATAGCCCTCGTTGGTCTGATGGCAATGTCCAACACACTGCTTGTAGATCTGACCTCATCGGCGCCGGCGAGCGTTGCGCAGGCGTCGCTGGCGCCGGGCACGGAAGGGCTGCTGCGCCAGACCGCCGGCCATCTCTCGAAGCTGCTGGGCGGGGCCAGTATCGGCGGCTTCCCAGGCTTCGAACCGCCAGGGGATGACGACAAGTACCGGCGCAAGATCGAGGAAAGGTCGTACACGGCCGAAGAAGTCAACTACTGGGTCAAGGAGATCAACAACTTTCTCGGGCAGATCGTCAAAAAAAATCCGGGCTTGTCGCTGGAGGAGATATTGCAGAGGCAGGGTTTGTCACAGGTTGAGACCAGAGAGCTCGTCGAAGCGCTTCAAGGCACGCACAACACAGCCAAGGTTTTGTCAGAATACGGCGTGAATCCCGAAACGGTCAAGATACTTGAATCGCTGCTGAAAACATTGAGGGTGCCTTTATGGTCATACTAGGTGGACTACGCCCGTTCGAGCGGCTACATGATGGTATTCAGGTCCGATTACGGCTTGAGGACTGGCCGACGGATGTGCCACTGCCGGCAGAGAGCGCAATCGCTAGGGTCGGGGAAAACCATGAAATCCCGTTGCATTCCTATTGGCGCATTGTTCTCGAACCGGAGCGCACGGTCGAAGCCATTGCCGGTCAGTTCATCTTTCCACTCTCGTTAGACGCGGCAATCGCCTGGTATCAGAGCGAAATGGCAAAATGCGGCTGGATCGAGCTGACCGAAAAAGGCTACAGAATGCCTGCATCCGCGGCGCTGCACTTTGAGCATCCAGCGAGCAAGGTCCGCGTTGTGGTTGGCTTGCGCGACTGGCCAGAGCGAAAAGTGTCAGACGCCTTCATCCGCCGCATCATCGAGCATCCCTGGTCGCCGGTCGCGGAGCAACCCCTGGAGCTGACCGCCGAGATCGCCTGACGCAGCGTCAGACCACGAATCCAAACCCTTCGTGAAAATTAGTGAAATTCGTGGCAAGAAAAAAAAATAGACCCAATTTTTGCCCCCGAAGGCACCAAATAACCCCCCCCCCCCCCCCCCCCGAAAAAAAAAGAAAAAAGTGCGGGAAAAAAAAAAAAAAAAAAAAAAAATGTTTGGCGCCAAGGGCGCCGATGTGCGCTACCATGACCCCTATGTGCCGGGCATCCGCCACAACGGCTTCGAGATGGCCGGCGAGACAGGCTACTGAGCCGCGGCCGACTGTGCGTGGTGGTGACAGATCATTCGTGCTATGATTGGGCCTCCATCAGGCAACACGTGCGCCTGATCGTTGACACACGACACGCAGTGTTTTGATATGGCAGGTGGCGACTGCACTCAGGGTAGGGTTGGGTGACTGGGATGGTGATGGGCAGCCGCGCAAGAGAAGCGAGATGACAGGAGAACAGCGATGCAACTTCAGATAACTATCGAGGTGTGGGATAAGGGGAAGTGGTTTGTGGCGACCTGTCCCGAATTGGACTTCATGGCCCAGGGCCCGACGCGTGAACAGGCCAGGCTTAACTTACTCGAAGTGATCAATATCCAGTGCCAAGAAATGACCGCCATGCATACGTTGAATGACTACCTGAGCGAGTGCGGCTATGTGCGACAGAACGGATCATTCATTGCGCAATCTCAGATGGTCGCCCTGGAACGTCAGGCCGTTCAGGTGGCTTGATGCCTAGAATCACACCTGTTGACTGGAAGACGCTTGTAAAGGTATTTGAGTTATACGGATGCCTTTACAAGCGCAAGGAAGGCTCACATCATATCTTGGTGTGTCCAAAAGCCCGTCGCGCCGTGGTGATACCCGAGTACGCCGAAATTGATCCGGACATCGTCAAGAATAATATGCGTACGGTCGGTATGACGCGTGAGGAGTATTTCGAGTTGCTGAGCAAGGTGTGAAAGAGCGAAGTGAATGCGCCGGCGCTGGACATGATCGATCTGCTGCGCCACAAAGGCGCGGACGTGCGCTACCACGAAACCCTTCGTGAAAATTAGTGAAATTCGTGGCAAAAAAACCATTCGTGGCAGGCATATCACATGAACCCTGACTGGCCCAACAGCGCCACCTTCTGGCGCAACAAACGCGTCACCGTCACCGGCGGGGCCGGCTTCCTCGGCTCCTTCGTGGTGGAGAAGCTACCGGAGCGGGGCGCGGCCCACATCTCCATCCCTCGCCGCCAGGACTACGACCTGGTGCAGCGCGAGGCCGTGCTGGCCCTGCTGCACGACGCCCGCCCCGATCTGGTCATCCACCTGGCCACCAGCGTGGGCGGGATTGGCGCAAACCGCGAGCATCCCGCTGAGTTCTTCTACGACAACCCATCGACAGGCTCAGGACAGGCCTGATGATGGGTGTGCCGTTGCTGCACGAGAGTTGGGTGGCGGGCGTGGAAAAGTTCGTGGCACTGGGAACGATTTGCTGCTACCCTAACCCTTCACTTCGACAGGCTCAGTACAAGCGACAGGCTCAAGACAAGCGACAGGCGCAGGGCAGGCCTTTGCATCGCGACAGGTAAGGAGAAACCGTGAACATAGACTATACCATTCAGGTTTGGAGGGAAGATCAGCAGTTCGTGGCGCATGCCATGCCCCTGGATGTGATGAGTTCAGGACCGACGCCAGCCGGGGCGCGTGCAGCCCTCTATGAGGCCGTTGAGCTCTTTTTGGCCACGGCGGCCGCCATGGATAGCCTGGACGAGATCCTGGAAGAATCTGGCTATGCGTTTAAGCAGGGAGAATGGTTCAGCCCCATTTGGGTAGCCATGGAGCGGCACTCCACCCCGATTGCGGCCTGAGCATGGCGAGAATCACACCTGTTCCCTGGAGACTTCTGGAAAAGGTCTTTTTGGCGACCGGCTTTCAGTTTGCACACCAACAGGGAAGCCACCGCGCCTACACCAAGCCAGGCGTCCTGAGACCGGTTGTGATTCCTACCTATGATGAGGTCCCGGTTTCAATTATCCGCAACAATCTGAAGATAGCAAAAATATCCAGAGACGAATATTTTCGACTTCTGGACCAAGTGCGATAGCATCCGACCTGGTCGCCTTCGTGTAATTCGTGGTTACCGTATTCGTAGTTGCTCTGGAGAACCGTACCAATGCACAATGCGTGGCCAAACAGCCCCGAATTCTGGCAAGACCAACGCGTCACCGTGACCGGCCGCCGCGGGCTTCCTCGGCTCCTTCGTGGTGGAGAAGTTGCGGGAGCGAGGCGCGGCCCCCCCTGCCCCCAATTCTGGGGGAGAACGGTTGCAGCGTACCACTGAATGGCAGCGACCTCTTTGATCCCAGAAAACCTGCACGACTTGATTGCCCAAGGTGAAGGACAGCGAGTGGAGTTCAAGCGCTCGCTGGCCGAGCTGGAAACAGGCGCTCGCAGCGTGACAGCCATGGCTAACGCTGACGGCGGCATCGTGCTGTTCGGTGTACGGGATGACGGCACGATCTCAGGGGTGGAGATGGGCGCCCAAACAAAGGAGCGGGTCGTTCAGGCCGTCACCGCCAACACCGACCCCACTCTCTACCCGTCGGTGGAGGTTGTAAAGCTCGGCGAACAGATCATCATTCTGGTGACAGTGCCTGAAAGCCAGGATAAACCGCACCTGGTGCAAGGCCGGGCTTACAAGCGCGTGGGCGCGGCCGATGTGCAGATGAGCCGGGGGGAGTACGAACGGCTATTGTTGCAGCGTCAGCAGGTTGAGTTTGACCACCAGCTTGTGAAAGGGGCAACCCATGCCGATCTCGATGAGGCAAGACTGGAATGGTACATCCGCCAGCGAGCTGAGAGGCGTGGGATCAGGACGCCTACTAGTTCAGTACGGGAAACCCTGATTAATCTTGGCGCCCTGGTCGAGGAGAAAGGCGAGCTGACGCCGACCGCAGGCGGTCTACTCTTTTTCGGCAGAGATCCGCAGCGCTTTTTCCCTCACAGCGAGGTGCGCATCGCCCGTTTCAAGGGCACAACCATGGGACACTTCATTGACAGCGTTGATCTACGGGGCACGCTGCCAGAAATGATTGACGAAGCCGAGCGTTTCATTCGGCGCAACACTCGGACGGCTGCCAAAGTGGTGGGTTTCAAACGCCGCGAGATCAGCGAATATCCCCACGAAGCCACGCGGGAGGCCATCTGTAATGCTGTCTGCCACCGGGATTATTTCATGGACGGCTCGACAGTGCGTATCATGATCTTTGATGATCGTATTGAAGTCAATAGCCCCGGCTCTCTACCACCTGGAGTCACGATAAAGAATATCGACCGCAAGCACGTCCTGCGCAACAAGCTCATCGCCAACTATTTGTACGACATCTATTACATCGAGAAATGGGGAACGGGCATCACGAAAATGCGGGGGCTGATGCACGAGCATGGACTGGCGGAACCGATCTTCGAGGATTTGAAGAGCTTTTTCTCCGTGACCTTCTACGGCCCTGGAGAGAAGATATTGAACTTGATCCCCGAAGAAGGTGTGGTTGATCTGCGAGAGCTGGGACTGAACGAACGACAAATCGAGGCGCTGCGGCTAATGGTCAATGAAGGGGTTGAGTTGAGCAATAGAGCGTATCGGGATATGTTTGCCGTCTCCCGTCCAACGGCGACGCGAGACTTGAGGAAACTGGTGGAGACAGGGTGGGTGCGGGAGACCGGAAAGGGACGGAGCCAGGAATATGCAGCACAATGAGGCGATTAGTGAAAAAATGAGGCGATTAGTGAGGCGATTAAGCCCCTCGGTTAGGGCTGAACGAACAGCAGCTACGAGCCTCAGAGCAAGGTGAGCCATGAGATGGCCCATCGGGAGTTGTCAGAACTGACAACAAAAGGGTTAATCGAGAAGCGGGGCGCAGGAAGAGGGACTTACTACATACTGGTTGATGAGTTGATGATTAGGTTGATGATTAGTTGATGATTAGTTGATGATTCCTGACGATTGGCCATAGCACGGCCCGAAAGAGCCCGTCTTCGAGGAGCGAGGGAGCATCTTACTTATATGACCCAATTACGGCAGTCCAACCACGAATCCTTCGGCTGCGCTCAGGACAGGTCCCACGAATTGACATGAAGGAAATCTTAGCGTGAATTCGTGGCAAAACGGAGCTCTCGCCACGAATTGCACGAATTGACACGAACAGAGAGACTTTAGTGCACGGGGCAGTCGGGAACAAAAAAAAAAAGCCCGGGCGGAGGGCGGGCCCCCGGGGGCAAAAGCCGGGGGGGGGGCCCCCGGGCCCAAGGAGCCCCCCCCCGCCCCGGGGGGGCCCGGGGGGCCCCCCCCCCCCCCCCCCCCCCCCCCGGGCGGGGCCCCCCGCCGCCCGCCCCCCCCCCCCCCCCCCCCGCCCCGCCCGGCGGCGGCGGGCGCCCGGCCGGCCCCCCGGGGGGGGGGCGGGGGGGGGGGCCCGAGCCGGCCCCGGGGGGACCCCCCCCCCCCTCCCCCCCCCCCCCCCCCCCGGCCCCCCCCCCCCCCCCCGCCCCCCCCCCCCCCCCCCCCCGCCCCCCCCCCCCCCCCCGGGGGGGCGGGGGCCCCGGCAAACTTCGTGAAAATTAGTGAAATTCGTGGCAAAAAAACCCCCAATCTCTGCCACGAATTTCACGAATTACCACGAATCGAAACCCTTCGTGAAAATTAGTGAAATCCGTGGCAAAAAACCCAATCTCTGACGCATTCGGAGCGCTAGTCCTATGAATGGAACATCGGTAACACCTTTTCAGGCCGCGTTGGATGTGATTGATCGCCTACCTCCTGATGATCAAGAGGCGATCATCGAGATTATCCGCAGAAGAATGATTGAACAGCGACGTCGTGAGATCGCTGCAAATGCCCAGATGACTCTGCAAGCGTTTCGTGAGCGCCGCGCCAGTTACGGGACAGTGGATGATCTGCGTCGAGAACTAGAAGCATGAGAAAGCTGGTTTGGGACAACAGCTTTCGTCGGGCGCTCAAGGGACGAACTCGCAACGACCGGGGCCTACAAACAAGGATTCTCGATACGTTGGATCAGCTTGTGGCTGACCCATTTCACCCAACGCTGAAGACTCATAAGCTCAAGGGACGCCTCGATGGACTGTGGGCATGCTGGGTCGAATATGATTGCCGGATCATCTTCTTGTTCGGGCCAGACCCAGACGGCAATGAAGATGCTGTTGTGTTAGTTGACCTCGGCACGCACGACGAAGTCTATTGACCCTGGCCTGGTAAGAATCGGTCCGACTATGGCGCCAATTCGCTCGGTCACCAACGAGTCGTAAAGTAGACCCTACCACGAATCCAAACCCTTCGTGAAAATTAGTGAAATTCGTGGCAAAAAGACCCAATCTCTACCACGAATCAAAACCCTTCGTGAAAATTCGTGAAATTCGTGGCAAAAACACTCAATCTCTGCCACGAATTGCACGAATTACCACGAATCAAGACCCTTCGTGAAAATTAGTGTAATTCGTGGCAAAGAAAACGTTGATTCTCGCCACGGATTGAAGCGTACGATTGAATGGCATTGATCTCTTTGCTCCCTGAAAACCTGCACGACTTAATTGCCCAGGGTGAAGGACAGCGAGTGGAGTTCAAGCGCTCGCTGGCCGAGCTGGAAACAGGCGCTCGCAGCGTGACAGCCATGGCTAACGCTGACGGCGGCATCGTGCTGTTCGGTGTGAGGGATGACGGCACGATCTCAGGGGTGGAGATGGGCGCCCAAACTAAGGAGCGGGTCGTTCAGGCCGTCACCGCCAACACCGACCCTACTCTCTACCCGTCGGTGGAGTCTGTAAAGCTGGGCGAACAGATCATCATTCTGGTGACAGTGCCTGAAAGCCAGGATAAACCGCACCTGGTGCAAGGCCGGGCGTACAAGCGCGTGGGCGCGGCCGATGTGCAGATGAGCCGGGCGGAGTACGAACGGCTGCTTCTCGCTCGTCATCACCTGCCTTTCGACCAGCAATTGGTAGAGGGGGTGACGTATGAGGATTTGGACGAGGCTAAGGTACAGGATTTTCTGCGGCGCCGCCAGGAGGCCTATCCCGACGCGACTCCACCTGGCGCTTCATTGCCAAAAGTGATTGCCGAAATGCTGGCAGGAGCACGGGAACGGGACGGAGAACTGGCGCCCACCTACACTGGCCTGCTTTTTTTCGGCCGCAATCCACAGCGTTTCTTGCCACGCGCTGAGGTCAAGTTGGCTCGTTTCCAGGGCGTGACGACATTGGCCTTCATTGACCGGCTCATCGCTTGCGGAACACTGCCGGAGATGTTAGACGAGGCAGAGCGATTCATTCGGCGGAACACGCGCACGGCGATGAAGGTGGTGGGATTCGAAAGCACGCAAGTGACCGAGTATCCGTATGACGCTATCCGGGAGGCATTGGTGAACGCCATGGCCCATCGGGATTATGACCACAGCAGCGGCATCCAAGTCAATGTATTCGATGACCGGCTGGAGGTGATGAGCCCGGGCAAGGCGCTGATCCCGCTCAGCGAGTTGGAAGGCTCGCACGTCACCCGAAACGAGACCCTGTGTCGCCGATTCCGGGATATCGGGGAAATGGAGCAATTCGGCACGGGGATCACGAAGATGAAGCGGTTGATGCGAGAACATGGCCTGGAAGAGCCCGTGTTCGAGGAGCGCGGCACTTTTTTCAAGACGACCTTTCCGGGACCAGGCGACCAAATTCTGGGCCTGGTTCCCCGGGCCGGAGTGACTAACCTGCGAGCGTTGGGACTGAACGAGCGGCAGATCGAGGCGCTGCGACTGATGGTCAATGATGGATTGGAGATGACCAGCAGTTTGTATCAGAATGTATTTGATCTGCCCAGGAATACAGCATCGAGGGATTTAATGAGATTGGTGGAAACAGGTTTGGTAAAGCGATTGGGAACCAAGAGAGGGAGTCGATATGTTGCAGGATGATGGTGCATAATGTCGCGTTGTGGTGCATAATATGGTGCAAATGACCCATCAGAAGTGGGGGTGGATTGGCATGAGTAGATGCGCATCGCATCTCGCCAGTTCCGGCCCACTGAGCCTGTTTTCGACACAGAACAGATGTTTCCATACAACACCATACAACAGCTTGTGGTCATTGGCAAATCGCACACAACCTGTAGGAACAGTCCTGTTTTCGCTCAAACGTTCTACGCGACGGCTTGTGGCAAGTGCCTGATGACCTACTACCCATTGGGGTGTCGAAAACAGGCTGAGATTACTGAAAACGGACACTCTGCGATGACGTCCCAGCCCAAACAACCATCCTGGCCCAACAACGCCACCTTCTGGCGCAACCAACGCGTCACCGTGACCGGCGGGGCCGGCTTCCTCGGCTCCTTCGTGGTGGAGAAGCTGCGGGAGCGAGGCGCGGCCGACATCTCCATCCCCCGCCGTTAGGACTACGACTTGGTGCAGCACGAGGCGGTGCTGGCCCTGCTGCACGACGCCCGGCCCGATCTGATCATCCACCTGGCGGCCAGGGTGGGCGGCAATTCTGATTACTGGGATGCCTGGCGCCTGGTGGAGGATGTCATCGAAGAACGCCCTGTTGACCTGGTTGAAATCGAGTCAGCAGGGGAGCCGCTGCGGCGCAACGATCGGGCGTTACGCGTTCATCGGCGCGGGCGCGGTGGTGCGGGGTGACGCGCCCGACTATGCCCTGATGTTGGGCGTGCCTGCGCGCCAGCGCGGGTGGATGAGCCGCCATGGCATCGTTTGGCGAAGCCGCATGGGGATGGTATGATGGCCTGCCCGGAGAGCGGCTGGCGCTACAAGGAGGTTGAACCGGGCGTGTTGCGATGCCTGGATTGGCCGGAAGATCAGCCACTACCGTAAAGATTTTGTGCCCCTCATTACAGGAAACGTGCGATCTCTCGCTCGAGGGGCGCGGGGAAGTCCCGAATGATCGCCCAATGGCTTCTGGGCAAGAACTCCTTCAGTTCTCTCTGGAAGTCAATTCTCGATTGCCTGGTCGTTTCTAATACTTGCGCCAGGACATCTCGCCGGTGGGCCGGCAGCAAGTTGGCGCGCAGGATGAAGTAGAGGTCGTAGAAATCGCGTGCTTTCTTGCGGGAGAGAAGCGCCTGGATCTTCTCGTCAACGAGTTGCTCTCTGGCCAGCGCGACGACGGTGTACGCAGGGACCAAATCGGAGACCACTGTCATCGCCTCGCCTCGCTTTTCCCCCTCTCGGAGGGAGATCTCGAGCTGGATCGTAAGCGGGCCGTGGTTCGTTAGAAAAGCGATGATCGCCAGATACCCGCCGGTGGTTGTTTTTGACTCGGTGAGATCGAGGTTGATGTTCTCCCGGGCGATGGCCGCCAACGTTTCTAAGAGCGCTTCTTCCAGCGCGCGGATATCGGTGATCGAGGCGCTGAAGTCGAGGTCTTCTGAGAAGCGGGGACTGTTGTAAAGCGTTCTGAGAGCCGTACCCCCCTTAAAATAGATGTGGTCGGTCAGCGGCTGTTGGTAGAAATACGAAAGGAACAGGTGCTGGCAATACTCGCGGCGGACGTTCAATTCCGTTGTCTGAAATTTGGTCGCGAGCGACTTGAGGACGTGATCGGCGATCATAAGACTTCCTCGATGAGTTTGTCTAACCCTGTTCTTTGATACAGGGTGGCGTAGAAACGGATCTTCTGTTGATCCAGCTCAGTTGTGCGCAGGCGGTCGTTTCTGGGTTTCTTGCCGAGGGAGACGAAGTAGAGATAGTCAACGAGGGCCTTTTCCGGTTCCGCGAGCAGGACCGTCCGTTCCGCCCTCTTGACGGGGATATAACCGGTAAACGCTTCCCGTTTGATTGTAAAGTATGAAAAGGTCCGCTCGCCGACCTGAAAGGTACGCGTAGGCTGGGTCGTAGCCGAAGTGACGGAGTAGGCCATTTCCAAGAGAATGTTATACGTACTCAGCGCGTACTCAAACGAGACGTAGGAAGGGCGATAGAGGAGATTGGCGATCTCTTCCTCAGGCGGCAGATCGCTCTGCAAGGTATACAACCCTTTCTTGAGCCGCAAGAACAGTCCGTTCTGGGTGTATGTTTCCAGGAAGTATTTGGCTTTCGATCCGGTGGTGTGAAAAATCCGTTGGAAGTCCTGCGGGGTAAAGATGGTGGTTGTTTTTCCCAAAAGCACCTGGCGGACCGATAATGGTTTCAGCAAAGCACACATTTTTGCTCCTTTCTGAAATCATCATATCATAGAGCGATCTCTTTGTCAACCGTTGACTACCGTACATAGGGTAAGAAGCAGGTTTCGGCGTCAATGTTATTGTTGCTCACCCAGCGCGTGAAGCGTTTGACTCGACTATCCAACTTCGCGGCATCGGGCACTTTGCTGGCGACCTGGGGGAGGTGGGTAGACTTGCTTCCGACGATGCCACTGATGAGATCGGCTAAGGTACTGAGATGGCGGGCGAGATTGCCGGTGGGTTCTTTGGGATAAAGTTGCTTTATGCTCTGTCTTATGGCACGATAACGCCTCAGGTTGTCACTCATGAGTTTGCTCCGTGTTCTGGGATGGAACCAGAGCATACTACAGAAGTGTCAACCTCTCAACTTCTCAAAAAGTGTACGGCAGTCAATCTCTGCCACGAATTACCACGAATCAAAACCCTTCGTGAAAATTAGTGAAATTCGTGGCAAAGAAAAAATCTTCGTGAAAATTAGTGAAATTCGTGGCAAAAAACCCCATTCGTGGCCGAAGGATGACACAAGAGTCACTCGATGAAAGACCAACTGCTTTCCAAGATTCATGATCACACCGCGGTTGTCGCCGTCATCGGCCTGGGCTACGTGGGCCTGCCGCTGGCCGTGGCCTTCGCCGAGAAGGGCTTCCCCGTCGTCGGCATCGAAGTGGACGGCCGCAAGGTGGCCGCGTTGAACCGCGGCGAGTCGTATGTGCAGGATATGCCGTCGGCGATCATCTGCGTGCCAGCGTCGGTGGTATAGCGTGTTCGGGGGAGTGAACTGATGACAGACGCAAACCGGATCGCAGAAGCAAGTGTGGCTTACGGCAGCGCCGTGGCCGACCTGCAGCGTCCGCTCATCCTGGAGCGCGAAGGTCAGCCATTGGCGGTGCTGATTTCTTTCGAAGAATATCGGCGACTGCGGGCGATTGAGTCTAATGATGAAGCGCGCCGGCAGACCAATTGGTCTGCGCTATCCGATCTCTTGGCGGAGGTTCATAGCCGTCCAAGCAGTTACACGCCGGCGGAGATCGAAGCCGAAATCACGGCTGCTAGAGCCGAAGTCCGCCAGGAACACCGTGGCCGTCAGCGCAGTCGTTGACACGAATATTTGGGTGTCGGCGTTTCTGACGCCGCACGGTTTCCCGGCGCGCTTGATTGGCGCTGGGAGAGCCGGACGTTTCACGGTCGTCAGTTCTTTGCCGCTCCTGGAGGAGTTGTTGGAAGTACTGCGCCGCCCGCGGATTATGAAGGTGCGCCAGACCACGGTGGATGACGCTGAAGCCTACGTGCGCGGTGTGGCCGCTGTGGCCCGGTTGGTTCCGGTTTCAGGCATGTTGCACCTGTGTCGCGATCCTGACGACGATTGGGTGTTGGAGACGGCGGTGGCTGGCGGAGCGACCCACGTGGTCAGCCGCGATGAGGATGTGACGCGTGACCTGGAGTTGCAGGGGCAACTGGAGATACGGGGAATTGCGACGATTACGGTGAGTCGGTTACTCGCTGTGCTGGAGCATGACACAAAAGTCACTCGATGAAAGACCAACTTCTTTCCAAGATTCATGATCAAACCGCGGTTCATCGAGCGGATCGTGCCGGTGTCATCCACCCAGGCGGCGGAGATGGTGAAGCTGCTGGAGAACACCTTCCGGGCGGTGAACATCGCGCTGGTGAACGAGATCGCGGTGATGTGCGACAAGCTGGGGCTGGATCCCTGGGAAGTGATCGAGGCGGCCGCCACCAAGCCCTACGGCTTCATGAAGTTCACGCCGGGGCCGGGGGTGGGCGGGCACTGCATCCCGCTGGACCCGTTCTATCTGTCGTGGAAGATGAAGACGCTGAACTACAACGCCCGCTTCATCCAGTTGGCCGGCGAGATCAACAGCGACATGCCGCGCTACTGGGTGGCGAAGGTGGTGGATGCGCTGAACGAGGCCGGCAAGCCGCTCAAGGGCAGCAACGTGTTGGTGCTGGGGGTGGCGTATAAGAAGGACATTGACGACGTGCGCGAGTCGCCCGCGCTGGACGTGATCGAGTTGTTGCGCCAGAAGGGCGCGGCTGTGCATTACCATGACCCCTACGTGCCGGCCATCCGCCACAACGGCTTCGAGATGGCCGGCGAGACGGACCTGGACGCCGCGCTGGCTGCGGCGGATTGCGCGGTGGTGGTGACGGATCATTCATGTTATGATTGGGCCGCGATCCGGCGGCAGGTGCGGCTGATCGTGGATACGCGGTACGCGGCAATTTGACACAACGTATGAATATGCAGCAGATGGACGATCTTCAGCGCCTGACTGCCTCCCAGGGTGTATTGCTTTACCGCCTGGTGGACTTGGGCTATCTGACGCGAGCACAGGTAGACGAACTGATCACCCGACTGGTCAGAGAGCGTTTGATCAAGGCGCAGGAGTATCTGGCTTTTGCTGGACAACTGGATGCCAGTGCAACATTGAATCTGCCGCATATCGTGTCCCGTTGCTATTATGCCATGTATCACGCCGCGCGAGCCGTGGTGCTGCACGTCCGGCGGGCCGATCTGGATGATCACGAGCGGCTGCCGGCGGCGTTGGGGCAGATCCTCGGCCGGCCATACGGAGATATGCTCGGCCGATGGCGAGAAGCACGCAATCAGGTAGACTATTCGCCCTATCCGCCGGGCGATCTACGACAACAGGCGCTGGCCGCGGTGAGCGATGCCGAATTGTTACTGACGGCGTGTCGCGAGGAGTTACGGAAGCGGGGGGTGAGCCTATGAAGCTGCGAGAATTGACCGTGCCGTATGTGGTTCAGGAAGTGGATTACGGCGAGCTCCGCCGGGCGCTTGAACATGCCTTTGCCGATGAGTACGGGCCATCAGTAGTTCAGGACGTCCGGGTGGTGCATTTCAACCCGGATGTGATTGATGCGACAGTTGTGGTTCAAGCCCGGCAGCCAGCGATGGATGACCTGGCCTTGCACCTAAGCGAACTATTCCGCCGTGAGGGCCTGCGGGTGGCCATTCGTGTCGCCGCGGCCCTACAGCCCACCTTGAGCGAAGTTGAAGGGTCGGCCGGTGGTCGTTGGTCGCTGGCGCTGGAGCGCAGGGTGTGAGAGCGCCGCTGACCGTATAACAAACGACAATGGGCGGCGAGATCAACAGCGACATGCCGCGTTACTGGGTCGAGAAGGTGGTGGATGCGCTGAACGAAGCCGGCAAGCCGCTCAAGGGCAGTAACGTGCTCGTGTTGGGCGTGGCCTACAAGAAAGACATTGACGACGTGCGCGAGTCGCCGGCGCTGGACGTGATCGAGCTGCTGCGCCACAAAGGCGCGGACGTGCGCTACCACGAAACCCTTCGTGAAAATTAGTGAAATTCGTGGCAAGAAAACCTGATCTCTGCCACGAATGCCACGAATTACCACGAACAAGAAAACACTTCGTAAAAACTCGTGGCAGAGAAAGAAATCCATGAATCACTCTCTCGATCGTGAAACGTCGCGGCTCAACCCCGCGCTGGTGTGGCTTGTCGTCGTGGGGATAGCCCTCGTTGGTCTGATGGCAATGTCCAACACACTGCTTGTGGAGCTGACTGCATCGGCGCCGGCGAGCGTTGCGCAGGCGTCGCTGGCGCCGGGCACGGAAGGGCTGCTGCGGCAGACCGCCAGCCATCTCTCGAAGATGCTGGGCGGGGCCAGTGTCGGCGGGTTTCCGGGCTTCGAGCCGCCTGATGACGACGAAAAATATCGCCGCAAGATCAAAGACCAGGACTATAGCGCTGAAGACCTCAACGGTTGGGTCAAAGAGATCAACAACTTTTTAAATCAGATCACCAAAAGGAATCCCGGTCAGTCGCTTGAAGAGCTATTGGAAAGGCAGGGGTTATCACAGACTCAGATCAGAGAGTTTGTTCAATCGTTGCAACAGGCCCATTATACCGCCAAAGGCATGTCGGGTCATGGGGTCAACCCTCAAACTGTTCTGACGCTCGATTCTCTGATGGAAATACTGGGAGTTGTACCATGGTAGCAGTTAACAGTTTTCGCAAGTTCCAGCGAATGCATAGTGGCGTTATGATTCACTTGCGCTTTGACGAATGGCCTGGGGATGTGTCTTTACCGGCAGAGACAACCGTGGCTAAGACAGGCGAAGGTCCTTTTCATCCATACTGGGATCTGATCCTCAAATCCGACCGCACCATCGAGTCTGTCGTGGGCTGGTTCATCTTTCCACTCTCGTTAGACGCGGCAATCGCCTGGTATCAGAGCGAAATGGCAAAATGCGGCTGGATCGAGCTGACCGAAAAAGGCTGCAGAATGCCTGCATCTGCGGCGCTGCACTTTGAGCATCCAGCGAGCAAGGTCCGCGTTGTGGTTGGCTTGCGCGCTGGCTCAGA
Source organism: Candidatus Amarolinea dominans (assembly GCF_016704685.1). Lineage (NCBI taxonomy): Bacteria > Bacillati > Chloroflexota > Caldilineae > Caldilineales > Candidatus Amarolineaceae > Candidatus Amarolinea > Candidatus Amarolinea dominans. The sequence goes on from NZ_JADIZS010000022.1 coordinate 113,720, forward strand.
GCGAAAAGTGTCAGACGCCTTCATCCGCCGCATCATCGAGCATCCCTGGTCGCCGGTCGCGGAGCAACCCCTGGAGCTGACCGCCGAGATCGCCTGACGCAGCGTCAGGGATACGGGCGCTGAGCGCGACACCCTCCCTGCCACGAATCCAAACTCTTCGTGAAAATTCGTGAAATTCGTGGCAAAAAAACCAATCTCTGCCACGAATTGCACGAATTACCACGAATCCAAACCCTTCGTGAAAATTAGTGAAATTCGTGGCCGCAAATTCGTGGTTGCACTCATCACCGGCATCACCGGCCAGGACGCTCCTATATGACCGAGTTCTTCCTGGCCCAGGGCTGAGAGGGCCACGGCATCATCCGCCGGGCCAGAACCTTCGACACAGGAGAGCCGAGTTGACACCTGAGGAATTCGAGCGGTTGATCAGCCAACAAGAAAGGGAGACGTTGGAGTTCAAACGAGAGATGCCCTCCTCGTCTGATCTGGCGAAACTGGTCACGGCATTCTACAACACGCGGGGCGGCGTCATCGTGTTTGGCGTGGAGGACGGAACCGGAAGACCGGTCGGGGTGATGGCCCCTCAGAGAATCGAGGAAGGTATCGTCAATATCCTGCGTTCTCGCTGTTCTTTGGACGTGATGCCAAGCATCGAGATTATCGCTTATCAGGGCATGGAATTCGTGACGGTGACCTGTCTCCAAGGCGCGCACAAGCCCTATCTGGTCAATGGCGAGACACGCCCCTATGTGCGCGTAGGATCCAGCAATCGAGAGGCCCAGGATGAGGAAGTCCGCCGGCTCTACATCGAGGGCAGCGAGGGCGGCTTTGAGGCGTTGGCCTGCCGGGGAGCGAAACTGACCGATCTGTCGGAACGGTTGATTGCAGGCTACGTGCGGCGGCGCGAGGAGACGAGCGGCCAACCTTTGGGCCTGTCAGCCGAGGAGATGCTGCACAATCTGGGCTGTCTGATACGCGATGATGGGCAGTGGATTCCAACCCATGCCGGCGTGCTGCTCTTTGCTGAAGATCCGCAACGCCTGATTGGGCAAGCCGAAGTAGCGTGTGTACGCTTCAAAGGCACGGACGTGATCAGTTACATTGACCGGCGCGACCTGCATGGCCCTCTGTACCAGTTGGTGGACGACGCCGAGCAGTTCATTTACCGCCACATGAAGATCGGGCGGCGCATCGAGGGTTTTGTCGGTGTGGAGTACCGAGAGTATCCGCAGGCCGCAGTGCGGGAAGCCATTGTCAACGCCGTGGTGCATCGGGACTACAGCCGGCGCGGGCAGAGCATCCGTATCTTTATGTTCGACGACCGCATCGAAGTCTTCAGTCCGGGGACGCTGCCACCGGGGGTCTCCATAGAAAAGATGCGGCGGCTGGAGCCGCAATCCGTACAGCGCAACCCCATCATTGTTGGCGTGTTGCGGGATTTGGGCAGCCGCTATATCGAGCGGCTGGGCACGGGCATTCGGCGCATAGCGCAGGCCATGACAGAGCACGGCTTACCCCGCCCCCAGTTCGAGGAAGTAGGCAGCGAGTTTCGGGTGATGTTGATCGGGCCTGGTGAACGCTTCATGCAGGAGATAAAGGCGCGACCGGCCTGGGCAGAGAGCCTGAACGAGCGGCAAGTTGAAGCCGTATTATGTGTGGGTGAACATGGGCGGATTACAACAGGAGAATACCGAACCCTGGTAAGTGTTGCGGATGTGACAGCCTATCGGGATCTGAAGGACTTGTCTGATAGAGGGTTGCTGATCCGTCAGGGTAAGGGACGCGGCGCGTACTACACCCTGGTCGAATGAAGGGTTTTTGAAGGGATTTGAAAGGATTTAGGAGATTCACCCCATGCTCAATAGCTGGCCCGATAGCAATACCTTCTGGCGTGACCAGCGCGTCGTCGTGACTGGCGGACGTTGACTGAAAGCTTCGTCCGCATGGTAACTCGAATGAAACATCAACTTCTCACCAAAATCCACGATCACAGCGCCACCGTCGCCGTCATCGGCCTGGGCTACGTGGGCCTGCCGCTGGCCGTGGCCTTCGCTGAGAAGGGCTTTCCCGTCGTCGGCATCGAAGTGGACGGCCGCAAGGTGGCCGCGGTTCAGCGCGGCGAGTCGTATGTGCAGGATATTCCATCGGAGCGGCTGGCAGCGCTGACGAACGACGAACGACGAACGATGGAGGGCCATCAGCCATCAACCATCGGCCCTCGGCGATGATGTGCGCGAGTCGCCGGCGTTGGACGTGATCGAGCTGCTGCGCCAGAAGGGTGCCGATATGCACTACCACGATCCCTACGTGCCGACCATCCAACACAACGGCTTCGAGATGGCCGGCGAGACCGACCCGGACGCGGCCCCCTTCGGCTCAACTCAGGACATGCTTCGACGTTCCTCCTGACCAAAGGCTACGAGGGGCGCGGGAGCGGTTTGGCTTCGAAGCGAGAACATCGTTCGAGGGTGGGTTACGGCGTTTGGAGGATCAAATGAAATGGCAAGAAGTCCGTGAGCAGTTTCCAGACAAGTGGTTGCTCTTTGCGGCAGTGGAATCACATGTAACTGAAGATCGGCGTCGCATTGTTGACGAGTTGGCCCCTATTCACGCCTACACTGATTTTTACGAGGCTTGGGAGCATTACAACGCATTACACAAAAAAGCGCCAACACAACGACTGTATGTCTATCACACGAGCAATGACAAAATAGAAATTAAGCTCCAGTATTGGGTCGGAATCAGGGGCAAGTGATGAAGATACGAATCGCTGACAACTTGCCCATGATAACTGCCACACTCAATGATGGTGGGGTCAGTCTGAGATTTGACAAGGTGCTATTGGACACAGGATCGGCCGGAACACTATTTCCGTTTGATAGGTTGCGTGAAAAGGGTATTCAACCACCACCCAATGCACGCATTCGCGAGATGACAGGAATCGGTGCGGGTGGAGAAAGCGTCGTTGAATTTCATGTGGATGCGCTTACGGTTGGGGAATTGCACGTGGCGAACTTCGTAATACAAGCCGGCAATACTGACTATGGTTACGAGTTTGACGCAATCTTGGGCTTTGATTTCCTGTTGGAGGTAGGAGCGATCGTGGATTTCGACCGAATGGAGATGCGGCGTAAGGCATCGCAGCCATGAGCAACCAACAGCCAACCATCTATGGCGAACCTGCAACCCTACCCTGGCCCGACAGCAATACCTTCTGGCGCAACCAGCGGTCGTCGTGACCGGCGGCGCGGGCTTCCTGGGATCGGTCATCGCCAAGAAGCTGCAGGCCCGCGGCGCTGGAGAGGTCTTCGTGCCGCGCATCGAGGATTACGATCTGCGCGACCTGACCGCGATCCGGCGCTTGCTGGCGGACGCGCGGCCGGACATCATCCTGCACCTTGCGGCGCGGGTGGGCGGCATCGGCGCCAACCGGGCGCATCCGGCCGAGTTCTTCTACGATAACCTGATGATGGGCGCGCCGTTGCTGCACGAAGCGTGGAAGGCCGGCGTGAGCAAGTTCGTGGCGCTGGGCACGGTGTGCGCTTATCCCAAGTTCACGCCGGTGCCGTTTCGTGAAGAGGATTTGTGGAACGGGTACCCCGAAGAGACCAACGCACCGTATGGCCTGGCCAAGAAGATGTTGCTGGTGCAGTCGCAAGCCTATCGCCAGCAGTACGGTTTCAACAGCATCTTTCTGTTGCCGGTGAACCTCTATGGCCCGCGCGACAACTTCAATCCCGACAGCTCGCATGTGATCCCCGCGCTGATCAAGAAATGCGTCGAGGCGGTGGCGCGGGGTGATCCGGAGATCGTGGCCTGGGGCGATGGCTCGCCGACGCGGGAGTTCCTGTACGTGGAAGATGCAGCCGAGGGGATCCTATTGGCGGCGGAGCGTTACAACGACAGCCTGCCGGTGAATTTGGGCAGCGCCTTCGAGATCAGCATCAAGGACCTGACGGAGACAATTGCACGCCTGTGCGGATTTCATGGTAGAATCGTTTGGGACACGACGAAGCCCAACGGTCAACCGCGGCGGAAACTGGACACGAGCCGGGCGAAGGCGATGTTCGGGTTTGAGGCAACCACGCCGTTCGAGACGGGGCTGCGGCAAACGATTGAATGGTATCGGAGGTCTCGATAATGGCACAAACAGCTCTTGACCTCTCTCCCGAACAGTGGCGATCGTATCGGCCAGGTCAAGCGGTTGAAGGTCATGGCCCTGATCAGTTGAGGCGCGCGGAACGTCGTCGTCAACAAGCCTGGCGCGTCGCACGGCAAGCCGCCAAGCTGCTGCGGGATCAATACGGCGCGGTCAAAGTGGCCGTCTTCGGCTCCCTGATCCATGACGACTGGTTCACGCCCTGGTCTGATATTGACCTGGCTGCCTGGGGGATACCGGCCGCACGTTTCTATGGCGCCGTGGCGGCGATCACTGGCCTCAGTCCAATCTTCCGGGTTGACCTGGTTGATCCTGATGCTTGCCGGCCCTCATTACGTGCAGCCGTGGAGCGCGAGGGCATCGAGTTGTGAGTGAACGACTGCTCCGTCTGGCAACGCGAATCCGAGATGAGCTTGCAGAACTGGATCGAGTCGCCGGGCGCGTGACGGAGGGCTGGGGACGTGCGCTGAGAAATGCGGATGACTACTATCTCGATGGTGTCGCGCTCAACCTGCATGGCTTTTACAGCGGACTGGAGCGCATCTTCGAGTTGATCGCTACCACCATTGATGCTGCAAAGCCAAAGGGCGAAAACTGGCACCAGGTCCTCTTGCGCCAGATGAGCGTTGAGACGTCCGGCCTACGACCGGCAGTCATCTCCCAGAGTACTTATCATCGCCTGGATGGCTATCGAGGGTTTCGTCACGTGGTGCGTCATGTGTATGCGTACAATTTCGAGACGACCAAGATCGAGAAGTTAGTGCTAGACCTGCCCGAGACTTTGGCCCAGGTGCGCGGCGAAATGTTGGCCTTTGCCGAATTTCTGGAGCAACAAGGTTGAGGACAGGCTTCGATCTGCAGACCTCGTACGTGATCCCGGCGCTGATTCGCTCTCTGAAGAGGATCTTCGACAAATGCGTCGAGGCGGTGGAACGGGGCGATCCGGAGATCGTGGCCTGGGGCGACGGCTCGCCGACGCGGGAGTTTTTGTACGTGGCAGACGCGGCCGAAGGGATCCTGCTGGCGGCGGAGCGCTACAACGACAGCCTGCCGGTGAACCTGGGCAGTGCGTTCGAGATCAGCATCAAGGACCTGACCGAGACGATTGCACGCCTGTGCGGATTTCATGGTAGAATCGTTTGGGATACGACGAAGCCGAACGGCCAGCCGCGACGGAAGCTGGATACCAGCCGGGCGAAGATGGTGTTCGGGTTTGAGGCGACGACCCCTTTTGAAGACGGGCTGCGGCGGACGATTGAATGGTACCAGAGCACTCGATGAAAGACCAATTGCTCACCAAGATTAATGATCACACCGCGGTCGTGGCCGTCATCGGCCTGGGCTACGTGGGGCTGCCGCTGGCCGTGGCCTTCGCTGAGAAGGGCTTTCCCGCAGGGTCACACAAATTCGGAATGCTATCCTGATGGGGTGGGCGTCTGAGTTTGACTTCTCTTGCCGTTGCCGTCTATAATAGCATCCTCTTGCCCAAGAAAACGATCCCGGCACGATCCAGGCCGGAATCCGCCTCAACGCCGAGCACGGCAAGAAGGTCCTCATACGCTTCTCCAGACCTGAGGACCGCACCGGGCGGCCGCCCGGTGTGGTGTGAAACCCACATGTCCGCACCCGTTGCAGCGTTCCGCTCCGGCGCGGCCCAGCGCAGGTTATTTTGGCTGCCCGCATCGCTGGCGGCACTGCGGAGCTTTGGCCCCCAGGCCGGCCCCGGCAATGCGGCGCGAATGAACGCAGCTTCTCATTGATGGATGCGGACATGCGGATGAGCGCGACCTCAGGCGCTCTTGCACCGAAAAAGAAAGGGAGTGGCTTATGATGGCACAAACGGCTCGCGACCGATTGGCGCTGCGTAGCCGAGACGAGCTCGCAGAAGTTGTTTTTTATGCCAGGAAACGTCCATGAAATTACCGCCAAGTAATGAGTTGGGTGATCTGCCACCAGGCGTGCATCGTACGACGATGGAAGTTGTTGTTGAGCGATTTGGCCAGGTTCCGGAGCAGCGCAGACTGGTTACCAGGCGCCTGCTTCACATCTTCGTTCTGGCGTCTGTTTGGTGAGACGATCGAGGATTTTATCAGCTATTGGCAGATCAAACGAGATGGATCGAAGCGTGGCATTGTCGAGGTAATCCTAGCATGATAACCAATGATCACGAAGTAGAGATCAGCCAACAGCGGATTGCGCAATTTCAGCGTTGGCTGGCGCAATTGCGCAGAACAGGCGTCTTGATGAGTTCGAGGCGGTCAGCAGCGGGTACAGGTTGGAGATTGAACGGATGCAAGCAGAAGTCTTGGAGTATCTGCTTTGCCCCCTGCCTGTCGAACGCGAGCTGCAACTGGCTTGAAGTCATCGAGACGATGACGCCAGCGCAAAACCCGCAACCGCAATCCTTCTGGCCCGCCAGCAACACCTTGCGGCACAACCCGCGCGTGGTGGTGACCGGCCGCCGCGGGGTTCTTGGGCCGACACGCGCGGTGGCGAAGTTGCGCGAGTACGGTGCAACACAGATGCTGGGACAGCAGGTGGTTCAGGATGCGGACGGCCGCCTGGAGAGTGGGGGCCTGACGGAGCCGTTTATTCTGCACGTGGGGGGCGACGAACTGGGGACCGCCACGGTGTTTGGGCGATGAGGCGACTCCGGGCCAGACGAACGGATCATGTCAAAGAGATAGATCAGGAGGAGACCGAGTGATGATACAGCGTCTCGCTAACGGTGAGTTGCGGGCCCGGTTGCTGCCGGTTTTCAAGCGTCACCAGATTGTCAGAGCGATCCTCTTCGGCTCCAGGGCGCGCGGGGAGGCCTCCCGGCGCAGCGACGTTGATCTGATCCTTGTGCAACGCACAGACCGGCGCTTTCTCGACCGTTACGACCGGTTGCTGTACGAGTTGAACCTGGCGTTGCCAGATGTGGCAGTGGACGCGTTGATTTACACGCCGGAGGAGTTGGAGCAGATGGCGCGCCGACGCTTTGTGGCAACGGCGTTACGAGAAGGACAGGTGATCTATGAGTCAGAGTGAAGACCGCGATACCGCCGAGCGCTGGTTGGCGACGGCGGAAGATGATCTGCGCGCGGCCAGGACTCTGGCAGCAGCGGGTCTTTACGCGCATGCTTGTTTTGCAGCGCAACAGTGCGGCGAGAAGGCGATCAAGGCATTGTGGTATTTGATTGATGAGGACCCCTGGGGCCATTCCATTCAGAAGCTCGTGATGCAGTTTCCAGCGCTGGAATATGTGTCCGAGAGTTCGACCTGGGTGGAGAAAGCTGCCGGTCTGGACAAGTTTTACATACCTACTCGTTACCCGAATGGCCTTCCGGATCTGACGCCGGGCCAGAGTTATTTTCGGCATGATGCGGAACAGGGCATGGCTTTGGCGGTCTATCTGTTGGCGGCAAGCCGGGGGTGGTTTGACGCGTTCCCACCGATGGGCTGGCCTGCTTCGCGATGAGCGCTCAATTCTGTCTGGCCTGCCCGACGTCCCCTGCGGGCGTGAGCCACGTGTCGTTGTGATCGGCCGTCGTGGGGCATGGGATGGGACGCGGCTGACGCAGACACGGTGACGGGGTGACAAGGTTACGGGGTGACAAAAACTCACCTTATGATCGTGGCGAGTTTAGCTCCGCGGTGTGCGATTTCCTGAGCCTGCCCGAAGTGGAGGACGTGGACCCTTCGATAAACTCAGGGCAGGCCTGGACGCGTATACGGGGGCCGTGGGCAGCGCGATCACGGTGATGGCCACGGACGATACGGCGGTGACGGGGTTGCACGTGCGCATCGAGCAGTTGGACGGCACGCTGGTGGAAGAGGGCGCAGAGCCACGTGCGGGTGAGCTTCGACATGCCGGAGTACACCGCCGACGTGACGGGGGTGGGGACGTTGCGGCTGCTGGAGGCGATCCGCCGCAGCGGTGTGCCGGCACGGTTCTACCAGGCCTCGTCCAGCGAGATGTTCGGCAGCGCGCCGCCGCCGCAGGGTGAGACGACGCCGTTCCAGCCGCAAAGCCCGTACGCGGCGGCCAAGGCCTTCGCCTACTGGATGGTGCGCAACTACCGCCAGGGCTATGGGCTGTTCGCCGTCAACGGCATCCTCTTCAACCACGAGTCGCCCCGCCGCGGGGAGACCTTTGTGACACGCAAGATCACGCGCGCGGTGGCCGCGATCCTGACCGGCAAACAGCGTTATCTGTACCTGGGCAACCTGGAGGCGCGGCGGGACTGGGGCTATGCGCCCG
>NZ_JADIZS010000023.1:0-170545 GCF_016704685.1 Candidatus Amarolinea dominans
TTCGTTTTGCGGCGGGTGATGCCGAAGTTGTGGATTACGAGGACTATCATTGAGGGTTGAGAGATGATGAAAATGGTCAATCCCCCCCATCCCGGCGAGATCATCAAGGGGTTGTGGCTCGATCCGATGGGTGCCAGCATCACGGATGCGGCACAGGCGATGGGCGTGAGCCGCAAGACCTTATCGAAGATCGTGAACGGCCGCGGGCGCGTGACGCCGGAGATTGCGTTGCGCCTGTCTATCGCTCTGGGCAGCAGTGCTGAAAGCTGGCTGGGGCATCAAGCCGTGTATGATCTGTGGGAGCTTGAGCAGCAGCCTAACGATCTGCGCGTGGTGCCATTGTTCGCATCAGCGCCTGCCTTCGCCTCCGCCTAACACACGCGGTGTGTTGCGGCAGCGGGTGGTCGAGTACGGCTCGGGGCCTAACACCACGTCCACCTGATCGCCTGTGGCGGGGAAGCGTGGGGTGCGAGCGTAATCTGACCGCAGGCGCAGATGACGTTTTCCGTTCAGGCGCGTTCAGGAGTCCGAAGCTTGTTCAGGGGCTACCATGATGACAGCAGGAGGAAAACCAACATGACTCAACCTTACGCCGGGCAGTATCTGCGCATTGATCTGACCGCGGGCAGCATCAGTCGCCATCCCATCGCGGAGACCGACGTGCGTCAATGGCTGTTGGGCAGCGGCTACGCAGCCTGGCTCTTCAGCCAGGAGATGGACCCCACACGCGACCCCTATGACCCGCACAGCCCACTCTATATTTTCAACGGTGTGCTCAGCGGCACCTTTGCGCCCACCGGCTGCCGATCCTCCTGGTGCGGTCGCTCACCGCTGACCGGCATCTGGGGCGAGGCCAACATGGGCGGACACTGGGGTGCGGAGCTGCGCTTTGCCGGGCTGGATGGCCTGGTGATCAGCGGCCGCGCCGACCAACCGGTCTATCTCTACATCCACGATGGTGGGGCTGACATTCGGCCTGCCGGCCACCTGTGGGGCAAGAACCATTATGAAACCTATGACCTCCTGCGGGCAGAGACCGACCCGAAGGCACAGATAGCCAGCATTGGCGTGGCCGGCGAGAACCGGGTGCGTTTTGCCGGCGTGATGCAGGGCGGCATCGAACATGCGCGCACGGCCGGCCGCACCGGCATGGGCGCGCTGTTGGGTTCCAAGAACCTCAAGGCCATCGTCACACGGGGCAAGGCGCGACCCGGCTATGCAGACGAGGCCGGCTTCAGGGCGACGGTCAAGGCGCAGAATGCCAGCATCAAAGAGTTTGCCATTGGCCTGAGCAAACTGGGGACAGCGGGCGGGGTGCCAGGCGCGGAGCGAGTGGGCGATTTGCCGCTGCGCAACTGGCGGGATGGCACCTGGCCGGATGCGGCGCAGATCAGCGGCCAGAAAATCTCCGAGACGATCCACGATAAACACACCTTCTGCTTCGCCTGCCCCATCGGCTGCGGTAAGACGGTAAACATCCAGGAAGGCGCCTATGCCGGCACCGTGGGTCACGGGCCTGAATACGAAACCCTGGGCGGCTTTGGCGGCCTGCTGCTCAATGGCGACCTGAACAGCATTGCGCACATCAACTATCTGTGTAATGACTACGGTCTGGACACCATTTCCACCTCGGCGGTGATTGCCTGTGCGGTCGAGGCCTTCGAGCGCGGCCTGCTCACCCTGGCTGACACCGATGGCCTGCGGCTCGCATGGGGCAACGCGCCGGCGATCGTCGCCTGTGTCCACGCCATTGCGCAGCGAACCGGCTGCGGCGACCGCCTGGCCGAAGGGGTGCAGCGCCTGGCCGCGGCGCTGGCCGCACCCGATCTTGATATCACGGTCAAAGGCCTGGAGCTGCCCTACCATGATCCCCGCGCCTTTCTTTCCATGGCGGCGAACTACGCCACCGCCAATCGCGGCGCCTGTCATATGGAATCGTGCTCCTACTGGCCGGGCTACGGGCAGCGCATCGAGGGATTGGACTTCCCTGACGACCCCGACCGCCTGAGCCAGGTCGGCGCAGGCGCCCTTGCTGTCCGCTACCAGGATTATGTGAGCGTCTACAATCCGTTGGGGTTGTGCAAGTTCATCATCAAGGGACACGTGGGGCCAGCGCAGATTGCCGCGATCGTCAATCCTGCCACCGGCTGGAGTTGGACAGCGGACGATGTGATGGCCGCGGGTGCGCGTTTGTTCAACCTGAAGCGGCAGATCAACACCCGCTACGGCATCCGCGCAGCCGACGACACCCTGCCCGCGCGCCTGCTGACGCACGCGCGCCCCAGCGGCGGCGCGGCCGGATCGCTGCCCGACTTTGCCCTGATCATGGATGAATACTACGCCGCGCGCGGCTGGGACCGCGAGAGCGGCCTGCCGGTCACGGGGTAAGGCTGGAAACCAGTAGGTCACGCCTCCGGCGTGACGACGTCCTCTGCCACAGAGGTCGCTTCCCTGAGCCAACGTCGTCCGGCCAGGAGACCGGACCTACGAATCAATGGTAATGTACCCGCAGGGCCACGTAATCCAGGCTGAAGTCGCGATCCACGGCCGCGGCCACCATGGTGAGGCGCATGCGGAAACTCGCGTTGCTCAGGTTGGCTACGGTCCAGGTACGACCCCAGGTGTTGGCGCTGCCGCCGACGGTGAATGTCGCCTCCGTCGCGCCCAGCGTGCCAGTACCCTGCGGCGTGGTCCAGGTGACACCGCCATCGGCTGACAACTGCACGCACAGGAAGGGCGCACCCACGCTGCTATCGGCCTTGGCGTCCAGGCGTACCTCCAGGCCGCTGATGGTCGCGCCGCCGGGCAATGCCACATCGAAGTTGTAGTAGAGGTGCCGATCCTTGCGCGGCGACGTGCAGCTCGTGCTGGTACCGGTGCCGCTGTCCATATCGGCGGCGAACAAACCGTCATCGGCGTAAGCGTTGGTCGGACTCACCTCGAAACCGTTCGCGTCGCCACCATCCGTGGGCTGATTGGCCGTCGGACTGAGGAAACCGGTGTTCAGCACCGGCACCGTGGCGGTCGGCGTGGGCGTCGGCCCGTCGGTGGGGGTGGCCGTCGGCGTCGCGGTGCGGGTGGGGGTCTTGGTCGGTTTGGGCGTGCGCGTCGGCGTGACCGTAGGCGTGGGCGATGGCCCGGCCGTGGGGGTCAGGGTGGGCGTGGCCGACGGCGCCGGCGATGGCGTGGCTGTTGACGTCGCGGTGGGCGGCGGGGGGGTGCCCGGAGTCGCTGTAGCGGTCGCTATGGGGGTGCGCGTCGGCGTCCTGGTCTTGGTCGGTTTAGGCGTGCGCGTTGGCGTGCGGGTTGGCGTCGCGCTCGGCGCAGGCGTGAGGGTGCTCGTTGGCGTCGGCGTGGCCGTGGCTGCGACCGTTGGTGTTGGGGTGGATGTCGGCGGTATCGTTGGCGTTGGCGTCGCGCCAGACACAATGATCTGGCCGGGCTGCGTCGTCACCGCCTGAACAGTCGCGAGGCGATCGGTGATCAGGCTGTGGGTAAAGACAAGGTCGCTGCTGCCGAGGCCCAACGCGTGAAAGGTGATGGTGGCGAGTATGCCAGCGCCGTTGGGGCCAGACGGCGTTGCGCCCAGCGTGTAACCGCCGAAGGAGACCGTGCCGGCGTTATTGTCAATGTGCGGGCCGAGGGCATAGGCCGGGCGGCTGCTGCTGCCCAGGAAGGCGCCAAGCTGCACATCGGTGACGGCAACGACGGCCGGTGCATAGGACAGAGTGAACTCGAACGCGCCCAGGTCAGCGGCATCGGTGATGACCACATCCACTGTGATCGAGGCGTTGAGCGAGGTGGTGGTGACGGCCGGTTGCAGGCCGATGGAGAGAGCGTGGGGCGCGGCAGCCAACAACATTGGCGAACGCGGCGACCAGAGGCCAGACCAAAGGGCGAACAAGGTGAGCACGCAGGCGACAGCCAAGACGGCTCCGAGCGCAACGAAAGCAGATTTCCTCAACATAGGTTTTCCTTTTCGACAACCTTCCGACAACGATGATCCAGCTGGGAGCCGCCCATCCGCAGTCACAACAGGGTGCGTTTCAATTTGGATGCCTGGTCCACGAAGGTGGGCATCGCAATCGTCGCAGCGACTTGCAGTCGTCCGCTCTGCGCAGATGGTGAGGCGTATTGTAGCATGTTTGCCCAGAAGTAAAAATAGGCCGTAGGTCGGCGGGCAGAGTGTCGCAGATCATGACCTTTGGAATTCTGGCGGCCCGAAGTTGCCAAATGCGCGCGTTGTATGGTAAACTGATGACGCGGGGCGTCATCAAAATGCCGCGTGTTACCCTTCGTTTTTTGCCCACCGTGTGATCTTGCGATCAACGGCGATCTATGACACAGTTGTGGAGGCTTCACCATGATTGACTTTACCCTGACCGATGAGCAGCGCATGCTGCGCGACCTGGCGCACGACTTTGCGGTCAAAGACATTCTGCCCGTTGTCGAACACTTCGATAAGAGCGGCGAATTTCCCTGGCCGATCATCAAGAAGGCCCAGGAAATCGGTCTCATGAACCTGAACGTGCCCGAAGCCTATGGCGGGCCGGGCGTGGGCGTCCTGGAGGAGTGCATCGTGGCCGAGGAACTGGCCTGGGCCTGCTCCGGGATTCAGACGGCAACCATGCTCAACCAACTCGCCTGCCTGCCGATCATCATCGGCGGCAGTGAAGAGCAAAAGATGCAGTACCTGGGCGGTTGGGTGATGGACAAGCAAAAAATGCCTGCCTATTGCGTCACCGAGCCAGGCGCCGGCTCTGATGTGGCCGGCATCAAGACGGTGGCCGCGCGGCGCGGAGACACGTATGTCCTCAACGGCACCAAGACCTGGATCACCAACGGCCCGGTGGCCGATCTGTTCGTGGTGCTGGCCAAAGTGGACCCATCCGGCGGTCACCGCGGGCTGAATTTCTTCATCGTCGAACGCGGCTGGGGCGTCAAGACGAGCAAGCCGATCGAGAAGATGGGCCAGCACGCCAGTTGGACGAGCGAAGTGATTATGGAAGATGTGGAAGTGCCGGCGGCCAACCGCATCGGGCCTGAGGGCGCCGGTTTCAAGGTGGCCATGGAGGTCTTCAATAAATCACGCCCGCCCGTGGCGGCCGGCGCGGTCGGCGTGGCACGCCGGGCCATGGAGGAAGCGATCAAGTATGCCAAGGAGCGCAAGGCGTTTGGTCATGCCATCGCCAGCTACCAGGGCATCAGCTTCATGGTGGCCGATATGGCGATGAACATCCATGCTGGCCGTCTGTTGACCTGGCAAGCAGCCTGGCTGGCCGATCAGCACCAGCCTAACGCCAAGGAATCGGCGTTTGCCAAGGCGTTCTGCGCCGACATGGCGATGAAGACCACCACCGACGCGGTGCAGGTTTTTGGCGGCTACGGCTACAGCGCCGAATACCCGGTGGAAAAACTGATGCGCGACGCCAAGATCTACCAGATCTACGAAGGCACATCGCAGATTCAGCGTACCATTATCGCCCGTGAGTTGTTCAAGTAGATCAACTGAGTTGTTCAAGTAGATCAACGCCCAGGCCAAACGAAAAGATAGCGGGAGGAAATAATGCGTGACGTTTACATTGTCTCCGCCGTGCGCACACCGGTCGGTCGCAAAAATGGCGCCTTGAGCGGTCTGCATCCGGTGGCCGTAGCCAGCCTGCCCCTGCAAGAGGTGGTGCGTCGGGTGGACCTCGACCCGGCCGCCGTCGAAGATGTGGTGATGGGCTGTGTGACCCCCATCGGTGAGCAGGGCGCGAACATCGGCCGCCTGGCGGTCCTCAACGCAGGCTGGCCCGTCTCCGTGCCTTCGGTCACACTCAACCGCATGTGCGGCTCCAGTCAACAGGCCATCCACTTTGCGGCCCAGGCCATTGCCGCCGGAGACATGGACATAGCCGTGGGCGCCGGCGTGGAGTGCATGAGCCGCGTGACCATGGGCTCCGACTATCCGGAGCAGTTCTATGCTGGCATCCCCTACGACCTGATTCCGCAGGGCATCTCGGCCGAGTTGATATGCGACAAATGGAACCTCAGCCGTGAGGATCTCGATCGCTACAGCTATGAAAGTCACCAGAAGGCCGCCGCCGCCACCGCCGCCGGCTACTTCAAGGCTGAAATCATGCCGGTAACGGTGGCGCATAACGGCAGCCAGGTCACCCTGGACTACGATGAGGGCTTTCGCAGCAACGTGGATCTGGCGAAGATGGGCCAACTACGCCCCGCGTTTCGCGCCGATGGTCGCATCACCGCCGCCAGCAGCAGCCAGATCAGCGATGGCGCCGCGGCCGTGCTGTTGGCCAGCGCAGAGGGCCTCAAGCGCCACAACCTGACGCCGCGCGCGCGCATCGTCGCGCGGGTGGTCGTGGGCAGCGACCCGCTCATCATGCTGGATGGCCCCATCCCGGCCACGCGCAAGATTCTGGCCCGGGCCGGCCTGACCATCGAAGACATGGATACCATCGAGATCAACGAGGCCTTCGCCTCGGTGGTACTGGCATGGCTAAAGGAGATCCAGCCGGACCCGGCACGCGTCAATCCCACGGGCGGCGCCATTGCCATCGGTCACCCCCTGGGCGCCACCGGCGCCAAGCTGATGGCCACCATGCTGCACCGCCTCGAACGCACCGGCGGCCGCTATGGCCTGCAAACCATGTGCATCGGCCACGGCATGGCCACTGCCACCATCATCGAACGCGTCTGAGCCACCGCCCTAGCCCCATCCTGTCCCCGGCCCTGGCGATTGCGCATCTTGCCACGCACAAGTCGCCCGTCAGGGTCGGGGACATCTTTTTGTACGCCGCGCCAGACTTGCGATTTTGGCGGAACTGGAGAAGCGGTTATAATCGTCATCCTCAGAACTTCACTGAACAAACACAATCTGAATGCACCAGGGCGTTTAGCGTATGGACACGCAAACCGCGACAAACGAGCAAACAACGATTGAACTGGCCGATGTCACTGATCTGGTCATGACGCCGATCGGCTGCGCACTGCCGGTGGCGCGCGCGCTGCCGCTGGCGGTACGCCGTATCGTCGAAAGCCTGCACCCAGAAAAGATCATTCTTTTTGGTTCGTACGCCTACGGCAAACCAACGCCAGACAGCGATGTAGATCTGCTCGTAATCCTTGACACAACAGCGTCGCGCAGCGAGCGCAGTTGGAGTGTCTCGCGCTTACTCATTCCACGCCCTTTTCCAGTTGACATCTTGGTTCGTACTCCCGCTGAGATAGAACAATCGGTCCTCAAGCGCGACTATTTCATCCTGGAGATCCTGTCACAAGGTAGAGTCCTTCATGAGCATCGAAACTGACATACGCGCCTGGGTTGAATTTGCTGAGGCAGATTATGACGCAGCCTGCGCCATGCTGCGTCGTCGCCGACCACTGAATAACCACGCCTGTTTCTGCAGTCAACAATGCGCTGAAAAGTACCTCAAAGCCTTACTCGTTTCCAGGGACGTTGTTGTCCCCAAGACACATGACTTGATTCGATTGAGCGAGTTGTGTGCTAATGTCGGCATTCTGGTCGGTATGGACGATGAAAGATTGAACACATTGGCAGAATATGCGATCACTGCCCGCTATCCCGGTGATGCACCAACTCTGGAGGAGGCGCGTGACGCGCTAACGGTCGCCAAAGCCGTGCGCCGTTTTTCACGAAAATTTCTAGGCCTGACAAAATGAGACCGGCAATCAACATTCGAGAGGTAATCAAGATCAATGACTGACTCATTTCGCATTGGCATCATTGGCGGCAGCGGTGTTTATCAGATGGAAGCACTGCAAGAGGTGCGCGAGATCACCCTGGACACGCCGTTCGGCGCCCCCTCGGACGCCTACATCACCGGGGTGCTGGATGGCACGCCGGTGGCCTTTCTGGCCCGCCACGGTCGCGGGCATCGCATCTCCCCGACCCAACTCAACTCTCGCGCCAATATCTGGGGCTTCAAGGCGCTTGGCGTCGAGTACCTGATCTCCATTTCGGCCTGCGGCTCCTTGCAGGAAGGGATCGCCCCCGGCCACATCGTTGTGCCGGATCAGCTCTTCGACCGCACGCATCTGCGCCCGCTTTCCTTCTTCGATGACCCCACGGCCGGCACCGGTGGCCTGGTCGTGCATGTCTCGCTGGCGGACCCCTTCTGCCCCTTCCTGAGCGACGTGTGTTTGGCCGCAGTGCATGAGACCGGCAATCCGGTACACCAGGGCGGCGTGTTCATCACCATCGAAGGCCCGCGCTTCAGCACCAAAGGCGAAAGCCGCATCTTCCGCCAATGGGGTTGCAGCATCATCGGCATGACGGCCGTGCCCGAAGCGCAGTTGGCGCGTGAGGCCGGCATGAGCTATGCCACGATGGCGCACGTGACCGATTACGACGTGTGGCACGAGACGGAAGAGCCGGTCACGGTGGACGCGGTCATCCGGGTGCTGCTGCACAACGCCGAGGTTGCCAAGACCGCGGTGCGCAATGCCGTGCGTCTGTTATCCACGGCCGGCCCCAGTCCGCAGGCTGACGCGCTCAAGGATGCCATCATCACCGACCGCAGCCGGATTCCGGCGCAGACGAAAACACGCCTGGAGATGCTGATCGGGAAGTATTTGTAGACGCGAACGGACTTCGGAAGTCTGAGGGAAATTGACTTCCAGAGTCCGGGAGACTTCGGAAGTCTGAGGGTTGAAGCGTTGCCCACACCCAAGCACCTGGACTGGCAAATTGGTGAAGAGACCTGGGGACAGCGCGTGACGGAAGCGCCGCGACGCCGCCTGCCGCCTCTCCGCCCCTGGCTGCTGATCCTGCTTGCGGTTGCATTGGTTTGGGGCTGGTGGCGCGTGATTCGCCCGGCCGATGTGTACCCCGCGTCCACGCCGCTGCCGGCCACGGTGACGACGCCGACTCCGGTCGCCACGCCGACGCGGCTGCCGCGGGCCAGCAGCCGTCTATACCACATTCTACAGACCGAAAAAGGCACGCGCAGCCTGGTGGTGTTCAATCCCCTCCTGGGCAGTGTGGTGCGCCGGCTGCCGGTCGGCAATACGCCGCAGTTCACCCTCTCGCCTGACGGCGCCACGCTCTATCTGGCCGATTTTGTCACCACAACCGGCGGCACGACGAGCCGCCTGCGCATTTTCGACACCCGTTCGTGGTCCATGCTGCGCCAGACCGAATTGCCCAACCGCGTGCGCTGGCCGCGCAACGCCGGCCCGCCCGCGTTGATTATGGCGCCCGATGGCCTGGCCATTTATGCCCAGCGTCTGATCAGCCAGACCTATACCGTTGACCGCCTTGATCCCACGACCGGGGAGTTGGCCGCTTCTGGCGTCGTGGAGCCGCTGGCGAGCACCGAAACCTGCAGCGAGGTGCGCTTTGTCTTTGCCGCAGCCAACGGCCGCTGGCTGTATGACCTGTGTCGCAACGGGGTGCTGCACTTCAACGATCTGCAGCGCCGCACCGTGAGCCGCAGCCTGAGCCTGCCGCTGGCGCCGTCGCCACAGAGTCAGGCGCCGGTGACGCACAGCCTGGCCGGCGCGGTGATGTCGGCCGACAGCCAATTTTTGTACACCGTGACCGAAGATGGCATCCTGACCGAGGTAGATTTGAGCGCTGGCCGGGTGGTGAGTGAGGTGCTGTTGCCGCTGCAGGCCGGGCATCGCGTGATGCCCTTCCAGGTGGCACAACTGGAGACGCCGCACAGCCTGGTGTTGGGCTTGAGTCATGGCAGCGAAGGCGAGGCGGGGCTGGCCAGCGAAATCTGGTTCTACAACCTGGAGACGCGGGAGCTTGCCAACCAGTGGGTGGTTGACCCCCCGTTCGCCAACCTGGCCGTCAGCCCCGATTTGTGGGAAGTGGAGACTCCTCTCTCCAGCCTGGCCCTGCACAGTAACGACCAGGTGCTGGTGACCAGCGACCCGTACGGACAACAGTTGGTGGTATACAACCTGCTGACCGGCGCCAAGCTGCGCACCATCACCGACAGCGGTAGCGCGTGGTCCAGCCTGGTACTGGCGCCCGCACCGGCCACAGCGCAGTCAGCCCAGGCTACTTCGCACGAGCGCCTGTACCTGGTGGATGCCGGCGGTCCGGAGCTGGGGGCGAGCGTCCATGTGATTGACGCCGACAGCAACCAGCAAATGTACGCCATCACCGTCACGTACGCGGCGGCGATGCAAGCGCCTGAGGTGGCCGTCACCCTGATGGGCGATCGGCTGTGGCTGCTGGACGGGGCAGAGCAAGCGGGGCAGAATCGCCTGCATCTGCTCGACACAGCATCCGGTCTTGAGTTGGCGCAGATGACGATACTCAATCGGTTGACGCGACGCACAGCGGGCGGCTGGCCGCCGCTCATCAGCAGCGATCTCGGCAGCCATGTCATGGTGCAGCACGCCACGCCGGTCAGTTCGGCGGTGTGGCTGGAGAATTACCTGGCGATGCCGCCAGGAATCAGTCAACAGGTGGAGGTGCCCTTCTGGTACAAGACGCCGTTGTGCGGGCCGTCGCACTTGCTGTGGCGCGCGTCGGCCCAGCAACTGCTGGTGCTGTGCCAGCCAGAGACAGGCCCGGCGCGGCTCACCGTGCTGCCGCTGGACACCCGCCGCCCGATGCAGACGCTGACCTTGCCCGCGGTGCTGCAAGTGCGCAGCGGTGTGCTCTCACCCGATGAATCCATCCTCTACGCGCTGGCCGATGGGCCGGCGGTGTTGCCCATTCACCTGGAGCCGCTGCTGGCTGACGCACCGGTCCCTCTCGCCATTTTTGACATTGTGGGCCGGCCGTTGGGCCAGCCGGTGCTGAGCGCCGACGGCAACACGCTCTACCTGGCGCTGACCTTCCCGGCCGATCCGCTGGCGTTCAACACCCTGTTGGGTACGGCCTGGGCGGTGGACACGCAGAACTGGCGGCTCAAGACACGGCTCGGCATGGAGCGCACCTTCATTGATTTGGGCCTCAGCCAGGACGGTCAACGCCTGTACGCGTTGGACGCCACTATTGCCCTGAACGCCTACACGCACAACATCTTCGTCTTCGACACGCAGCTCAATGTCCTCATCCGTAAAATTCCGAACGAAGCCGTCAACCCGGTGCGCCTCATCGTCGCCCCCGCGCCGCCGTGAGCAGGTTACCGAGCCCGCGTGGGCGACCTCACCAGGCCAGGGAGGTGTACTCGCCCAGGCGCCGGCTGCGCAGGTTGATCTTGAGCAGGCGCAGAATCTCGCCGATCAGATCGGCCTTCTTTTCCGCGTCCGCGCGTGACCAGGTGCGACTCTTGATCTCCAGAAACGGTGTGCTGACCATCGGCTTGCTCAGGCGGTCGAAGTTCAGCGCAAATTCCTCACCCTTGTAGCGCACCCAGTAGCGCGTGCGCCACTTGATGATCTCACGCACACGGTCGGGCTGGAAATACTCCTGGTAGAAACGCAGGGAATGAACCGCGGCCGCCAGGTAATGCGAACGCGAGAGAATAACCGAATCGGCATACTCGCGCTCCTTCGTCTCCCCAATCACCGTCAGGTAGTAGTGCGGCTCGATGGATGGCCCTGGCCCCATGCCCTGGCGCCCATCCTCCGGCTCCACGATCTTGTTGTCCTCGCGGTAGCGCACATAGCCGCCCATCTTGCCCTGGTCGAACAGGAAATAGGTGTCGAACTGCTGGCGTACGCTGCGCCGGATGATTTCGAACGGCGCCTGGTGCAGCAGCTCCTCGAGCGGGCGCAGGTCATCCACTTCCACTTTCACCTGCACCTCGAACGACTCCTGCAAGGACTGCTGCATGTCGAGATCGCTCACCGCCAGCAGCTTATCGAGCAGGCTCTGCTCGCGCTGGCTGATGAAGGTGTTGATGCGGGCGGCAAACTCGGTTGCCTTCTCGATCACGAGAGGCACGTCAATCGTCAGATACTGGCCGTCACGCAGCAGCCATTGACCATCTACCATCACGTGGCAGACATCGCTGGCCTTGGCCGCGTAAACCAGGTGCGAATAGATGTGAGCCGGGCTGAGTTGGTAGCGTGGGTTGAGGTGTGGCGCCTTCATGTCCACCACGGTCAGGTCTGCGCGCTTGCCTACTTCCAACGAGCCGATCAGATGATCGAGATGGACTGCGCGCGCGCCCTCGATTGTGGCCATGGCAAAGACATCACGCGCCGGCAGCAGCGTGGGGTCGCCCATCGTTCCTTTGGGCAGGAAGGCCGCCAGGCGCATTTCCTCGAACATATCCTGGTCGTTGTTGCTGGCCTGACCATCGGTGCCCAGACCCACGTGTACGCCCAGGCTGCGCAGGCGCACCACAGGCGCCACCCCGCTGGCGAGCTTCATATTGCTCGACGGGTTGTGCGCGACGCCGGTGCGTGTGTTCGCCAGGATGCGCATTTCGCCATCGTCCAGGTGTACACAGTGCGCGGCGATGACTTTGGCCTGGAAAAGGCCCAGGCGATTGACATAGGCGATAGGCGGATCGCCATGCTCCTTGCGGCTGTTCATCACCTCCAGCGACGTCTCGCAGAGGTGAATGTGCAGCGGCACGTTGAACTCTACCGCCAGGTTGACGCAGGCCTCGAGCATTTCCGGCGTGGAGGTGTACGGCGCGTGCGGCGCCACCGACGGCACGATGCGCGGATGGTGGCGCCAACGTTCGATGAACTGCCGGCAGTAGGCCAGGCTCTCATCGTAGCTGGCTGCATCGGGCGACGGGAAGCGCAGAATCGTCTGCCCCAGAATGGCGCGCATGCCGACCGCGTCCACCGCGCGGGCCACGGCATCCTCGTAGTAGTACATATCGTTGAAACAGGTGACGCCGGAGCGAATCATCTCGGCACACGAGAGCAACGTGCCCCAGTGACAGAAGTCCTCGCCCACGTACTCCCGCTCCACCGGCATCATGTAGCCGAGCAGCCAGACATCCAGGCGCAAGTCATCGGCCAGGCCGCGCAGCAGGCTCATCGGCACGTGCGTATGCGCGTTGATCAGCCCCGGCATGATCACTTGCCCGGCACAGTCCACCATCTGCGGCGCCACGTAACGGCTCAAAATCGTCGCTGCCGGCCCCACCGCGACCACCTGCCCCTCGCGCACCGCCACGGCGCCATCGGCCACGATTTCCTCTTTGGCGTTCATCGTGACCACGATGCCGCCGTGTACAATGGTGTCCACGCTGATCATTAGCCTGCTATCCTTTCACGAGACAACCGATGAGCTTTCTCAGTCCTGCAGGGTCGTTTGCGTTGGCCATGGTTCCTGCTCCTTTAGCTGGCGCTGGTCAAAGCCTGGCGTGCGCTGATGAACACCAGCACGGTCATGAGGATGGCCGAGGCCACGCACCAGGGACAGATCGCCTTGAGAACGAACAGTTCCAGGTAGGTCAGATAGGCCGAATAGAGAAAGCCAAACAGGATGATGCCGAAGCTAAGCATCGGCGCCAGGTCCGCGTACGGTCGCTGCTCATCCTGGCTCCACCACCAGAGAGCGATGATCGCCAGGTAGCTCAGCAGGCCCAGGATAGAGATCGGAATGCCCAGGATGACCGAATAGGGGCTGTTCTGCACCGCTTCGCACTCGCCCAAGCCCAGGCAGACCGCCTGCGTGGCACTGAGCTTGACGTAGGCCAGGTAGCCAGAAATGCCCGCGCCCAGCAGGGCGAGGATCGGCGTCGCCAGGCCCCAACGCCGGGCGGTTACAATTGCTGTGTCTGACATTGCACTCCTGTGGCCTCAATTGCCCAGCGCGGCTTCGATCGCCGCCTTGACCTGCTGATAGTCTTGCCCGTTGTCCAGCTTCTTGTCGTTGACAAAAACCGCCGGCGTGCCGGTCACACCCTTGTCCGTGCCCTCTTGCATCTCGCGGTAGATCTGCTCGACGTAGTTGCCCGTATCCACACAGGCGTCGAACTGGCTCAGGTCCAGCCCTGCGATACGCTTGCCCAAGGCTTTGAGATTGGTCTTGCTGACCGTGTCGCGGCCTTGCAGCCCCTGCTGCTCGAACAACAGGTCGTGGTAGGGCCAGAAGAAGCCCTGCTCGCCGGCGCACTCCGACGCATTGGCCGCGTCGTACGATTCCCGGCTGATGACGATGAAATGCCGATAGTCATAACGCACCTTGCCGGTATCCACAAACTCAGGCAGGAGCGATGACTCCACGGCCTGCATGTAGGACTTGCAGTGCGAGCACTGGAAATCAGAGTAAACGGCCACGGTCACCGCGGCGTCGGCCGGGCCGGCTTCTGATCCCGCTTGGGTGGCAGGCCCGCCGCTGACTGCCGCGTTACTCCCACGCAGGAGTGTCTGCTGCAGGATGATGATCAGCGCAACGGCCAGGACGACCCCGGTTACGATCAGCAGCAACGCATTGCGCGAAAGTCCACCCGCGCTGCCTGCACGCACGGCGCCCTCGCTGCTCTGTTTGCCAATGGTTGATTTCTTCGCCATTCGATTCTCTCTCCCGTCTTGATGTCCACGAGCAACCGGGTTCCTGGGCAGGGGGCGTGGGAATGAGCAGCAGGAAGACCTGGTTTGTTTCGTGTTTGCGGTCAGGACCACACGGTCATGACCCACAGCGCACAGTATACCGTCAAACGGCAGCTTCGTCAACGAAAGCAGAGACCAAAAAATGAGAGAAACTTAAACTGCGACCCCGCAGGCATTTTGACGGGAAGCTCACCATCGGAGTAGAATGCAGACCGCGCGGCAAGGGGCGCCTTTCCAGAAGAAATCTCATGCTACACTCGGTTGCACGACGTGTCTCGATCATTGGCCTGCTGGCGCTGTTGGCGCTTCTGCTGGCGCGGGCGCCGCTGACCGGGCTGAGCGTGGCGCTGGTCGCTCTCAGCCTCGGCCTGGCCGTTTTCATACGCCCGGCGCTGGGACTGCTCCTGCTGGCGTTCAGCGTGCCCTTCAGCACGGTCGGTGAGATCACCCTGGCCGGCGCGGCCGTTGGCCCCAGCGAAGCCCTGCTGGCGCTGACCCTGGCCGCGTGGCTGGCGCAGCGCCTGGCCGCCGGCCGCCTGGTTCTGCCGCGCCCCTGGCGTCGCCTTGATCCTCGCGCGGCGTCCACCGGTGAGGCCGCGGTCGCACCACTGCTGCTGCCCCTACTTCTGTACTGCGCCGCGCTGGCCTTCTCGCTGCTGCCGGCCACCTCCCTGGCTGACGCCGCGCCTGAATTGTTCAAATGGCTTGAAACCCTCATTCTCTACCTGGTCGCCGTTGACCTCCTGACCCCGATCGGCCACAGAGCGGTTGAAGAAGCGATTGAAATCGCCCCGAATTCATTTCATTCGGCGGCCCGGTCGCCCCGAATTCATTCGGCGTTCTTCTGATCGTCGCGCTGCTGCTGGCCGGTGTCCTGCAGGCCGCCTTGGGGCTTTATCAGTTCATCACGCAGAGCGGGCCGCCGGCCTTTCAGATCTTGGGACGCTTTCTACGCGCCTACGGCACCTTCCGCCAGCCCAACCCCTACGCCGGCTACCTGGGGCTGATCTTGCCGCTGGCGCTTTCGTTGTTCTGGTGGGCGTTGGCACAGATGGTCGCAGCCTGGCCAGGTCGCTTCACGCCGTCCCCCCGCGCTGAATCACCGCGTCGTTCATTCGCGGCAGCCAGCGCACTGGCCGCTGCAGCCCTCGTCGTGACGGCCCTAATTGCGGCCGGCGCGTTGGCCAGTTGGTCACGCGGGGCCTGGCTGGGCATTGGCGCCGGGGTTGTGACGGTCACCGCGCTGCGCAGCCGCCGCACCTTTGGCCTCAGCCTGGCCCTGGCCGGCGCGCTGACCGTGCTGCTGCTGGCCCGCGGCGGCTTCGACACGGGCGCGCTCGGTGGGCGCCTGGCGCAGGTCGGCGACTATCTCGGCGGTTTCGACGTAGCGACCGTAGAGGTCAACGATGACAACTTCGCCGTCGTCGAGCGGGTTGCGCATTGGGTCGCCGCCCAGCGCATGATCGCACAGGCGCCCTGGCAAGGCGTCGGCGTGGGTAACTACGCCGCGGTTTATCCACAGGTGGCCTTGCCGCGCTGGCAGGACCCGCTGGGCCATGCGCACAACATCTACCTCAACACCTGGGCCGAAGCCGGTCTGCCCGGTCTGCTGACCTACGTCCTGCTGTGGCTGCTGGCGGCCTGGCAAGCCGTCCGCCTGGCCTACGATCGCCAGACTGACGCCCTGGGCCGCGCCGTGGCGCTGGGCGTCCTCGGCGCCATCGTTCACCTCTCCATCCACAACCTGTTCGACAATCTCCTCGTGCAACGCCTCTATCTGCACATGGCCCTGCTGCTGGCCTTGCTGGCCTCGCCGCCGGCCGCGCCCCGCGATCAGGGGCCAGCGGACACCGCAACGCGTCAGCGGTCTGTTTGACAAGCCATCGAGAAACCCTATACTAGCGCCTGCATGTATTCTGACCGATGATCTGCGTGTTCGAGGGTATGCATGGTTCCTGATTTAACTCTGCTGGCGCGTGCCAACCGCAAGGAAATGGGACGCTTTCTCAAGTTCGCCGTGGTCGGCGCCATTGGTGCGGTCGTTGACTTCGGCGTGCTCAATTTCCTGGTGCTCGTGGCGGGCCTGGCCCCCTTGCAGGCCAACCCGTTCAGCTTCAGCGCGGCCGTCATCAGTAATTTCACCTGGAATCGCCTGTGGACCTACCCCGAAAGCCGCAAATTCAAGAAACGCGCCCAATTGCCCAAGTTCATCCTGGTCAACCTGGTCGGTCTCGGCATCAACCAACTGGTGCTGGGCGTCGTGCTGCACCTGGTCGAGCCGCTCATCCCGCATCCCTGGGATTACAACTTCGCCAAAGCCTTTGCCATCGGCGTCGTGCTCTTCTGGAACTTTGGAGTCAACCGGCTGTGGACCTACCGCGATATCTGAGCGGCGACGAAAGCCATCATCATGCGTATCGCGCTTGACTACACACCGGCCCTGCGCCAGGGCGCCGGTATTGGCCGCTACACCCAGGGGCTGGTTTCCGGGCTGGCTACGCTGACGCCCCGGCCTGACATCACCCTGCTGCTGGCAGCCGACGTTGCAGCGCCCGCGCCTGACCGCGCCAACCCCGCGCTGCCCTTTGCTCAGCGCCGCCTGCCGCTGTCTTCCCGGCAGCAGGCCATTCTCTGGCACCGGCTGCACGTGCCGCTGCCGCTCGAATGGCTGGCTGGCCGCTTCGATCTGTTCCATGCGCCCGATTTCGTCCTCCCACCCTTGCGCCACGCGCAGGGCGTGATCACCGTGCATGATTTGTCGTTCCTGCGCGTGCCAGAGTGCGCCGATGCGCGCCTCGTTGCCTATCTCACCCACGCCGTGCCGCACGCGCTACGCCGCGCCAGCCGCATCCTGGCCGATTCCCAAAGTACGCAGCGTGACCTGAGCGCGCTGCTGGATGTGGACCCGGCGCGCATTGATGTCGTCTATCCCGGCATCGGCCCGCGTTACCGGCCGGTGACCGATGGGGATCAACGCCGCGCCGTGGCCGCACGCTACCAACTCGACGGCCCCTTCATCCTGAGCGTCGGCACGCTGGAACCGCGCAAGAACTACCCGCGTCTCATCAGCGCATTTGCACAACTGCGCCGCCAAAGTGGCGCGCCGCACACCCTGGTCATCGGCGGCGGCAAGGGTTGGTTGACGGAGAGCATCTTCGCCCAGGTTGAACGGGAGGGAGTGGCGTCGTTTGTGCGCTTTCTCGGTTATGTCAATGAGGACGACCTGCCCACGCTCTACAGCCTGGCCGATCTGGTCGCCTTTCCCAGTCGTTACGAAGGCTTCGGCATCCCGGTCATCGAAGCGATGGCCTGTGGCGCCCCGGTGGTCTGCGCAGATAACTCGTCGCTGCCGGAAGCAGCCGGCGATGCCGCCCTCCTGATCAACGCCGATGACACCGCCGGCTTGGCCGCGGCCCTGGAACGCGGGCTGACCGACCGCGCCTGGCGGGAGACCGCGCAGCACAAGGGATTTGCCCAAGCGGCGCGCTTCACCTGGCACGCCTCGGCCACCCAACTCCTGGCCGCCTACGCCCGGGCTAACAAGCCTTGAACAGGAAAATTCATGGACCCACGCTCACCCAAAGATTCGCAAACTGAACTCAGTAGTTTCATGCATCCGGAAGATGCCAACTCGCAAGGCAACGTCCACGGCGGCTCCATCATGAAACTGGTGGATGAAGCCGGCGCGTTGGCCGCCATGCGCCATTCCCGTCGCCCCTGCGTCACCGTCGCCATTGATTCGATGACCTTCGACGCGCCGATGCTGGTGGGCGATTTGGTCGTCCTCGAAGCGTGCGTCACCTACGTGGGACGCACCAGTATCGAGGCGATGGTCACAGTCTACGCGGAAAAAATCCTGACCGGTGAGCGCATGTTGACCAACACTGCCTTCGTGGTCTACGTGGCGCTGGACGATCAACGGCGGCCGACCGAGGTGGCGCCGCTGTTGTTGGTCAGCGAGCAGGAGAAGCGGCGTTTCGATCAGGGGCGCGCGCGCCAACAGGAGCGCCTGGCGCGGGCGCGCCGTGACAAGGAATCATGAGACCACCGCCGCGGCAACGGCTGCTCGCCCGCCTGCTGCTTCTGCTCGGTTCGATCGGCCTGGCCGGTGCGACCTGGGGCCCGTGGGTGGCGTTCGCCAGCCCTGGTCTGACCCTGCTGGGGATTGACCTGGCGGAATATGTCAAGTTCCTGCCCGAGGTGCGCAGCGGCGCGTTACACGTGGCGCGCGAGCAGTTCTACCTGCCGCTCTTCACCCTGAGTGTGGGATTGAGTCTGCTGTCGTTGCTCGGCGCGCCCTGGCTCCACTACCGTCCTGCGCGCCTGCTGCTGGCCTTGCTGGCCGTACCTTGCGCCCTGGCCCTGCTACCGCCCGCCTGGTCACCCGCGACCTTCGGCCAGGCTGAATTTCAACCTCAGATCCGCATGCTGATCGTGGCGCTGGTGTTGGCGCTGATCGGGCTGCTGACGCCAGGGTGGCGGCAGCGGTACGGACGCCAGGCGCTCGCCATCCTGCTGGCCGTGTTGGCGCTGGCTGCAACGCTCCTGCCCCTGTGGCAGTGGTCACGCGTGCGACCGGCCATCGAGGTCGTCTACCAGCGGTCATCGAGCCTGGGCTGGGGCGGCTGGGCGCTGCTGCTGGGCGGGATGGCCCTGACCGCCGGTGCGCTGCTGCTGGCCTGGTCAGAACGGGCGCCCGATGCGTAACCGGGCGCCGCGCGGTCTCCTCATCGCCCTGGCCGCCAACATGGCGCTGGGTCTCAATTCGGCCTTTGCCAAGTTCGCCTACCGCGCCGGCCTGGACCCAAACACCTTGACGATGCTGCGCCTGGGCGTGGCCGCGCTGGTGCTTTGGGCCATCTTCCTGACGCGCTGGCGGGCGTTGATTCCGATCCCGCGCCGGGCGCTGCTGGGCTGCATCATCATGGGCGCGGCGAATTTTGTCGCGCAAATCAGCTACTACTGGGGCTTGACCCGGATCAACGCCTCGATCGCCACGCTGATCTTCTATCTCTACCCGGCGGTCGTCATTCTGCTGTTGCGCCTGCGCGGCGAGGCCATGACCACACGCCGCCTGGCGCGCTTGGGCGTCGCGTTGATCGGTGTGGCCCTGCTGGTGGACATCAGCGGCGGGAGCGTAGACACGATCGGAGTTCTGTTGGTGTTCGTCACCATCTTCACCTATTCCCTGCACCTGGTGATCGGTCAGTTCGTGGTGCGTGACGTGGCCGCGCGCACGGTGGTGCTGTATGTCATCAGCACGATGGCGCTGCTGGCGACCGGCGTGCGCCTCGTCATGGGCGGCAGTCCGCCGCCGGTGACGTGGGCCGGCTGGTGGCCGGTGCTGGGCATTGGCCTGTTGGGCACCGTGGTGGCGCGCCTGGCGATGTTCACCGCCATCAAGCGCGTGGGCAGCACGCAGTTAGCCTTGCTTGGAGTGGTCGAACCGCTGATGACCGTGGCGGTCGCGCGTGGTTTCCTGGGTGAAACGCTGACGCCCATGCAATGGATCGGTGGTGGGTTCGTGCTGGCCAGCCTGCTGCTGGTTGATCTGCCGCAGGCGACAGGGTAGGGGCATGGCCTTGCGCCTGCCCGCGTGGGCGACCGCAAGGGTGCGCCCCTACAAATTGAGAAGATCAAAAATCGCCCTTACTTCAAGAACGCCAGGGCGCGGTAGAGGTCTGGTTCGCGGCGGGCGGTGGGACCGGCGGGGATACGCACGGCCAGCAGGTGGTCGCTGGCGTCGAAATCAAAGCTGGCGGTACGCACCAGGTTCTGGGCAATCGCGCTGTCCGGTGTGGGAAAGAGGAAGATCGTGGCGACCCGCGTCGCCAGGTCATACCCGATCAGGCCGCTCGACACGGGCTGTGGGGGATTTCCGACAACGGGCAACCCGGCCAGCCGCTGGCCCAGGTGCAACACCTTGCTGTCAGCCAACAGCAAGCGCACCAGGCGTCCGCCGGTGTCCAGGCAGGCCTGCACATCGCCGTTGCGCGTGCTTGCCGCGACTCGTGGCCGGCGTCCGCTGCCCAGGCGCACCGCGACTTCGTCCGTGTTGCTGAGATAGGTGGGGCGGATCGTGATTTCGTAGTAGGTCATACCGTCGGTCTCTCTGCTCAATTTGCCAGCGTGGGCGTCAGGGTTAGCGTCGCGGTGATGGTCGCCGACGGGAGCGGGGTGGCCGGCGGCTTGGGTGTGGGCGTGGCTCTGCAGCCGGCAATCGGCCGCGCGGACGATTCCTGCATGGGCGGTGTGTCAAAAATCCCATTGATCGCGGCGGCAATCTCGGCCGTCTTGGGCTTCAATACCTGCGCGCCGCCCCTGGTGGTGTAGGGTGTCACCAGCCGGTAATCAAGCACGCGACCATGC
Source organism: Candidatus Amarolinea dominans (assembly GCF_016704685.1). Taxonomy (NCBI): domain Bacteria; kingdom Bacillati; phylum Chloroflexota; class Caldilineae; order Caldilineales; family Candidatus Amarolineaceae; genus Candidatus Amarolinea; species Candidatus Amarolinea dominans. Next base: position 20,824 of record NZ_JADIZS010000023.1, read on the forward strand.
ACGTTCTTCATGTCGAGGCGCAAGCCAAACGTCGCCAGGTCAATGATCTCTTTGAAGCCCAGGTCGGTCTGAATGGCGCCTTTGAAGGTGAGCCACAGCGAGGGGATTTTGGGAATGATATTGAACGACAGCGCCTGTTGCCGGATCGCTAACAGCACCTGCTGCTGACGCCGCGAACGGTCCCAGTCACCGGTGTAGTAGCGGTAGGAGGCGTACATGCGAGCCTCATGCCCGTCGAAGTGATAGGACCCCGGCTCGAAATTCACCTCAAGCAGTTGATCGGGGTTGTTCGGGTCTGGTGTGGCTTCGCGAAACGCGCAATCCAGGGTGACGGTGACTCCACCGATCGTGTCAATGGCCTGCTCGAAGGCCAGCAGGTTCATGCGGGCAAAACGGTCGGTGCGGATGCCCAACGTCTCTGAGATGACGCGACCCAGCAGGGCCGGCCCGCCGCCAGGGTATTTGATCTCTTTCTCGCCGACGAAATCGGCCATATTGATGCGCGATTCACCGTAGCCGGGAATGTCTACCCACAGGTCACGCGGGATGCTGAGGACGCCGATGCGGTCGTGCTCCCAATCCACCGCGGCAATCATGATCGTGTCGGTGCGCCAGGCGTGTTCGCCCGGGCGCTGATCAGAGCCGAGCAGCAGGATGTTGAACGTGGCGTCAAGCGCGTGTGGCCGCAAGCCGTCGGTTATGACCGTCGTCGCGGTAATATCCACGGTGGCAGAGATCTGGGCGGTGGCAACTGGCTGCGGCGGCCTCGTGGCGGTGGGTGGTGGTGGTGTAGTGGGCGTGTCCGTCGGGGCCAGGGTAGGCGTCGCCGTAGCCGGAGTGGCCGCGGTGGGTGTAAGCGAAGGGATCGCCGTGGCCGGCGCCAGCGTCATCGTCGCCGTTGGTTCCGGCATCATCGTCGCCGTCGGCACAGCGGTTGGCGTGGGGCCAATGCCAGGCACGCAGGCAACCAACAGGGTCACCACCCAAAGTAATGGCACGAGGCGTGTGATGGCCGCGTGCCTGTTTTGCAAAAAACTCATCATGCTATCTTCATTCCCGGTCATGCTACAGGGAAGACACCGTCCCCCTGAAAAACGAATGACGGAGGGTGCAGGTTACGCAACGCGGCGCTCCTTCGTCAAAAAAATACTGTCAGGCTGCGAGTCACGTCCGTGCGACCCATGTCAGCCCGCCCGGCGGCCGTTCATGGGCAGCGTTGTTGGTGATCGGTTGACGTGATGACATCCGGCGCCTCCCAGATCTGGTCGAACGCCGCTTGAATGGCCGCCTTGTTGGGCAGAAGCACGGCTGCACCGCCGGGCGTAGTATACGGCTGAGCCATGTGAAAGTCAAAGACACGGCTGTGGATGTCCGCACGATCGAGTTCAACGCCCAGGCGCGCCAGGGCCAGGACATCGAGCAGGCCCAGATCGGTATCTATATTGTCGTGCAAGGCGCTGAACAAGTCTGGCACTTTGGGCAGCAGATTGACCTCCTCTGCCCGCCCCTTGAGCGCCAGCAGGACGCGTTGTTGGCGGCGGGCGCGGTCCAGGTCATTGCCGCGACGTCGCGTGCGCACGTACCACAAGGCGTGCTCGCCATCCAGGGCATGGTCGCCCGGCTCATAGTCGAGGGTAACAACGCCGTCGGGCGCGGCCGGGTCCGCCCAGCGTTCGTGCAGCGGGCAGTCCATCGTCACCGTGATGCCGCCCAGGGTGTCCACAATCTGCACGAAACCGCCAAAATCAACCCGCACGAAATTGTCAACCGGCAGCCCCAAGTTGTCCTGAACGGTGCGTTTGACCAGGTCAATGCCTCCGCCTGGCTTCTGACGTTCGCCGTAGACGTCCGCAGTATTGATGCGCTCGCGGCCCACGCCCGGAATTTGCACGTACAGGTCACGCGGGATGCTGATGACGCCCACCCGTTTTTGGGCAAAATCAACCGCCACCAGCATCATGACATCGGTGCGCCCGGCGCCCTTGCCGCCGCGCCGGTCCGAGCCGAGGATGAGGAGATTGGTGGTCTGCTGCAAGGGGCGCGGGGTCGCGCCTGGCGTGGGCGTGAAGGTCGGCAGGAAGGGACGCGTGGCCGTGGGCGTTGCCGGCGCGGTCAGCGTCCCTGTCGCCTGCGGCGCCGGGATGCCGGACTGATCGCCTGGCGTCGCGTCCGCGGGCGTGAGGGTGAGCGCGAGGGGCGGCGGCGCGGGCTGGACGCAGCTTGTCAGCAGGAGCAGCGCAACCCAGAGCAGCAACCAGCGGCGGCCGGCCGTCTGCCTGGCGAACCCCTGCGCCTCTCGAGCGGCCGGGCCGGTCAGCCGTCGCGCCTGGAGCGTGGGCGCGGTCATTGTGTGGGTGTCATTTCTTCGATGCCCGGGCAATACCACGAACGATCACTGCTCTCCAACAGGGGTTGGGTTGCCGGACTGAACAGCGTGGCCAGAGCCTGGTGAATGGAGACCCAGTCTGGAATGAGCACCTGATCGCCGAGTGGCAATGTGGCGAACGAGGTCATGTTGGCGTCTATGACGAACCCCTTGAGCTTGGCCAGATCCATATTGACCAGCCAGCGTGCAAGCGAAGCCATCTCCAACGGGTTCATGTCGGTCTCAACCGTGTTCAGAGCCGCGGGCAGCAACTGTGGCAGGCGTGTGATCAGGTTCGCGGAGACGGCGCGGTTGCGCACGGCCATCAGCAGGCGCTGCTGGCGGCGGGCGCGATCGAAATCACCGCCCTGTCGTCGCGTGCGCACGTAGGCCAGGGCCATGTCGCCATCCATATGCTGCTTGCCCGCCTCGATGCGATCCACACCGATGGCCTCTTGCAGATACGGGTCCTGCAGGGGGCAGTCAACTTCTACGTCAATTCCGCCTAGCGCATCAATGATCTGTTCGAAGCCATCGAAATCAATGCGCACATAGTTGTCAATTTCAACGCCAAAGTCACGCTCGATGATGTCTTGCATCGTCTGGATACCGGTCTGTGGCGACTGGCCCTGGCCGCTGCCGATGAAGTCAGCCGTATTGATGCGCCCTTTGCCGTGGCCGGGAATGTCAACGTAGAGATCCCTGGGCAGGCTGATGACGGCCGCGTGGCCGCTGCTGCGGTCAATGGCCGCCAGCATGATGACATCGGTACGCCACATGGCCTCATCCGGGCGCTTGTCCGATCCCAGGATCAAGATGTTCTGGGTGCTGGTGAGGTACGCGGTGGCGTGCAAGAATTGACGCGGCGCCACATCATCCACACTGACGCCGGTCGCCGTCCGGCCAGGGGCGGCGTCAAGCAGGGCGCGGGCGCTGCCCACCACGAGCAGGAAACCGATCACCACCAGGAGGGGCGCCAAGACCAGGCCGAAGCGCTGCAGATAGGCCGGAGGAATCGGCAGGTTACGCCCCAGGCGGCGGGCAGGCGTTGCGCCCGCTTGCGACCTGGCGCCTGGGACCGCTGCACGTTTGGCCGGCGGCCGCGCGCTGCGCTGTGGTTGACGGGACTGCGGATGGGGTGATGCTGATGATGGCGGCATGAAACCTCGCTTGACTAGGCCGTAGGCGCCAGGGTTGTCAGCGCCTGGGCCGATGTGTACCGGTAGGTGAAGTCGAACGCTTGCTTGAACTTGCCATTGTGGGCCAGCCACCCACTGCGCCAGGTCTCAAGTTGCCCGGTCGGCAGACGCTGCGCCAGTTGGAGCAGCGCCGCGCCCAAACCGGGCGGCCTGGTTCCCAACTGCTGCCAGGCCTCGCGCAGGGAGATACTGTCGTCCGCGGCGATGTTGTAGGTGTCGCTGGCATCGCTCCCGATGAGGGAATGCAGGGCGCGGGCGGCATCTTCCACATGCACGAACTGCAAAGCCGGGTTGATCTGCCCCAGGGCGGCCGCCGGTGTGCGCAAGCCCTGCCAGACAAAATGCTCCGGCTGTGCGCCCGTCACCGGGGCCAGGCGAGCCACATTGATCTTCATCTGGGGGTAGCGGTCGCGATAGGTCTGGCACTGGCGCTCGATCTCCTGGCAATGCTGCGCGAACGGCAGCGCGTGCGGGCGCAGCGGTGCGTCTTCGCGCACGGGGATCGGGTCGCCAGGCTGTCCGCCGTAGACCAGGGTGCTGGACAGGAGGATCGCCATCTCCACGGTTTGTGCGGCCAGGCACGCGGTCAGAAAACTGACGCTGCCGCCCACGTTGTGACGGCGCAGGGCTGCTTCAGTGGGCGCCGCGCAGAGCAGATCAAGATGAACCACGCGTCACCTTGTACTTTTCCAAACCACTGCGCAGCGGGCCTTGACTGTCGGCCTCGAAGAACTTCAGCTTGGGCGATTGCAGGCTGGGCGGCTGCGTGTCCAGGGCGACGATACGTGTCACCGCCGGGTCAGCGTCCAACAGGCGCAGCAGGGCCAGGCCCAGGGGCGCCGCGGCTTGGGTGACAGCAATGGTGCTCATGTCAGCCGACGCTTTCTGTGGCAAGACCCAGGATGACCCGCCGCAACAGATCAAGGGCGCGATTGCCGATCCAACGCTGCGTCACCTCGCCGGCGCCGCCCAAGGGGAAGCGCCGCGTCAGCCGGCCCTCCGGGTGCAGCAGGGCGATGAACGACTCCCCGCGCTCATCGCTGTACATGGTTTCGTGCCCCTGCATGGTGCCGATGATTGCCAGGGTGAAATCGGCGCCCGACGCGGCCTGCATGGCCTGGGCAGCGGCCAGGGCCAGGGCGGCCGACGGCCAGGCGCCGTCCGCAGTCAGGGCGGGCAAAGCGCTTTGCAGATGCGGCAGGTCTGCGGCAACCAGGGCACTGTGCAAGGCCGCGGCAAAGGGCGTGGCGCGCAGCCAGGCGGCCACTGCGCCGGCTGTGTTCGTTTCGACGAGAGCCAGGGTGTGGTTATGTTGCAACAGCAGGCGAGCCGTCACCTCTTCCAGCGATTCGTCGTCCACGCCATAGATGTAAACGCCCAGGCGCTGGCGAATCTCGGTCTCAATGGGCGCGATCATGGCGTCAGCCTCAGCCGCACTGGTCGCCTTGGCCGTGATGCGAATATCGGTCTGAGCCGGATGGGCCAGCAGGCCGACGGTTGGGTTGGTCAGGGTCTCCAGGTCGCCGATGAGGGTATCTACATTACTCTCGCCGATGCTGCAGGTGCGCAGGACACGCGACTTGATGATGGGCGCCTGATCGCCCAGGCGTTGGCGCAGATAGGGAATGACCGCAAATTCCATGAGGTGCTTCAGCTCGCGGGGTACGCCGGGCAGGCTGATGATCGTGCAAGCGCCTGTTTCCAGGATGAAGGCGGGGGCTGTGCCCACTGGATTCGTCACCTTGAGGCTGCCGGCGGGCAACAACGCCTGCCGGCGATTGTTCTCATCGGGCCGGCGCCCCCAGCGGGCAAACATGGCGCTGATCTCGTCCCAGGCCGCGGGCATAAATTCCAGACCACGGCCTGTGGCCAGCGCAATGGCCTCACGCGTCATGTCATCCACGGTCGGCCCCAGGCCGCCGCTGGTGATGATCAGATCGCTGCGCTGGCTGGCCTGCTGAAGGATGCCGGCAATGCGCGGGATATTGTCGCCGACCGTGGTCTTGAAGAAGAGATCAACGCCGATGGCCGCCAATTGCTGTGCCAGGTAAGCAGCATTGGTGTCAACGATCTGTCCGAGCAGCAGTTCCGTGCCAATGGTGACGATTTCGGCTTTCATGAGAGGCGATTTTACCACAGCGCGCCAAAGTTGACGAAATTGGCAGACAAAGGCTGCAATCCCAAATGTCACGCGTCATTTTCCTGTAAACTGCGCGCTAAAATAGGCTTTTGGTATGATTGTTTGCACCTCTGACCGCGGCTAAGCTAGGGCCAGATAATTCTTACGTAGAATATGAGGTCAGTCACAACAGGGTCTCACCCCATCCATCGTTGTTCCCATTTCAAGTTCGTGACAGCCAAGGAGTAGGTGAACGGATGTTTAGCAACAAGCGTGTACTGACGGTGGATGATTCGCCCACGATTCGAACTTTTCTACATGGCCTGCTGAGCCTGCACGGCGCTCAAGTAGAGGAAGCCGGCAGCGGCCGTGAGGCGCTGGAAATGTTGGCGAAGGGCAAGTATGACCTGGTGCTCCTGGACCTGCTGTTGCCTGATGTGGATGGCATCCAGGTGTTGCGCGGCCTGCGTGAGCGCGATGGGGAGACCGCGGTGGTCATGCTCACCGGCATGGGCGGCATCAAATCGGCGACCACCGCGGTGAGCCGTGGGGCCGACGGCTACATCGAGAAGCAGGATTTGTCGTTCGGTGGTGACTTTACCGAGTTCTTCTATGCCCTGGAGCAGGCGCTCGAACACCGGGCCGGCCTGGTGGCACAGAAACAGTTGCAAGAGGTCAAGGCTGACTTCTACTCGATGGTGACGCACGACCTGCGCAACCCGACCAGCGCTGTCTGGTTGTCACTGCAACTGCTGACAGAGGAATCCACCGGCCCACTCAACGCGGACCAGCGCGAACTGATCGAATTGGCCCAGGGTGCCAGCCAAAAACTGCTATCCCTGATCAACGACTATCTCGATTTTGCCAAGATTGATGCCGGGTACCTGCGCCTGGATCGCAGCGAGACCAATCTGTGCGCCATCGTCGAAGAAAGCGCCCGCCTGACCTCCATTCAGGCCAACGCACGCCATCAGACGCTGACCTTTGATCTGCCCGAAAAACCGATCGTCGCCTTCGCCGATGCCGAACGCTTGAAGCAGGTGCTGGACAATCTGATCTCGAACGCCATCAAGTACACGCCAGAAGGGGGTCATCTTGGCGTGCAGTTGCGGATGGAAAACGACATGGCCGTCTTTCGTGTCTCTGATGACGGCAACGGTATCCCGCCCACCCAAGTGGGGTCACTCTTCACCAAGTATCATCGGGTGCCAGGGCAGGCTGTGCGCGGCATACGCGGCACCGGCCTGGGACTGCTGATCGTCAAGGAAATTGCCGAAGCACACGGCGGCACCGTCACGGCCGAGTCGGATGGGATTGCCGGTCACGGCACTCAGTTCATCGTTCGCCTTCCCCTGGCCCATGAGGCCTGACGCCATGCACAACCAGGACGCAGCAGTTCAACTCGTCGTGTTCGAAGTCGGTCAGCGCGCCTATGCCCTGCGGGTCGAGCAGGTGATCGAGGTGCTGCGCATGGTGGCGATCGCCCCGCTGCCAGACACGCCGCCGTGGCTGGCCGGCATGCTCAACTTCCGCGGCCAGGTCATCCCCGTGATGGACCTGCGCACACGGCTCGGTGCGCCGCGGCCGCAGCCAGACTTGAATACACCGATCATGGTCGTGACGACCGGCGAACGCATGGCCGGCCTGATCGCCGACGTGGTACGTGAAGTGATCTCACTGCCGGTCGCGGCTGTCCGTGCTCCTGATACGCTAACGGGACAGGCGCAGGTGGTGGCAACCATCGCACGAGTGCGCGAGCGCCTGGTGGCCCTGCTCGACCTCGAACGGCTCCTGTTGACCCACGCGTTAGATTTGCCCCTCGCCCTGGAGGCAGCCCGATGAGAACCCTGACCGATCCCGAATTCAACCGCTTGCGCCACGTGATGCAAACCCAGGCTGGTCTGGAATTTCCGGCCCCGCGCCGGCCTGACCTGGAAGCAGCAGCGGCACTCGCCATGCGCTCCCTAAGCATCACAGCGACGGACGACCTGTTCACGGCGCTCAACGATGTCCTACGGGGGCCGACCGTGCTCGATCTGTTGGTCAGGCAGCTCACCGTGGGTGAAACCCATTTCTTCCGCAATCGCCCACAGTTTGCCGCGCTGGAGAGCGTCATCTTGCCGGAACTGATTACCCGCCAGCAGTCGCGCCGGCGTCTGCGTTTGTGGAGCGCAGGCTGCGCCAGCGGCGAAGAGGCCTATTCCCTGGCCATTCTCGTGCGCCGGCTGCTACCTGACTTGCCAAATTGGGATGTCCTCATCCTGGCCACGGACATCAACCGCGACGCTTTGCACAAAGCCGCGCACGGGCTTTACGGCGACTGGTCCTTCCGCGAGGTTCCGGCGGGTATGCAACAGACCTACTTCACGCGACAAGGGCGGCAATGGGAAATTGCGCCCGCCGTGCGCGACATGGTCACGTTGCGCCACCTGAACCTGGCCGATCAAACCGCCTGGTCTGACTTCCAGGATATGGATTTGATTCTCTGTCGTAACGTTTTGATCTATTTCGAGGCATCCGCCATGCGTGCCGTGGTAGAGCGCCTGCATGACAGCCTGACGCCAGAGGGTTGGCTGATGGTCGGTCATTCGGAACCGAACCAGACCGTTTTTCAACAATTTCAGACCCACAACTTCCCAGACACGGTGGTGTATCGAAGGCCGGCCAAGCCCGTGAGTGTGGCCCGATCGTCCCCGGTCACGTCGCCCAGGGCGCCGATCGCGCTGCCGCGGTCAGCGAACCATCCCGGCGCGGAGTCAGCGCCGGCTGCCGCGCGACGCGATCCAACCCCGCGTGCGCCGGCCCGAGCTGCGCCGCAGGGCGCAGCCGACGCGACCGCGACCAACCGCGACCTGCTGCGGTTGCTGGAGGCGCATGCCAGCGCCGGCTCGAAAGATCATCAGACCGCCTTCGCCATTGCAAAATGGTACGCGGACCAGGGCCAGATCGTATTGGCCGACTCATGGCTACGCCTGGTGTTACAGCAGGCGCCGCTGTCTGCCCCGGGACACTACTTGCACGGCTTGGTCCTGCAAGCGGATGGCCGCCTGGACGCAGCCCTGGCCGCTCTACGGCGCTGCGTTTTCGCCGACCCGGAGTTCGTACTGGGGCATTTTGCCCTGGCCAACCTGTGTGTACGTCTCGGCCAGGCGCCACGCGCAGCCAAAGAGCTTGATCTCGTGGCGCAGTGGGCACGCACCCGTGCAGGTCATGAGATCGTGCCAGAAGGCGACGGCTTGACCGTCGGCCGCTTGCGTGAGATGATGACATCCCAGGCTGAGCTGATCTGTCAACTGACGCAAGCGTAGCCACGAAAGGCAGCAGAAACATGCAGAAGCATAACGTACGTCAGTCTCGCCAGCCTGAAGAGCAGGAAGAGCGGGAAGAGCATATGAAAAGCCAGCAAGACATCTTCGATCCCCACACGCAGGAGATTCTGGAGGCGCGCGCGCGTGCGCTGGCCCAACCGCCGCCGACCGCGTCCGCGGATGATGTGATGAGCCTGGTCGTGTTGACGCTCGGTACGGAGCGTTACGGTGTTGACATTCGCGCCGTTGTCGAGATTCAACCGGCTGGCCCGATCACACGATTGCCGGGCGTGCCCCCCATGTGGCTCGGCCTGACCAACCTGCGTGGTCGCCTCTACCCCGTGCTGGACCTGTGCCGCTACCTGGCGCTTGACCGGCCGGTACAGGCCGCGGCCGCGCGCCGCCTGGTGCTTGTGGCCGGCACCGGCGAAGGCGCTGACCTGGAGATCGGGTTTGTCGTAGACGATGTGCCGCAGGTGCGCCAGGTGAGCCTGGCCGATCTTAGCGCCCCGTTAGTCGAACCCTCCTCCGGCCAGCCAGGCGTGTTGATCGGAATCACCGCGGACATGTTGACCGTGTTGGATGTGGACAAACTCCTGCGCGACCCACGCCTGGTCGTGCAGGAAGCCTTCAGTCAGTGAGTGTCAAAACCGCGACCGGCAGAGAACATGGCCGGCGCGAACGATAAGGACAAGATAAGGACAAGAGGGAGGAGATAGTCATGTTTTCCTGGTACAAGAACACCAAATTGATGGTCAAACTGGTGACTGCGTTCCTCGGCCTGGCGATAGGGGTTGGTAGTCTGGTTGGCCTCACCAGCTATTTCAGCGTGGAAGAAATCAACAAGGTCATTGATGATCTGGCAGTCCGGCGGATACCAACGGTCAAACAGGCCACCGTCGTTGAGCGCAGCACGCTGCGCTCCCTTGTGGAGACGAAGAACTATCTCCTCTCGCTGCATGACGCGTCTCTCGACCAGGCAGCGGCATCAAGCGCGGTCAAGGACAATCTTGATCAGGCTCTTGCGGCGCTGAACAGCGTAGACACCCTGGTGCAAACCTATGATGACCATGACCTGAACAAGCCCGTCACGGCCGCGCGCGAATCGCTGAACGAATATCAGGGTTTGTATGACGACACCCTCGCAACCGTGACTGCAGCCGAGAAGGCGCGAGCCGGCATGGTCGAATTGGCCGACAGCCTGGTGGATGAAACCATCACCTTCTTCGATGGGGTGGTGGCCGGTACCGGATCCAATTCGAAAGAGACGCTCACGATCATCGGTGATGTCTGGCAAACCATCACCGACATGCGCGTGCGCGCCCTGCAGTATGTCAATTCGCGCAATGCGGCCGACCTGGCGGCAGTAGAGGACGCCATCATCAGCCTGGGTAAGTTATACGATAGCCTGGAGGAAGGCGCGACTTCGGCCGCGGACCGCCAGCAGGTGACGCGCCTCCGTTCAGTCACTGAAGACTATCGTCGCATGGTTCGAGAGCTTGCCACAAACAGCGACAAGTTGACCACGCTGCTCGGCAGTTTGGATAGCGCAGCCGAGGAGGTGCAGTTGCGGGTGCGTGAGGTACAGGATGCCGGTTGGGTGCAGATTGACGAAGGGCAACAGATGACCGACGACCTGGCGCACCGCTCGATGAACACGACCGTGATCGTTGTGAGCATAGCCATCCTACTCGGCATGATCGCGGGTGTACTAATTGCGCGCTCGATTGTCCATGCCCTCGACGCCTCCGTACAGTTTGCGCGTCGAGTGGCGCAGGGCGACCTGACCGCCCGGCTGAAAGTCGCCGGCAGTGATGAGTTGGGCGTCCTGGCAGCCACCCTCAATGACATGGCGGGCAACCTGGCGGAGATGTCCAGCCAGGTGGGCGCGGGCGCACACAGCATGGGGGCGGCCAGCACCGAGATCCTGGCGTCGGTCAGCCAGCACACCGCCAGCGCCAATGAGCAGATGGCCGCGGTCAACCAAACGGGCGCAACCGTCAACGAGGTGCGCGCCACCGCAGAGCAGACGGCGCAGCGCGCCGAAGATGTCGCAGCCCTGGCGCAGATGTCGGTGCATGTCGGGCAAGATGGCAGCGCGGCCGTGGCCGCAATTCTGAAGGGCATGTTGGAGATCAAAGCGCGGGTCGAGACCATCGCCCAGGACATTCTGGCCCTGTCCGAGCAGACCCAACAGATTGGCGAAATCACCGCAACCGTCAATGACCTGGCCGATCAATCCAACATCCTGGCGCTGAACGCGGCCATCGAAGCGGCCAAGGCGGGCGAACAGGGCAAGGGCTTTGCCGTGGTGGCGACGGAAGTGCGGAACCTGGCCGATCAGTCGAAACAGGCGACGGCCAAAGTGCGCATCATTTTGGGAGACATTCAGAAAGCCACCAACGCGGCGGTGATGGCTACGGAGCAGGGCACGCGCGGGGTGGAAAGCGGCATGACGTTGGCTCAACGCGCCGGCGAGGTGATCGGGCAGTTGGCCGACAACATTCGCAACGCGGCGCAGGCCGCGCAGCAGATCGCCGCATCCGCACATCAGCAGAGCGCGGCCATGGATCAGATTGCCCAGGCCATGAAGGAAATCAACCAGGCAACCATGCAATCAGTGGCAGGCGCGCGCCAATCGCAGGCTGCAGCCGAAGGATTGACCAGTCTGGCCCGCCAGTTACAGTCAATGACCAGCCGCTTTCAGGTCAGCGCCGGTTGAGCGCACCCGCCTGCGCAGGCGCCTGCCAGGCCGGGGAATGCACCAGGCCCTCACCAAATCCCACCGGGGTGAGGGCGCCTGGGCCACGTTGATTTGCAGGCACACGGGTGAGCCATCGAAGGTTCCCCGCTGATCCAGGACACGCGAGAGGAAAACGCCCATGCCGCTGCCCGCCGATTTCATGCAGCAGTTACTTGCCACCTTTACCCAGGAGGCGCGCGAGCATCTGCAGACTATCGTTCGTCTCCTGTTGGTTGTGGAGCGTCGCCAGGACCCCGCCGCGGACGCCCAGACCTGGGCAGACATCTTTCGCGCCGCGCACAGCCTCAAAGGCGCGGCGCAAGCCGTCAGCCAGGAACGCATCGGCACGCTGGCCCATCACCTGGAAACGCTGTTTGGCCGGGTCAAGAATCGGGATGTGCAACCGACTCCCACGCTGTTCGACCTGAGCTACCAGGCGCTCGACGCGGCGGGCTTGTTGTTGGATGAGGTCGTCAATGGCACGCCTGCGCCTGTCAACCTGATGGACCTGTTCACGCGCATCGAGACGCTGGCGCTGCAGCCGGCGCCGGTCGCACGCTCAGCGGGGGTAGGGACGCCTGGGCCGTTGCTCGAACCGGCCGCACCCTCCAGCGCAGCACCGGAAACGAACCCGCCAGTCATTGCGCCAGCCGCCGAAGTAGCCGCCGGTAGTGTCATACGTGATGACACCGTGCGCGTGGCCGTCTCCAAGCTCGACACCCTGTTGAACGAAGTGGGCGAGTTGCAGGCGGCGCGCCTCGGCACGGAACAGCGGCTGGCCGAGCTGACGCAAGTCCTGCAGGAGATCGAGGTCTGGGAGAATGACTGGCGCAAGCAGCGGTCCCAAATCATGGCCGCTGTGCGTAGATGCCTGCACGAAGAAGGAGAGGCTCAGCAGATCACCACACAGGCAGCCACGCGCGTCAATGCCTATCTGGAGCGGCAGGAGGCGCATCTGCACCGCACCGCTTCCGGCCTGCGCGACGTGCGCCGGCGCTTGCAGGCTGACAATCGCCGCATGACCCAAGTGGTGGACAGCCTGGAGGAGGATGTGCGCCGCACGCGCATGTTGCCGGTTGAGGCGGTTCTCAGCCTGTTCCCGCGCATGGTGCGAGACCTGGCCCGCGCGATGCAGAAACAGGTCACGCTGGTGATCGAAGGCGCTGACACCGAAGTGGATCGCTCCGTGCTCGAGCAGATCAAAGACCCGCTGACCCACCTGCTGCGCAACGCCATAGACCATGGCCTCGAACGGCCAGAGCAGCGCCAGGCGGCCGGTAAGCCGGTGGAAGGCGTGATTCGCATGGTGGCTGCCCAGCGCGGGAACAGGCTCGTGATTTCTGTCGCCGATGACGGTCGCGGGATTGACCTGGCGGCCGTACGCGGCGGTGCTGTGCGCCACGGCCTGATGACCGCCGACGAAGCAGCCGCCCTGGATGATCGCGAGGCCCTGGCGCTCATCTTTCGTTCTGGCTTCTCCACCACCACCCGCGTCAGCGACCTGTCAGGGCGGGGCGTGGGGCTGGATGTGGTGCGGGAAAATGTGGAGCGCCTCGGTGGCATGGTGGAGGTAGAGAGTCAGATGGGCGCCGGGACATGCTTCGAGCTGCAACTGCCGCTGACCCTGGCGACGACCCTGTGCCTGTTGGTGCAATGCCGTGAGCAGACGTTTGCCATCCCCGTCGCCAATGTTGCGCGCGTCGTGCGCAGTGCCAGCGATCAGATTGCGCAGGTGGCGGGGCGCCAGGCCCTGGTGGTAGATGGGCGGCCGCTGGCCTTGCACCACCTGGCAGACATCCTCGGTCTGCCAGGCGCAGCCGCAACGCCCAGCAACGGCGCGCCGCGGCGCCTGGCCATTATCGTCCTGGGGATTGCCGAGCGCCGCCTGGGGTTTCAAGTTGACAGCCTGATGGGTGTACAAGAGGTTGTGACCAAGAGCCTGCCCAAACCGCTGCTGCGCGTGCGCCATGTGGCTGGCGTAACCATTCTTGGCACCGGAGAAATCGTCGTCGTGCTGAATGTGACCGACCTGGTACGCGACGGCATACGCGCCACGGCGCCGGCGCCGACCCCGGGCGCGACCGGGCGTGCGTCCCAGGTCAACCCGCGGCCAGAGGCGCCGCTGATCGTCGTGGCCGATGATTCGTTCACCACGCGTACTTTGGAAAAGAATATCCTGGAAGCGGCGGGCTATCGGGTACGCGTGGCGGCCGATGGGATGGAAGCATGGACGCTGCTGCAGAGTGAGCATGCCGACCTGTTGGTGTCTGACATCAACATGCCACGCATGGACGGCTTCGAGTTGGTGACGCGCGTGCGTCAGGACGAGCGGTTCAAACATCTACCGGCCATCCTGATTACATCGCTCGATTCACGCGAGGATCGTGAGCGCGGTATCCAGGCGGGCGCCGATGCGTATTTCATCAAGAGTGCTTTCAATGAGGAGAGCCTGTTGGCAGCCATTCGACGGCTGCTTTGAGCAGGCAAACACCGATGATCAGGATTTTAATTGTTGACGACTCTGCGACGATCCGCACGCTCCTGAAAGCCATTTTCGAGAGCGATCCTGAGATGCTCGTGGTCGGCATGGCCAGCAACGGCGTCGAAGCAGCCGCACAGACCGCCCTGCTCAAACCAGACGTGATCACGATGGACATTCTGATGCCTGTCATGAACGGCTTCGAAGCCACGCGGCGCATCATGGCAGAAAATCCAACGCCGATTGTCGTCGTCACCAGTCACGTAGATTCGGTGGAACTCAACACCACATTCAATGCCATCAAGGCCGGCGCGCTGGACGTGATCGCGAAGCCCGTGGGGCAAGCGTACCATGAATTCGAACCTATGCGCAGCCGCCTCATTGACACGGTCAAGCTGATGGCCGGGGTCAAAGTGGTGCGGCGTCGCTCCGTGTTGCCATCATCTGGAACCGCACCTGTGCAGCACAACGGTCAGCCCATCGCGCCTGGCGCTCACCCCGGTGTAGCGGTGATCGTCATTGGCGCTTCGACCGGCGGGCCAGCCGCTCTCAACACCCTCTTCAAGATGCTGCCGTCCAGTCTGCCGGCGCCCGTCGTCGTGGTGCAACACATGACGATCGGCTTCACCGAGGGCCTGGTATCCTGGCTGCGCCAGGAGAGTCACCTGCCGATTGTGCTTGCCACGCACAATCAGCGCGTGCGGCCAGGCGAAATCTACTTTGCGCCTGACGACCAGCACCTGGAATTTGCGGCCCGTGATGTCATGGGCCTCAACCGCGGGCCGCTGGTCAGCCACGTGCGCCCCTCTGTCACCCGGCTCTTCGACTCAGCGGCTCGCGTGTATGGCAGCGAGGCGATCGGCGTTCTCCTGACCGGGATGGGCGATGACGGCGCGATCGGCCTGGCCCACTTGCACGAGCAAGGTGCGCCGACGATTGCCCAGAACGAAGCCAGCGCCGTTGTTTTTGGTATGCCGAAAGTTGCGGTAGAATTGGGCGCGGCCGATTTCGTGCTTCCACTGGAGCGCATCAGCCCGACCCTGCTCTCCTTGCTTGATAAGCGGGGGGCGCGGTTGCGGCGCTGACTGATGTAGGTCATGGCAGACAATTCCCCCCATGTCGTATGATGACCTGTGCAGGAGACGTGTCATGCAGAAGCCGTAGGCTGACAAGACAACCTTTTCGCACATCACAACGCAACGACGCGAGCGTCCACGGAGGGACAGAATGCCAGTTCGAAAAGTAAAACCGGTGCCGAGCGATCTTGAGATTGCGCAGTCGGCCACCATGCTGCCCATTCTCGATATTGCCGAATCGCTGGGCTTGACGATTGATGATATTGATCTGTACGGAAAGTATAAAGCCAAAGTTCATCTCAGCGTCCTCGACGATCCACGCTTCAAGAATCGCCCCAACGGCAAATATGTGGATGTGACCGCCATTACGCCCACGCCGCTGGGCGAGGGCAAAACCACCACCACCGTCGGTCTGACGCAGGCGCTCGGCCTGTTGGGCCAGCGCGCCATTACCTGCATCCGCCAACCTTCGATGGGCCCAACCTTCGGCATCAAGGGCGGCGCCGCGGGCGGCGGCTACTCGCAGATTGTGCCGATGGAAGATTTCAACCTGCACCTGACCGGTGACATTCATGCGGTCACCGCGGCCAACAACCTGATGGCCGCGGCCATTGATGCACGCATCCTGCACGAAGATAACTACGATGATGCCAAGCTGGCGGGCATGGGGCTGCGACGCCTGGCGATTGACCCCTACGCCGTCACCTGGCAGCGCGTCCTGGACGTCAACGACCGGGCGCTGCGTGACGTGATCATCGGCTTGGGCGACAAGGCTGACGGACGCCCGCGCCAGACCGGCTTCGACATTGCGGTGGCGTCGGAGGTCATGGCGATTTTGGCCCTCACCACCAGCCTCAAGGACATGCGCCAGCGCCTGGGGCGCATGGTCATCGGCTACAGCAAGCAAGGCAAGCCGGTCACCGCGGAAGAATTGGGCGTGGCCGGCGCGATGGCCGTCATCATGAAGGACGCCATCATGCCCAACCTGATGCAGACGCTGGAAGGACAACCGGCCTTTGTCCATGCCGGGCCATTCGCCAACATTGCGCACGGCAATTCCTCCATCCTGGCCGACCAGATTGCGCTCAAGCTGGGCGATTATGTGATCACAGAGTCAGGCTTCGGCGCGGACATCGGCATGGAGAAGTTCATGGACATCAAGTGCCGCACCTCCGGCCTGCGTCCCACCTGCGTCGTGCTGGTCGCCACCATCCGCGCGCTGAAGATGCATGGCGGCGGGCCAAAGGTGGTGGCCGGACGCCCGCTGGACAAGGCCTACACCGACGAGAACCTGCCGCTGCTGACGAAGGGCGTGGCTAATATGCAGCGCTGCATCGAAATTGCGCGGCTGTACGGCGTACCGGTGGTGGTGGCGGTCAATCGCTTCACCTATGACACGGCCGCGGAGGTCGAGATGGTCGAGCGGACTGCGCAGGAGGCCGGCGCGGTCGCCGCGGTCATGAGCAATCACTGGGCCGAAGGTGGCGAAGGCGCGCAAGAACTGGCGCAGGCAGTCATCGAAGCGTGCAACCATTCCAATCCGGAGGACTTCCGCTTCCTCTATCCATTGGAGATGACGCTCAAGCAGAAGATCGAAACGATTGCGACCAAAGTCTACGGTGCGCAGGACGTGGCCTATGAACCAAAGGCTGAGCAGCAGTTGAAAGCCTACGAAGAGGCCGGCTTCGGCAATCTGCCGATCTGCATGGCCAAGACGCACCTGTCGTTGTCGCACGAGCCGACCTGGAAGGGCGTGCCGAAGGATTACACCCTGCCGATCCGCGAAGTGCGCGCCTCTGTCGGCGCCGGCTTCATCTATCCACTGTGCGGCGAGATGCGCACCATGCCCGGTTTGCCCTCCAAGCCCGCATTCATGAACGTGGACCTGGACGAACAGGGCCGCGTGGTGGGTCTGTTCTAACACCCGTAACAGCCCTCACAGGTTTCGACTAACCTGTGAGGGCTGTTTCCGTATGGGTTCCCTCCTTGCTTGAGTTAGTTGCTTGTGCTAGAATCCAATCGAACGGAGTTGATCTTGCTGGAACAACTCCCGAATTCGATGCGCGGGAGCTTTGCCATGTCTGAACTAGTCGCCGATGTTCAGTCGGTCGTGGGTCGTCTGGGTGCCCTGGAAAACGAGTTGCGCCAACTGCGCAACCTGGTGTCATCGCAGTGGCGGCCGACGACGCCTGCGACCTCTGTTGACCATCCGTATGTGACGCGAGTGGAGAACATCCTGAGCGGTGAGCCGATCATCGAAGGGACGCGCACGCCTGTACGTGCGATCGTCGAGTACTGGAAATTCGGTGATGCGCCAGAAGAAATCGCCCGCAAGCTGCCGCACCTGCGTTTGGCGCAGGTCTTCGACGCGCTAGGTTACTATGACGACCACCGGAGCGAGATCGAGCGTGCGATTGCGTTGAACCGGATGCCAGCCGATGACTGAGCGCAGCGACCCGGAGTTGCAGGCGCTTTACTTGCGTCTTTACTTCGACGAAGATGTGTCGGCCAGCATCGTTGAAAACCTTCGCCAGCGTGGTTTTGATGTGCTGAGCGCCCGCGACGCCAGCCGCCTTCACCTGGACGATGACACCCAACTTCGATACACCTGACCCTTCGTGTTTTTCGGTAACTGCTGGGTCTGCCTGGAATTCAGACAGGATTCACAGGATTGACAGGATATTCGAGCTCTCGTGCCGATAGTTTTGCACACCACAGAGCAAGAATCCTGTACATCCTGTTCATCCTGTCCAAATCTGCCTGCAGGGTGAGCAGTTACGTTTTTCGTCTGGTTTCATCGTTCCGCTCTGACCACGTCGTCCGGCCAGGAGGCCGGACCTACGAGGCCCAGGCTGCGAGGCGGGCGGTGAGGCTGGCCTGCTGCTGCTGTAATTCGGCCAGGCGGGCGCGCTCACGCGCCACCACGTCGGCCGGGGCGCGGCTGACAAAGCCGCTGTTCGCCAGGGTACGCTCCACACGCTCGACATTGACCATCACCTGTTCCAACTCCGCCTGCAGGCGCGCCCGTTCGGCGCCCAGGTCAACCAGGCCCGCCAACGGCAGGTAGCAGGTGATGCCGCCGGCCACCAGGGTGACGGCCTGCGCGGGGACGGGTAGAGTGGGCGCAATCACCAACGTGTCGGCCTGCAAGCGCGCCAGGTTGACTAACACGTCGCGCTGCGCGCTGAACAGTTCGTTGAACTCGCCGGCGGCCAGGAGCGCGGTGACGCGCCGGCCCGGCTCCACCCCGGCCTCGGCCCGCGCGTTGCGGATGGCGCGCACCACCTCTTGCAAGTGCGCAAAGTGATCGGCGGCCGCGGCATCCATCTGCGCCGGGTCGGCCTGCGGCCACGCCTGCACGATCAGCGCAGGAGGCCAGGCCGTCAGCCCAAAGGCCGGTTGCTGCAGGCTGAAGGTGCGCAGATGCTGCCAAATCTCCTCGGTGACGAAGGGAATGAAGGGGTGCAGCAGGCGCAGGGCGTTTTCCAGCACATCCAGCAGGGTGCGCCCGGCGCTGAGCGCGGTCGCGGGATCGTTCAGTTCATTCTTGGCGATCTCGATGTACCAGTCGCAGTAGTCGCCCCACAGGAAATCGTAGGCCTGACGCCCGGCCTCGCCATATTGGTACGATTCAAAAAGGCGCGTTGCCTCGGCAACCACCATCTGCAGGCGGCCACGAATCCAGCGCTGCGCCAGCGTGGTTTGCGGCGCGACGGACAGCGCGCTGGCGGGAAGGCGTTCCAGGTTACTGAGCACAAAGCGGGCCGCGTTCCAGATCTTGTTGGCAAAGTTGCGGTTGCCACGCACGCGCTCGATGCTCAGGTTCATGTCGTTGCCGGGCGAGGAGGCGGTCAGCAGGGTGAAGCGCAAGGCGTCGGTGCCCATCTCATCCATCACTTCGATGGGATCAATCACGTTGCCGAAGGTCTTGGACATTTTGCGGCCGATCTCATCGCGCACCAAGCCGTGCAGATAGACCGTGGTGAAGGGCACTTCGTTGGTCAACAGCAGGCCCATCATCATCATGCGCGCCACCCAGAAGAACAGGATGTCATACCCGGTCTCCAGCACCGCGGTGGGATAGAAACGGCGCAGGTCATCGGTGTCCGCGGGCCAGCCCAGGGTGCTGAAGGGCCACAGGCCGGAGCTGAACCAGGTGTCGAGCACATCCTCGTCCTGCGTCAGGTCAACCGGGTAGCCGTAGTGGCGACGGGCGAGCGCGGCCGCGCCCTGCGCATCACGCGCACAGAATGGCTGCCCGTCCGGGCCATACCAGATGGGAATGCGATGCCCCCACCAAAGCTGGCGGCTGATGCACCAGGGGCGCAGGTTCTCCATCCAGTGGTAGAAGACCTTGTTGAAGCGCTCCGGCACAATCTGGATGCGGCCGCTGCGCACCGCGGCCAGGCTCAACTCGGCCATGGCCCTGGTGTTGACAAACCACTGTTTGCTGACCAGCGGCTCGATCACCTCACCGCCGCGCTGCGAGCGGGGCACCTGCATGGTGTAGGGTTCGGCCTTGATCGTCAGCCCCGCGGCTTGCATGTCGGCCCACAGGCGTTTGCGGCACTCGAACCGGTCCAGGCCGGCATAAGGGCCGCCATTCTCGTTGAGGGTCGCATCCCTGTTCATGACATTGATGATCTGCAAGCCGTGGCGTTGGCCGATGCTGAAGTCGTTCACATCATGGCCGGGAGTGATCTTGAGCGCGCCGGTGCCGAATTCGCGATCCACGTAGGTGTCATGAATCACGGGGATGGTGCGCTTGAGCATGGGCACCAGGCAGGTGGCGCCGATCAGGTGGCGGTAACGTTCATCCTCTGGATGCACGGCCACCGCGCTGTCGCCCAAAATAGTCTCCGGCCGCGTGGTGGCGACGGGGATGTAACCGATGCCAGGGCCGTCGTCCAGGTGCGCGTCGGCAATAGGGTACTTGAAGTAGTAGAGCGTACCCTGTTCTTCGCTGTACTCCACCTCGACATCTGACACCGCGGTCTGCAAGCCCGGCGACCAGTTGACCAGGTATTCGGCCTGGTAGATCAGGCCCATGCGGTAGAGGCGGACGAAGGCTTCGCGCACGGCCGCGTTGAGTCCCTCATCCATGGTGAAGCGTTCACGTTCCCAGTCGCAACTGGCGCCCAGGCGGCGCAGTTGACCGGTGATGCGACCGTGGTATTTGGCTTTCCAGTCCCAACAGGCCTGCACGAAGCGCTGGCGGCCGATTTCCTGACGACTCGTGCCTTCGCTGCGCAGTTTGCGCTCCACCTGCAATTGGGTGGCAATACCGGCATGGTCGGTGCCAGGGACCCACAAGGCCGCCTTGCCAGACATGCGGGCATAGCGGATCATCAGGTCTTCCAGGGTGACAAAGAGGGCATGGCCCTGGTGCAGTTCACCGGTCACATTGGGTGGTGGAATTGAAATCACAAACGGTTCGCCGTCGGGCTGGGGCGCGTTTTCAGGCTTGAACCAGCCGCTGCTCTCCCACCAGGCATAGAGGCGTTCTTCGGTGGCCTTGAAATCGTAGGTCTTGGGTAATGAAGAGGGAAATGAGGGAAATGAAGAAAATGAAGAAAATGAGAAATCGGGCGCTTCGCTCGTCATACGTCCTTCTTCCTAATCGAACAGATTAATTGCCACGTTTGCCGTTGCAGCACAGATTGAACCCTATTGTGCGCGCTTGGGCGCCGGCCAGGGTGACATTCTGACCACAAACCAGGGGCAAAAGGCCTTCTGCGGCCACAGTGCGGCCATTTTAGCACCGTCGCACCACCTGGTCAAGCACCCCAGCAGTTCCCACTTTCAGCGCAGCCACTGGGTGACAGCGCCCCAGGCGCCGGCGCCGGCCAGGGCCACCAGGATGGTCTTGATCGTCTTGCCCAGCCAGCAGGCGATGAAGAAACGTAGAACTGAAAACTTCAACATACCTGCGGCGATGCCCGCCAGGTCGAAAAACGGATTGGGGATCACCGAGAGTATGAAGATGACCCATACGCCATAGCGACGCTCCAGGCGCTCCAATTGGGCATAGCGTGCGCGGTCCTCGATGACGGCGCTGCCGCTGTAGCCGGCCAGGTAGCCGACCAACTCGCCCAGCGCCTCGCCCAACCCGGCCGCGAGGCCGACCAGCACAGGATTGAGTGAACTGCCGAGGGCAAAGACAACGGCCAGACTAGGCGCCGGGAGGACGATGGTGGCGCTGGCGAGCACACTGATGAGGAAGACACCGGGGTAGCCATAGGCGCCGATCTGTGCGATGCGATCACGCAGGGCGAAGATGGTGATGCTGATTGCCAGAGCCAGCAGCAGCGCCAGCACGCGCGGCGTCCAGCGTCGCCAACGCGAGGGCGCCGCAGCCGCATCGCCGTGCGGAGGCTGGTTGCCGGCTGTCATAGTGACTCCCCAATTCTTGAAAGAAACCCGGTTCCTGGGAGAAACCGGGTTTCTTTGGTTGCGATCCTTTACTTCTCAGTAATCTCGATCATGACGATCTTGTCTTCCATCGTCAGCGCGATCGCGACATCGGTGCCTTTGGTGATCCTACCCATCACGCTGAACTGACCGTCATACTCCGGCAGGTCGCCCAGGGCAAAGTAGAACTGACTGCCGCTTGAGCCTTTCTTGTCAGCCAGGTAGTAAAGACCCATGACACCCAGGGTGTGCGTGACCGTGGTGGATGCCTCCAGCGGGAGGGTGTAGCCCACATCACTGGCCGGTTGGCCGGCCGGCGAACCGGTGAGCACGAACGCGCCCGGCTGCGTGAAGTTGATCGGGAATTCGTCGTAGTAGCCCAGTTTGGACAGCAGCACGAAGCTGTTGACGCTCTGCGGGGCGCTGTCGGCAAACAGTTCAACCTCGATGTCGCCCTTGGAGGTCTTGATGGTGGCGCTGTACTTCTTGGCCTTGTCAATCAGCAGGGCGGGCGCTGAGTTGTACAGCTTCTCGCGGTCGGCCACGGCCTTCTTGGCTAACGGGCGCCCGTTCTCCATGACCGGTGGGTAGGGCGTGGGGGTGGCGGTGGGCGGCGGCAGCAGGCTGACCGCGCCCTCGCTGATCTCCACGGTCACCAGGGCATCGCCCGGGGTGGCGGCATCCTGCTGCGGGTCGCGCAGCGTGAGCGATTTGACCACATCCATGCCTTCGACGACCTTGCCGAAGATCGTGTGCGCGCCGTTGAGCCAGGGGGTTGCCGCGGTGGTGATGAAGAACTGGCTGCCGTTGGTGTTGGGGCCGGCGTTGGCCATGGCCAGATAGCCGGCCTCATCGAACTGCTTGGAGATGTCAATCTCGTCTTCGAATTGATAGCCGGGGCCACCGGTGCCGGCGCCGGTGGGATCGCCGCCCTGCGCCATGAAGTCCGCGATCACACGATGGAAGGTGGTGTCATCGTAGAAGCCCTCTTTGGACAGAAAGACGAAGTTGTTGACCGTGATGGGCGCGGTCTTGGCGAACAGTTCAACCTTGATATCGCCCTTGGCCGTCTTGAAGGTGGCAAAGTAGAGCTTGGTGGGATCAATGGTCATGGCCGGGGCCACAGTCCACTGCTGGGACGGAACCGGCGGGACCGCAGGCGTGCCGCCATCCACCGGTGGCAGCACCGGAGTCAGCGGCGCGGGCTGGGTCGCAATGGCGGGGCCGGTCGGGGTCGCGACCGTGATGTCAGGCGCTGGAACTCCGCTGCATGCGGCTAGTAGAACGGCCAACAGGACGCCAACCAGGGTTAGCGACAGGGCGGTCTGCATACGACGATGAATCTGCATGAACTAACTTCTCCTTGAAAATCTCAGGCGCCGCGGCGCCTGTCTGCGGAAACTCAACCAGGCGCGGCGCTTCGAAGGCGCCGCACGCGGTTTTGATGTGAATGGGCGCCTTAGGGCGCCGGTGGGTCGCTGACCGGCACCTGTTCCAGGCGCCAAAGCGCCCACAGACAGATGCCAAGCACAGCCAGGGCCACAGCATAGGCTTCGGCGACCGCCGCCTGCGTGAGGAAGATGGCGATCAGGCCGAAGGCGCCGGCCAACAGATAACAGGTCAACACCGCCTCCCGCCGTGAGCCGTGCATCAGCCGCACCAGGCGATGGGAGATGTGATCCTTGCCGGGCGTGGTCAACGGGTTGAGGCCGCGCCGCAGGCGTGAGACGAAGACCAGCGTGGTGTCAAAGATGGGCAGTCCCAACACCAGCACCGGAACCATCCAGGTGACAAAAACAACATTGCTGGGGAAACGCAGCTTGATGGCGGTTGCGGCCAGGACGAAGCCCAGGAAAAGGCTGCCGCTATCGCCCATGAAGATGCTGGCCGGGTTGAAGTTGTAGCGCAGAAAGCCGATGCACGCGCCCAAGAGCGCGGCGGCCAGCGCGCCAACCAGGTACTGGCGGCTCAGGCTGGCCAGCACCATGAAGAACGCGGCCGCGATGGCCGCCAGGCCGCCGGACAGCCCGTCCATGTTGTCGAGCAGGTTCATGGCGTTGGTGATACCAACCACCCAAACGACGGTCAGGGCGATGTCCAGGCCGTCGCCAGGGAAGACGTCGGCGGTCACACCAGAGAGCACCAGGATCAACGCGGCCACCACCTGGCCGCCCAGTTTGATGAGCGGGCGCAGCCCGCGGCTGTCATCCACCAGGCCCAGGAAAGAGACGAACGACGCGCCGATGAAGATGCCGATGACCTGGTTGACATAGAAGAGGTCGCCGAGGAAGAGCAACGCCAGCACAAACGCGATGTAGATGGCGACACCGCCCAGGAGCGGCGTCGGTTTGACATGGACCTTGCGGGCGTTGGGCTGGTCCAGCACGCCAAACTGATGCGCCATGCGCCGAGCGACGGGGGTGATGCCCAGGGCCAGAACCAGGGCCGCGGCCACGATCAAAATTTCACGCGTCATTGGGGTAACTGCGCCTGTAACTGTTGCACGAGGGCCTGCAATGCCGGCTTGTCGGCATCGGGCGCGTATTTCAACGCCTCCTGCGCCGCGGCCAGGGCCAGTTGAATCTGATTGGTCTGCTGGTAAAGGATGGCCAGATTGCGCCAACTGGCGGCGTCACCCGGGGAGAGCTGCGTCACCTTCTGATTGGCGCTGATGGCTTCGGTGAGATTGCCCTGCTGCGCGTAGATGTAGCCGAGCGCGCTCCAGGCCAGCGCCTGGCCCGGGCTGAGCTTGAGGGTCTGCTGGTAGGCTTCGATCGCCTTTGCGTTGTCGCCGCGTGAGCGGTAGACGTCGCCCAGGAAGAGGTAGGTCTGCGGGTAGATTTGATCCAGTTCCAGCGAGCGGCTGAGTGCAATCAGGGCATCTTCGAAGTAGTCATCGGCGACCTCCGGCTGCTGCTGATCGCGCGCGAGGTTGGCGAGCAGGAAATAGACCAGTCCCTTCTCGTTGAACAGATGGGCCGCGTTGGGGCTGAGTCGCGTGGCGGCCTGGTAGTAGGTGAGCGCGGTCTGCCAATCCCTTTCGCGCTCGGTCGTGCTGGTTTGCAGCTCCCCGCGCGAGCGATAGAAGCGCGCCAGATTGGCGGTATGATCGGTGTTGAGCGGGTTCAGCGTCTGCGCGCGCGTCAGCACGCTGAGCGCGTCGTCCAGCCAGCGCTGCCGTTCCGTGGCATCGGTGTCCACTTTGGCCTGCTCCAGGGCAGAGCGGCCCAGGAAGAGGTAGTAGTAATCTTCATCGGGTGCGATGGCAAGCGCCTTCCGATAGAGAAAGATAGCGCCCTGCCATTGCCCCACGCCATCGTAAGCCTGGCCTTGCTTGTAATAGGTGTCTGCGCGCACCAGGCCAATGTTGACCGTGCTGACGAACGTGATCACGATCACGCCGATCAGCGCGGCGCTGAAGCCGGTCACCAGGCCGCGGCTGGTCCAGGTCAGCAAGCGCCGGCTGCTGCTGCGCCAGAGTGCCCAACCCAGGATCAGAATGACGACGAAGGCCGCCACGTAGTAATCCACGATGTAGCTGGCCACGAAATCGCTCAACTGCTCCACGCTGACGCGGCTGCCCTGCAAGACGGCGCCCTGCGCCACGCGTGCGCCGTGAATCAAGCTGAAGATGAGCCACATGCCCCAGACGACGGCGCTGTAGAGACCCAGGCCGCGCAGCCACCAGGCGCCGGTTGGGGCCTTGCGTTGATTGGCGGCCACATCGCCCAGGGCAATGATCCCCGCGACGAGCCAGGTGAAGAGGTGCAGCCACCAGATGCCCAGGCTGACCGCGGGCTGACCGTTGCGATTTTTGAAGAACAGGGCGTTCAAGATGACATCGAAGGCGTTCGTGTCGCGCCCCTGGTTGGCCATGAAGTTCCAGATGAGGGTGACAAAGACGATGGCCGCCAGGAAGGCATAGGGCAGCAGGTGGTCAATCCAGGAGGTGGTTACGCCGCTGCGCGCTGCGGGTGAGCGGGCGCCGGGCAGTTCACGCGTCAGCGAGGCGCCGCTGCGCCGCTTACGCGGGGTCGCGGCCGTGCGCATGGGCGCCGCAGACGGAGAAGGCATGTTGAGACGACGGCATGGCGGCCGCGGCAGACGTCGCCTCGACCGGTTCCTCGTCCGAAAGGTCGAGCCAGCCCAGGCCGGTGACGAGCAGGACGGCGGTCAACGTCCAGAAGTAGGTGCGCGTGGCGGCGATGGCGATGCCGAAGTGGATTTCGACAAAGTGCGCGGCGATGGCCGAGAGGATGGCGAGCAGCAGGAGCGCCCGGCTGCCGGTCATCTGCAAGGTGAAGTCGCTGCGAAACGCGCTGATGGTCAGGTAGACGATGAAGCCAAGAATCAAGCCTGCCGGGATGGCTACCCCCAGATAGCGCAGATCGCCCAGGGCCAGCCAGGGAATGAGCGCGCCGCCGAGGCCGCCGAGCAGGGTCAGGGCCAGGAAGAGGATGGCATCCTGACGATTGCGCACCCAGCCCAGCCAGCGCAGGGTCCAGTAGAAGATGCTGCCGAAGAGGACGACATAGGCGATGAAGCCCCAGGCGCCGGTGATGATGAGGGCGTCGAAGGTTTCATTGTGCGAACGATCGGGCGAGGCGTTGCGCGCCTCGTAGTGCGCCAGGTCGGGCGGGTAGAAGGGGTTGTAAGCCACCCACATCGCCTCCGGGCCGTAACCGAAGATGGGGCGCAGGGCGTTGAGCGGATCGGGCGTGCCATCGGGGTAGGTGACGGCCGCGTGGGGCAGGATCATCTGGCTGGCGCCTTCCCAGATCAGGACGCGCACCTTGCCGGTGCCTTCTTCGGTTTCAAAGATCTGGCCCAGGCGGCCCACGTAGGGAACGCTGCGCAGGGCGGCCAGCGGCGAGTTGGGCAGGTTGAAGCTGATGAGGAATGCCACGCCCGCGACGGCCAGACCGATCCAGCCGAGCCAGGCCCAGTGGAAGAAGCCGGCGCCGCGTCGCGTCGCGCGGCTGCGCAGCGCGATCAAGCCCAAGAGCACGAAGATGTAGATGCCGGCAAACCAACCGAGCCAGGGGCCACGACTCTGCGAGAAGATGATGGCGACGCTTTGCACGACCAGCACGAACACATACGAGCCGACGAGCAGCGCATCGGCAATCTCCCCACCCTGTTCGGCCAGCAGGCGCCCGGCCGAGCGCAGAAAGCGCTCCAGGGTGACGAAGAACGCGATGATCAGGTAGGCTGCGATGAAGATGGCGTTGCCCATGTTGCCGGCCACGCGCAGCTTGACATCGCCGCCCCAGGGCAGCGGATCGAGACTGTAGTGCTGCAGGATGCCGTAGAGCGCCACGGGCAGCGAAGCGATGACGATGGCGTGCAGCAAGCGGTTGAGCTGCACACGCGAGCGCAGATGAGTCAGCGTCAGGAAGAAAATGACGATGTAGGAGAAGGTCGAGTAGGTGCCCTGCATGCGCTGATAGCTGCCCCAGAAGCTGATGCGCGGGGCCACCGACAGGGCGGTGCTGATGAGGTAGGCGCTGACAAGCAACAGGGCGGGGATGATGAGGGGCGTCTCGCGAATCTGACGCCACAGATTGCCGCGCGGGGTCTGGGTGGCTGAGGCTGGCAGGGGAGCGGCCGCGCCGCCGCCGTCAATCAGCTTGATGAGCCAGGCGCCGATCATGACGAGGGCGATGGAGCGCAGCAGGCTGATCTTGTCAGGCTCGAAGACGCGGCTGGAGTAGACATTGAAGAAGACCGGCACGATGATGAGGGCGGCCAGCCAGCCGGCCTCGATGATCGCTTCGCACAAGCGGCTGATTTTCGACGACATGAAAATTCCTGTGGTGTGGCGTTGAGTTAGGCACTCTGCAGACGTAGCTCGAACTGACCCGGTGCCCTGACAGCCTTGACCAGGGGCGTATCTTACCCGACATAGTCCAAAAGATCAAGTAGCCAGCAATTCCCGGTAGAGGGTTTCGATGCGCGTCACCATGAGGGGCAGGCTGAATTCGGCCGCGGCGCGCTGCCGGGCGGCTGCGCTCATGGCCTGCAGGCGAGCGGGATCGGCCAGCAATGCACGCAGGGCCGCGGCCAGGGCCTGACTGTCGCTGGCCGCGACGACGCGGCCGGTCACGCCATCCTGGTTGACATACGAGGTGCCGGTGCCGACTTCGGTGCTGAGGATGGGGGTGCCGCTGGCAAGCGCTTCGAGCTGCACAACGCCGAAGGCTTCGCTGCGCGCGCAGGCCGGCAGGACAAAGAGATCGGCCGCGGCGTAGTATGCGGGCAGATCGGCGTCGCTGATGTCGCCCAGGAAGTGGACGCGGTCGGCCAGATGCAGGCCGAGGGTCTGGGCCTGCCACGGCTCGGCCATGGGGCCGGTGCCGATGATGAGCAGCCGCGCGGCGGGGACCTGGGGCAGGGCATCGAGCAGGAATTGCACGCCCTTGTAGTAGCGCAGGCGGCCGACGAAGAGCAGCAGCGGGCCAGGGAAGCGCGCCTTGAGCGCGGCCACCTGCTGCGGGTCAGGCTGCTGAAAGCGCGCCAGATCCAGACCGAGCGGGATGACGCTGACGCGGTCCCCCAGCGGCTGCAGGTAAGGCGAGCTTTGCACGTACTGAGGACTGGTGGCAATCAAGCGGTCAGCGCGGCGCAGCACACGGCGCAGGAGCGGATCGTAGAGGCGCAGGATGCCGGCCTGGCGCACGACATCGCTGTGGTAGGTGATGACGGTGCGGCGGCCGCGGCCGAGCAGGTAGTTGCTCACCTCGCCCAGGGGATAGGGGAAATGCAGGTGGGCCACATCGGGCTGTTCACGGCGCAGGAGCCAGGGAAAGGCCAGGCTGAGCGGCGTGGAGGCGATGTTCGCCAGGCGCGCCGCGCGAATCACGCGCACCCCGTTTTCCCAGCGCACGCTCGTGCGGCGATCGAGGCTGGTGACGAGCACGCCCACCCGGTGCCCAGCCGCCGCCTGCGCCTCCGCCAGCCACCTGATATGATTCTCCATCCCGCCGAGGACCGGGAAGTAGTCTTTGTAGAGGTGAAGGATGTTCACATGACCCCTCTGGCGCACTCATGGCCCAGCATTGGTGAGCGGGTCTCCCAATCCAAAGCGCCCCTCCAGCCATAGGTGACCGAGAGAAGCTCCTGCCTTCATGAAATCCGGTATCCCAGGAATGTCAGCAGCGCGCACGACTTGGGTATAGCCGTGTTCATCACGATAAAGCACGCGCACTTCCTCGGGACGTATGCTGTTGAGGAAGAAGGGTGAGTGTGTCGTCACAAGCAGTTGGGTGCGCTCACTGGCGGCCCGACATTCCTCGGCCAATTCCGGCAAAAGGCGCGGGTGCAGGTAGTTCTCCGGTTCCTCAATGCCAATGAACTGCGGCGGTTCGGGGTCATACAGCACCACGAGGTACGACAGCATCTTGAGGGTGCCATCCGAGGTGAAACGCGAGAGCACCGGCTGCTCAAACGGAGCATCTTTGATCTGCAACAGTAACCTGCCGTCCGGCATCAGCTCGGCGTCGACACGCTCCAGGCGTGGCACGCGTTGGCGCAACTGCGCAAAGATTCGTTCCAGGCGATTGGGGTGCTGTTCCTTCAAATACTGAATGACGTTGGCGAGGTTATCTCCGGTGCGTGAAAGCCGCTCATGCGGGCCAGCCTCCGGCTGACCACGCGTCTCTTCGATGGAGAGATAGGACACATACCAATCGGTGATGAATTCACGCAATGCAGCCACCCGCGGGTGCTCGGCAAACTGACCTAACGTGTTGACGGCGATGAGATCCGGCGAGCGCAAGGGGATTTCAACGCGCCGGTCCTCGATATCCGGCATCTCACCGCTGACTGCGCGCCCCTGACCTTCTCGATATTCCATGAAGCGAAACGGCTTACCCGTAGACCCGCGCCGCCACTGCAGCCACTCTTCTTTGACCAGCGGCCCTCTGCCCCCTTCGTCAATAGCCAGGTGATAGGTGATCACCGGGAGCGTTGGCCGCTCCCGATATTTTAGTTCGAAGACGATTGGGCCGACGCCGCCACGCGTCTTCAACTCCCTGGCCTTGCCCCGCCGATCCCAGGCGTGACGCAGCCCATACTGAAAACACTCCGCCAAGAAGCTAAAGACGTCGAAAACGGTGGACTTGCCGCTGCCGTTGGGGCCGAGCAGCACGGTCAACGGCGTCAATTCCTTCAGTTCTACCGTCTTCAGCGCCCGATAGTTTTCCACGCGCACGTATTCGATACGGGCCGGGCTACGCGCCGGCACGATGGCCTGGACAAGGCGATTGGGTTGTTGCATAAGAACCTCTATCTGGGTCGCGTAATCGAAGGCTGCATCCTGCAGCAGTTGTTTGACACACATGTGGTTTCTTCCATTGTACTGATTCTCCGATGTTTTGTCAGCTTCATCAACCAATCTCGCCACCGCCATCCGCTGAGCAGGTCTTGCAGACGGCTTTTGTTCATCAAATCCCTTCCGCAAACTGCAAAGCAAACTGCTGGCAGCGTTCCTTGAACGTGTCCAGACTGCCATGCAGGGCCAAGGACTGTGCGCGCAAGACGATGCCTTTGAAGTCAGCACGGTGATTGATGGTGTGGTCGTCGGCGTAGATTAAGATGCCGCGAGGCAGGCCCAGGGTGTGGCAGTAGGTTACCATCTGATTACGGTCTGCCTCCTCGGGCTTGCCCTGGAAGGTCTTGTACTTGGTATCCAACACCAGATAGGGGCGGCCATCCCGTCGAAGCACGATGTCGGGAATGCCCTTCTCCTGGCGGTCCATGTCCAACCAGATATCGGGCTGGATTTCCACCTGGATGGCCGGATCGTCGGCAAAATGGCCGGCCAAAAAGCAAGCACAAACAACTCAAAAACCTTGTTCATGTCCAACAGATAGGCGGCGAACTGGGTCGATCCGGCCTGCCCTTCCAGAGAGAGGTGCTGCATCAACAGGCGAGCCAGGTTGATGCGTGGACGATAGGCGGCGTTCAGGCGCGTGTAGACCAAACGATCACAGTCGGCCG
Organism: Candidatus Amarolinea dominans; assembly: GCF_016704685.1. Taxonomy (NCBI): domain Bacteria; kingdom Bacillati; phylum Chloroflexota; class Caldilineae; order Caldilineales; family Candidatus Amarolineaceae; genus Candidatus Amarolinea; species Candidatus Amarolinea dominans. The sequence goes on from NZ_JADIZS010000023.1 coordinate 51,524, forward strand.
ACGCGATGGGCGCAGGGCTGACCTCGGCAAAGGCTGATGCCACTCGGCGAATCTGCTGACGCAGGCCCGGCTCCCGGTATTCCAGCCGGGCGAGCAACCCCAGGGTATAGCGCAGGATACGATTCTCCAGCACGTCGGCCGTGAACTCGCTGATCCGTTGGTAGAAGCGCTGCATATGCAGGGCGTTGCGCTGGAGATGGTCGGCCAGCAGCAGTCGTCCGCGAAGATAGGGCTGGTTCTCCTCTTCGGTGACGTAGGCGCGGTAGATGCCCCGTCGCACGAGCTGCTCCACCTGGCGCAGGAAGATGACCACGATGAACTCGAAGATATTCTCGCTAGACGCCAGCGCCACGGCCTCTCGACGAAAGTCGGCCAGATCGTATGCATAGGTCAACATGTAGAAAAGATTTTGCAGGTTGACTTTTGGCTCGATGTGGATGCGCAGATCGTCCAGCACGATGATGCCTACGTACTGTTTGGCCGATAATTCCCAGGTCTGCAGCTGCCAGTTCCAACCCATGGTTAGCTGACGAGCAAACCGTTCACTCAACGCTGTGGCTTGCTCAACGCTCAAGTTATTGCATTGGCACTTTTCGTACTCTCGCAGATAGATCGTCGCCGGTCCCTCGGCGTTGGCGGCCATGAAACGGCAGTCGCTCACGTCTCCCTCCGGATTTCCCGCATGAAGTCGCTATCCCACTCCCAATTCTTCACTCGCGCCCGCTGCTCCACATGGTACTCGGCCAGGTAAGGAAGAATGCTGTACTGCCAGATGAGCGCCAGCTTGGTTGGGGTCAGTTCTTTATCCATGAAGTAACTGAAGCCCACGGCATAGTCCGGATCATCAATCGCTTCCTGGCTCAGCCGGCGATAGAGATTGGCCAGATAGGGGATGGTGGGCAAAGGGTTCTGGACCAGCCAGCGATCCAGCAGGTCGGGATCGGCCATGAAGTGGAAGAAATGAAAGCGGCGGCGCAGGGCGAAGTCAACCAGGGCGATGGAGCGATCAGCGGTGTTCATCGTGCCGATCAGGTAGACGTTGGGCGGAATGCGGAAACGCTCACCGGAATAGGGCAGAGGCACGTCCCGCTTGCGATATTCCAGGAGCAGCATCAGCTCGCCAAAGATGCGCGGGATGTTGCCACGATTGATCTCGTCAATGATAAAAACATGGGGCTGATCTGGATTCGCCTGGGCAACCTTGCAGAAACGGCGAAAGACGCCGGCTCGCGGCGGATAGTCCACCGTGAAGCCGCCGTTGCCGGTCGGCTTGCTCTCCGGGCGAATGCCTTCGATGAAGTCTTCATAGCTGTACGCAGGATGAAACTGCACCATCTCCACCCGATCTGCAGGCGGCTGAGCCAGGCCAGTGATCCATTTGGCTAGCTCCTGGGCCACGTGGGACTTACCCGTGCCCGGCGGGCCGTAGAGAATGATCTGCTTCTTGTCCAGCAGCAGATGGTACAGATCGTCGGCCTGTTTATTTTGCAAGTAGGTACGGGCCAGGAACTTCTGAAGATCATACGATGCAGGCGGCTCGATATCCGGTTCGTCCGTGGCAAAACCAACTGCCTGCAGATAACGATGAATGGCCGGCAGTGGATCGTCGTCGGTCGCTAACAGCACGAGCGGGAAGAGCTTGGCGTACGTCTCCGTAATCCGGGTCACCAGTTCCTCTTCGGAAAGCGCCAGGAGTTGTTGGCGAGGCACGATGACAGACACATCGTTTTTGGCTTGCGCCGGGTCTTTCAAGAATTCTTCCCAGGTCAGTGGCGTCTTGATGGTGATCGCACCGTCTGCACTGACCTGGAAATCGTCGCGATCCGCAAAACGGACGAGGGTCTCCGGCAGGGCGTGACGCAGGTAGGGCAGTAACGCGGAGCCGAATGTCTGGCAATTGCGTTGAAAGCGCTGGCGCTGCGTGCTGGCATAGTCCCCGATGAAGAAGCCATACTCTAGCAGACGGTAATCTATCCACATAGAAAGCTGGGCATCCTCAGTGCGTTTACCCTCTTTGGGATAGAACGCGCCCCAGTAAAACTCCCAGGCGCCCCCCTGTCCCCAATCGTTCTTGAGAAAACGGGCAAAGATATGGCTCTCGGTTTCCATCACCGCCTTAACTGGAGCACGCAACCGTTCGGCCACTTGATGCATGACGCGCTGGAATGGTTCCTCGACGAACTTTTTGAACGCCTCCTTGTTCGCCTGGTAGTAGCCCTTGGTCGGTGTGGCGTGGATGCCTTCGAGCAATTCAAAGGTGCGTGAGGTGAAGGGGGAGCCTACAACTCCAGGCTGCGGTGGATGCGCCTCCGGTTGATCCACCAACGCATCCAATTCGTCTTTACCCTGGTCAATGACATCCTCGAATTGAGCGTCCTTGGGCGGCCACCCTTGACCGAGCAATTTGGCTCGGGCTGTGGGATCGAAAACCGCAGCGATGATGGCATCTTTCGTGTGGATGCGATACGGACAGCGTACCCAGTGGGCAAACTTTGCCTTTACATGCTGAAGGGTTGCCTCAAAAATTGGTCGAACTTCGCCATCAAACGGTCTGAGCTGCGATACTGAATACCAGTAGAGCGAAACGGGTTGTTCATCAGGCCCTTGTTTGAACTGTTCTACGCGAAGTGGCTGAAGCAGCGACTGCCCGCTGAACAACGCCAGGATAACTTCTTGCAGCGCCCCATCAGCACCGGCAAACCCAAGCAACAGCCACCAGCCATAGCTGAGGCGCAGCTGATGCTTCCCGTCTTTGTAGCGTAGATTGACAGCGATGCGTTCATCCGCCGGGTCGGTGATACCAAGTTGGTGCGCGGCAACGGCCAGGGTATCGAAGGCCGACTCCGCCTCCTCCCAACTTGCGAACATCTCGCTGAATGGCTTTGCCAGGGTACGCTGAGTATCCTTCTTCAAATCCACCTTATCAATTACATTGTAGAGCTTGTCGATCTCCAGGTTGAGGGGCAAATCTGGACGTAAATAGCCCACCTGCTGCTGATAGACCTGCTTGAACTGCTCATGGGCGGCGACAAAGGCTGCGTAATCCTTATCGTTGAAGGTATAGCCCAGATAGTGCAAGGCCGCCGTGGCGCAACCGTTGTAGAGCGGTGCAGTTTCGGCGTTGGCCCAACCGTAGAGTTCGCCCAACATGTTGTAACTGGCAAACTTGAGCGATTGATCGGCTACGGCGATCTTGTCTGCTGGCGTTCCCGGCCCATCGATCAGGGCAAGCAGAGCCTCTCGCAACACCGGAAGCGGGTTCTTGTCGGCTACCCGATTTTTCATGCGGTGGCCGCTGTTAAGCATGCCGAACAAGGCGATGACATCACCGCTGCTGAATTCGTCAGGGGTTGTGCGCAATTTCTGTAACAGTGGGGAAACCTTAGCATAGATGTGAGCCGCATGGTCCAGGTCGGCGTGATGGTGGTTGGGGTGTGCAGTATCAGTGGCTTCCTGGCGCCACCGAGCTAGCCGCTGAGCTATGTCCAGATTGGGTTCGTCGCTGAGTTCGTCGTCTGGCTTTTTGGTATCGATCTTCCCCTGCTTAATGAGTTCTTGAACGAAGGTAGATACCATCTTGGGATCCACCTGCTCGGTTGCTCGCCCTTGCTCGGTTAGTGTCCATACGCCGCGTTTGGGGTTGTCGATCAGCCCATAGTGCTTGAGGTAGGTACGCGCCCAGGCCAAACGATACTCCAACTCTGTCTGCTTCGTGTCGCCGTGGCGCAGAGCGATCTCTTCAGTTGCCAGCGGCAAAAAGGAGATAACGTGTCTGTTGATCGCCGTGATAGATTGAAAACCGCTCAGTTGGCGAAGGGCTTCCAAGATTGGCTGTAGAAGTTCTTCATAGGAGGGAACAGACATGACAGTCTCCTGTAAGATGGATGTCGTATTCGTGGTGAATCCGCCTTCGCCGTGATGGCCCCGCTCAGTTGGGTGCTCCTAATTCTACCACATCTTTGCCATGACCATCCAACATGAACAATTTATATGGTCATGGTGCTGTGAGGGCGACCGTGGCGCGCCTACGGCACCAGCCGGTACGCCGGCGACATGTGTGCCGTCAGCCAGGCGCCGTTGGCCGACAAGTAGAATTCGAGAAATTCGTGCAATTCGTGGTAAGACACTGACGCCGTAGAAATTCACACCGTGCATGGCTGTCTTTTCTCATCCAGGCGCATGGCGGGGTTGGCTTTGTCGTTGGAGAGGATCATTCGATCACCTCCCAATGGCCGCCCTTGTCCGGGCCGATGCGCCGGATGCGCCCTTGTGCTTTCAGCTTCTCGATCTGTTTCTTGATAGCCCGATCCTTGACGCCTACGTTCTCAACAAGTTGTGCAATGGTGATTGTCGGGTCAACCCGCATGAGTTCGATGATTTTCTGTGCACTTTTCTGTGCACTTTTCTGTGCACTTTTCTGTGCACTTCTTGTTTCGACCGCACTTTTCTGTGAACTAATCTCGAGTTCAACCAAACCAATATCCTCCTTTCGGTGAACCGTAGCGGTGAACAAGCACCCATCTCGATCATCGGTGAAATCAATCTCCGGCCAGTCTTCCAGCGCTCGTTTGATCCCCGAACCGAGTCCCCGGTAGGGCAGCAGCCCTTTGGCGATGTACGACACCAGGATCGGGTTGCGGATGATGGAATTGCCCGTGCGGATTTTCGCCACCGTCAGGTTGTTGGGCAGGTGGCCGGGGCTGATGATCTCGATGCGGTTGTCGAAGATGAACAGCCGGATGGGCGCGTTGATGAAGTAGTCGCGGTGCGCCAGGGCATTGACCAGCAGTTCCTCGAAGACAGAAGCTGGAATTTCCGGCGTCCCCAGCGCATTGACCCCCCGCCCGGCCTGCACCTTGCGCAGATTGCGCATGACAAAGGCCAGGGCCCCGGTAAACTGCTGGGGCAACGGCCCGACGAAATCCTCGCTGTCCAGGTAATCGCTGACGTGAATCGCGTTGCCAGGGTAGCGGATGGCCTTGACGATGAACTGCGGTTTGATCCACTCCGGCCGCTCGGCGAAGAGCAGCACCCCGGCCAGGTTGAGCATGCCGCTGTCGGTGGCCAGGTTCATGTTTTGCAGCAGCGTCAGCCGCTCCTCGGCCGCGTCGGGAAACTCCTGCTTGTAGAAATCGCGCAAGAAGTCGCGGAAGCGCAGCCGGTCCAGTTTGTCAATGCCGGCCTTGGTGGGCAACTCGTCAGCGTGAAACTGATCCACGCTCTGAAACAGGCGGCGCAGTTCCTCTTTGGAGTTGATGCGGCGCTTGTCTGCGCCGCTCTTCAACCAGATGACGCCGTTACGGTCGAAGTAGGGCTTGTCAATCCCCTTCGGCACGGTGAGTACAATCACCAGCCGGTTGCTGTCGAGCTCCAGGTTCTCCGTCAGCACTGTGATCGGGCTGCGAATGTGCTGGGAGGCTGTATTACTGATCAACTGGTTGATGCGCGCCACATCGGCCCGGCTCAGGCCAGGCAAACTGCCGTCGTCGGCCACGCCGAGGTAAATCACGCCCCCTTCGGAGTTGGCGAAGGCCGCCATCTCGGCCGCCAGGCTGTCGGCGTTGGTCACGTCGCGCTTGAACTGGCGGCGGCTGTCCTCACCGAGGGCTGCTTGGGACTTGAGGTCGTTCAGATTCATAGCAACAGTCTCCTGACGAACCGTTCCGATCTCAGGCGCAACATTGCTGACGCAAGGTCGGGTTGGCTTTGTCGTTGGAGAGGATCATCATCTGATCTTACGATCATCGCTCAACTCCTCACATGCCGGCGATTGGCTTCGCACTCGAACACAATCCGATTGTATCATCGCGCCTGGATTCGAGCAATTGGCCCGCTGGGCAAGATCATCCGACGACTTCCCAGTAGCCGCCTTTGTCCGGGCCGATGCGGCGCAGGCGATTCTGTTCGCGCAATTTGCGGATGGCGCGCTCGGCTGCGCTTTCTGATTTTTCGATGCTGACTGCAAGATCAGCAATGGCCAAATGCGGATTCTCCTTGAGCAGCGAAAGGATCCTTCCCGGCGTTTTCACCGGCGTTTTTCACCGGCGTTTTCACCGGCGTTTTCACCGGCGTTTTCACCGGTTTTCCAGCGGTTTCAACGGCGTTTTCAATGGTCTCGATAGCGCCCCGAGTGCCCCCAATCGTGGGGGAGCTCGAATGCTTTTCCCCCCAGGATTGGGGGCAGGGGGCCGCCTGAGCAGTTACTTCACGGGTTACAAATTATTGTGAGTGAAACTACCCCCAAAGCAGATTGATTCTTGTCTATCGCCGCAGGGAGAATGGGCGTAAAATGGACGTAAGATAAAGGTGTGAGATTGTGACCTGCTCGCCGATGATCGCAACTCGAAAAGAGGCATAAGTTGCAAGAAGCTAACGGTTTGTTTGTACCCATCCATCTCGATGCACTCTTTCTGGAATCCGCGCAGACCGTGCTCGAGGCGATGGCCGACTTCTCCAAACTGCCGTATTACGACGGCGAGAAGGGACAGAACGCCGACGTCCCCTACATCAGCGAAGAGATCGTTTCCCATCCGTTTCGTGACCAGAGCCTGCGACTCAGCCGTGGCGTACACCTGCATTGGGCGTTACCCGACGCGCTCACCCAGGGGGTGAACAGCGCCACAGGGGTGGTGTTTCCACCGGCGCCCGACCGATGGCTGGTGACGCGCTGTGGCCCCGATGGTGTGCCGCAAAAGCAGTGGATGATCGAGAGCGATTACTTGCATCCGGAAGGCGCCAAGCCGGCTGGCACGGTCAGTTTTCCGCTGCCGCCACGGCCGCATGAGGGGAAGTGGCAACCGTATCGCTACTTGGGCCGCAAATGGGTCGTGGGCGAAGGGAGGCCCGCAGACGCGCCAGGCGCCGAATACCTGAACGCCCTGGTGGATGATGTGGCGGAAGAAGAGAAGACGAACTGGCACCGGGTCGTCGCGGCCGGATTGACTGCGCTGGGTTATGGCGAGCCTGCCTTCGCGGCCTTCTATCCGAGTTGCCGGAGTGTGTTCGGCCTGCACGATGATGAGATTACCAGTCGTGAAGCATTCAAGAGCGTTCGCTATGACGTGATTGGATGGTATGACCAACCGCAAAAACGGGATTGCCTGCGCCATACGCCTCTGCAGCAAACCCGCGAGGCCATCGCGCAGCGAATCCATCACGAGTACGAGGCGAGCGGTCACGATCACGAAACCAACAGTGCCCCGGTGGAGGTTTGGGACGAGGCCGTTGCCCATCATTTTGGCTGGACTGTGTCCCGGCAGCCCAACGCCGAGAAGCAGGAGGCAGAGCGAATCTTCTGCTACGCCAGGCTGACCCCTGACGCCGAGGCGGATTTCGAGAACGATCCCGCGCTCACTTCCGGCCCTGTTGATATCGCGGTCGGTAACAGCGCCAGTGAAGCTCTCTCCGCCTACCTTGCCCACAGAATCTCCGGCGACAAGGCGCTGATCGAAGAACAGTTGGAAGGACTCGACCTGGGCGATCGCCTGGAACACCGTCGCCTGGACATCGGCCCCAAGTTTCGCGAGGCGCGACACGGCAAAGGCTTCAAATCGCTGCGGGCCGGCATCCTGTGGAACGTCCGCCTGGAACGAGACACCAGTTTGGCCGCGGCCCCGATCCGGGTCTGCATCAATGACGTGATTGACGGCCTGAAGACCACCAACGATGTCCTCGACGCGCTCAGGCGTCTCGACCTGGTCATCGCTGAAGCCCACAAGTCCGGTGCGGGAGGGGTCGGATCGGATGGGGAGCACGCCCTGGAAATGCTGCCTGTCTCCCTGGAGGCGGCGCTGAGGGCCTTCCTCGATCGCCGCAGGATTCCCTTCAACAAGCGGGACAGCCTGCAAGCGTTGCGCAACTGCATCCATCGGGAAACGGCCGGATTCTCCGCAGCGGATCAGCACAAAGCCTTCCGGGATGATCTCGCCGGCCTGCTCGAGAGCTTGCCCCCGAGCCGCGATAGCCAACCGCAAGTAGCCAGGATGCGCTACGTCCTGCGACAGATGGATGCGCCACGCTACTACCAGCCCACCGACCCGGTTGTGTTGCTGGCGGCGAGCGACCTGAAGCCCACCGAGCGGCACGGGATGGATGGGAAGAACAGCGAAGACGGTAAGCTGGTGCAAGATCATCTCGATTGCGGATTTCGCTGCGGTCAGCCAGTGGACGAACTCGGCGCCCGAACCGCTCGCGACGATCCGCACCACGCTCCTCCAAGAGGCGCTGGACGATGACCAGATCGGGGCGCGGCTTTGGCGCACGCAGCCCTGGCATCCGTTCATGCTGGAGTGGCAGGTCGAGATGCTTCCGATCAGCGCAGGGAGCAATCGGGAGGAGATCGCCAGTCCTATGCCGCTTCTTTCGTGGCGCAGAATTACAATCTGCAGGAAACGGCCAGGATCTCGATCTCAAGCCTGGGGCAAGCGCAGGGCCGCTTTGCGCGGACACGGGCATCTACAGCGGGAGTTGCGTGCTGACCGACCATGCTTCGGACTTGCTCCTGGACAAACTGGATCGGTATCTGCAGCGGGTCGAAGAGTCCAGGGACGGGCAGACAGAGGTGTTGGCGGAAACCGTGGAAACACTACGGGCCGCCAGGGACTTCCTGTCTGCCAGGCCCAATACCTTGTCCCAGGCCCTGGACGGCTTTCACGAAGCGCTGCTGCAGCGCCATCAGATCCTGCAACTGCCTATCGCTGACCCGATCGGTTTTTCCGACATGAAACCGCTGACCGAGGCCGTGCGCGAGGCGACCCAGGGCCGCCATGCCAGTTCACCGCTGCGTGATAACGATTTTACGCCGATCCGCTCCGGCAGGATGAAGCTGCGCCAACTGCGTCTCGTTGATACCTTTGGCCGCGCCAAATCGGTGCTCGGCCCGGACCAACAGACGCCGATCATCACCAGCGAACTGTTGCGTGTGGCGGACGCGCCGAACGACATCAACCTGCCGCCCCGCCTGCTGCAACCGGCCCGGCTCAACTTCCGCTGGCTGTCGGCTGATCATGCCCCTGGCACGGCGATGAATGAGCCTGAGACGAACGCCCATCCTGCTATACGCCCGTCTGCGGCTGGATTCTGCCCAACAACCTCGACGGCAGCCTGCTGGTCTACGACAACACGGGCGAGGCCCTGGGCACGATTCTTGGCGTCAACGGTCGCACGGCCTGGCAGCCGGCGCCAGGCAGCGGGCTGCCCCACTGGGAGATCGAGAGAGCCGAATCAACGATGAACCCGCATCTGCGCAAGCTGGTCAACACTATCGTCAACGATCTGGGCAAACGGGACGCGGCGTTCTTCGATCAATTCCTGTCCACGCTGACCAGCGCGCTTGAAAACATCGCACCTGAGCGACTTTTCTCACCACGAAAGCCTGGCGCTGCTCATGGGGCGGCCCATCGCCGTGGTGCGCGCCCTGGTCAACCTCGAACTGCGCGGCCAACCTGCCGTGAACCAGCCGCTCAGCGCGTTCTTGCCGGACATGCTGGCCGGCGTAGACTTGCAGGGCGACCGCACCAGCGACGACTTTACCCATGTGCGCTTTCCCATCCGCATCGGCGAGGATCAGCAGCTCAACGACGGGCTTGTGGGCTATTTCCTGGAAGAGGGCGACGGCGAGGACTACCACTACAAGAACAACATCTTCTTCGCTCCTCAAGCGGCAACCCCGCTGCCGTTGAACCTTGCGACACCATCTGCTTCTGTCCAGAGTCTGGCCGACCAACTGGACATGCGGGTGGCGCCTGCAGAAATTGGCGACCATCTGGAGCGTCCCTGGAGCGCTGCGGTCACCATCGAGGAGTCCGGGCAGCGCTGGCGGATTGACACAGAGGGGCATGTCTACACCCTCGTGCGAGGCGAGAGCGCCATCGAGCTATTCGAGATGCTCAATTCCTCATCCGAGCAAGATCCCAGATCCATTGGAAAGAGCCTATCAATCTGATGCAGTCGCTCGACGACCCGCCCCAGAAACTGACCATGCTGGTTGATCCCCAGGGATCGGTGCATGCGGTTTCCGGGATTCTGCCGACCAAGTCCATTACCATCCCCACGGACCAGTACGCCGCGGGTCCTGCGCAAACTTCGAGGTCACCTTCCTCTCGACGCCGATCCTGACCGAGCGCGAGAAGACGCGACTGCCTCTGGCCGCGGAGGCCGGCTACGAGTGGGCCTGGCTCAGGCGCCAGGGCGAGGCCTGGATCGAGACTGATACGATCGGCCGCACCGACACACGGGCCACATTTCCTGGCCAGCAGCGGATCGTCGAGGGCTGGCTCAAACTGCGGAAGGCAGAGGATAGACCATGAATCAAACGCCAACGATCCAACTAACTATGAATACACTCATGGTCCATCTGAAGCTGGACTCGGTTCGGGGAATCCGCCAAACCCGACCATCCGGCCACGACTCCAGATGCTTCGGGCAACAGCCGTGGAGCCGTTATTCACGGCAGTCCGAAACTGGTGGTGGACGAGCAGTTTGGCGGTGCCTGCGCTTGAATGCGGTGTCTCCGGATTGGGCGATTATCTGGAACTGCCGATGGCCGGCGACATCTCCACACAAGGCTGGACCTTTTCGAGCTGGCTATTTCTTGAGTCAGACAAGGCGCAGATCCTCTACGCCAACGGCGTTGCAGATTTCTACCTCGACGGGAGCGTTCTCACGCTGAGGAATGTGGGCGAAGCACTGAAATGTGAGCCTTCAGTTACGCGCAACCAGTGGGTTCATGTGGCGGTCGCCGTCCAGGCCAGCGGGGATGCATCGGTTTGGATAGACGGACGCCTGGCGGGGCAAGGCAACATCGGGGCGGCCACGCTTCCCGATCCCGCAGTTTGGCGAGTGGGGCGCTATGCCGACGACGATACGAATTGGATATTTACCGGCAATCTGGCTCACGTCAGGTTGTATGGCAAGGCGCTTAGCACGGCGGAGATTCAACGGCAGCGGCTCGCTCGACTGGGCGCCGACTCAGGACTTTCGCGTCAGTTCTCCCTTGGAGTTTGCCCTCTGGGACGAGCAGCAGACGCCGGCAATCTATGTCGCAGGCGGCGAAATCGCGCACAAGCTGACCGTGGCGATCTGGAACAAGGATGCGCACAGACGGCCGGTGACTTTCAATGCACCTGAGGAAATCGCCAAAATAGCCGACGAGAATGAACGGAATGACTTTTTCCGCCGCAACCATCACCTGGAACTGCGTTTCCCCACGGGTACGCTCTCGAAGCATGCGAGCGCCGGCCTGAACGCCGACCTGGCGCGCCACCTGGCGAAAAAGGGGCCGTTGGGGAGGAGATCTGGTACATCTACTATCAGGACGATCCGGATGCGAACTCCGAATCGCTCTACCTGCTCTCCCCGGCCGAGAAGACGATCGAGATGAGCGACGCAGCGAATGACGCCCCTGCTCTGAAATCGTCCTGCCGCATCGCGGCCGATGCTGAGGCCGAGGCGCAGGTGTTACCGGTCGAGCTACGGCCTGGCCCGCTGGCGCAACGCCAGGGTGACCCGGCGACCCTTCTCGGCCCACGCATCCGCACCGTCGAGGTGCTGAGCCAGCGGGGACAAAAGAGCATTCCCCTGCATTTCGATGTCGTCGGCTCCGACATCGTGCTCAATGACGGCTCATCGAAGACGGCGCTGCTCTTGCGCATCACCAACGTTGATCGCGAGGTTGCGCTGCCCATCGTTCGGGCCGGCAACCTGCAGACGCGCTTGATCCTGGCCTGCGAGATCACGGACCAGGGCGGGCATCAGGAGTGGGCGCTGACCGATGAGCCGGGCAAAGTTACCGTCCAGGTGCAGGCCGTGGCGGGCGTCGGGTCGGTGGAACCCGATCCGGATGTAGATGACAACTGGCATAGCGATCCGATCATGGCGTCCCCGAACGGTCGCATGGTCGAATGGGTGATTGACGGGGAGCAATTGGGCGCCGACAAGCTGCAGCCGAACGACTCGGTCTATCTGCGCCTCACCGTCCAGACCGGGCTGCGCACCGGGCCTACGGATGTGCATTTGTACTACCGCCACATCCCCGGCTATTGGGACGGCAGCCGCGCCTGCACGATCCAGAAATCGCCGCTCGTCTTCCATCATGCGGGCAGCGGTCTCGACTATGTCGGCATTGGCACCAACCAGCCCGCCAGCAGGCTGGCGGTGACCGATGGGCTGACCATCGGCAGTGATTGGGCGCATTTGTATAAAGCGCCGGTTGACGGGCTGTTGGTTCAGGGCAACGTGGGCATTGGGACATTCCAGCCATCGGCAAGTCTGCACGTCAAGCAGGAAGGCGAGGGCAAAGCCGCACAATTCGAGGGTGGTAGCGGCGTAGCCATCGGGGGCGTCGCAGGCGCGACGAATGCGCTGACCATCTATAACAATACCACTTCATCTCCAACCTTGGCCGTAGTCAACAAAGGCGCTGGAGCCGCCCTGTATGCCAGGCAGGAAGGCACGGGCAAGGCCGCGGAATTCGAGGGTGGCGGTGGCGTGGCTATCACTGGCGTCACCGGTGCGAAGAATGCACTGAACATCTCTGGCAATACCACTTCAGTTCCAACCGTGGGCGTTGTCAACAACGGCGCTGGAGATGTCCTGTATGCCAAGCAGGAAGGCGCAGGCCTTGCTGCAAATTCGAGAGCGGAGGTGGCGTGGCTATCACTGGCGTCACCGGTGCGAAGAATGCACTGAACATCTCTGGCAATACTTCAGATCCAACCTTGACCGTTGGCAACAACGGCCCTGGAGCCGACCTGCAAGTCAAGCAGGACGGCGAGGGCAAGGCCGCCTGGTTTGTGGGGCCTGTGGATATCGAAGGCGATCTGGATATTCATGGCAAGACAATATCCAATTATCATGGATTTCCGACTGCGGATTACATTACGGTTTTCGATAATGTTATATGCAATCAACAATGGACTCATACGCATAACTTTGGCCACCTGCCTAGTTTGGTGCAGATCTGGGTGAAGAGCGACGGGAAGAATGACTCAACTGGAGTCTATAAAGAAGATGTCCAGGAATGGAAAATGGCCGGTGTATTGTCTCTTTGGGAGGGTGGAGCATCTTATGGTGTGGTCATAGAGAAGATAGGCACAGACACAGTCGTTTTTAGCACAGGAAACGCCGGACTCTTTCACGGTACTCGCGCCGGTAACCATTTCGCATCTGGGCAGGTCAGGTTGATGGTATGGAAGTAGCTCAAGAAGTAATACATACAGCGAAAGGAGCATAAACTAATGCCAACGCCAGAAGAACAAGCAAAGTTAGCAAAGATGCTTGCCGAACAGAAGTCGCCGCCAACACGACGAAGCCCCCAGCGCGGGCTCATTCCTTTGACTCATTCGCCCCAGTTGGCCGCCTTTATCGGGATGGAGGTGACCGAAGAGATCGTGGACCGCTGGCTGGTCGCTACGGCGGAGAAGTTCTCACCTGGCTTGATTGCTGATTTGGAAACACTTCGGAAAGAGGGCTTTCCCGAACTGCATGCCAGGGCGTTCCAGGACACGGCAGACCGCACAAATTGTGTCATCGCCTGTCGTGTCCCTGGAGCCGACAAGACCACCGTCATTGAGGCGGGCTACGATCTGAAATCATTCCTGATCAAGCCCAAGTCGTGTGACTGTGGGCCTATGGCCGGCTTCCTGTGCCAGTTGACTTGCTTCAACAAAAAAGGCAGCAAGAAGATAGACTACAACGACGAGAATTTTGTGAAGTATTTCAATTATATCCGCGACAAATGCGACCCCAAATCCCCGCTTAAGCCGAATGCCGTAAAATTTGACTCGGAATTGGCTAAGGCTGTGGAAGCTGGGCAGACACCGTTCATCCCATTAAAAATCACCGGCACCCGGAAAGACGAGCAGTTGAAGCTCATCCCCAATCAATGGAGATCGCTACCCGATGAAAGTAATCCGACGCAGATCGTTGGGTACGCCCTCGACACAGACAAGACAGTGCTGATGGAATTCTTGCTCAACAAGGAGCAAGGAACTGGAGCCGAGCCGATATGGGGTGTCTATCATGGCCGCGTCTTCTTTCGAACAGTCGCTGACTCGGGGGAAGGCGGTGCAGTGACCTATGGGGAGTGGACTGACTTTGCAAACGAACAACTCTCCTATCTTGACCGCAATGCCGAGGGGAAGCTTGAGGTAAGAGACAAGACAAAGGACCAAGGACGCACCGTTGCGGAACTGCTAGAGACTCCCCCTGCTTCGCTGGTCGCGCCCACTGTCCCGGCGACGATCAGTCCGCCCGTGGGGGGCGATGACTATCTCAATGAAGCGCTTAGCAAAGCGCCCTATAACAGGCCGAGCGTTGCCAACCGCACGTTCTATCCGGTCAATGTCGCCCAGAATCCGTTCCCCCCGTACTTTGTTAGAGATCAGGCGAAGAACGAGAGTGACGATGCGTACAAGGCCTACAAGGAGCGTGACGAAAAAGAACTGGAATTATACAAGAATGCCGTGACGGGCGACTACGATCTATTCGCTATTTGGCCGGTGCAGCCGGTGGTCAGTTGGCGAGATTTGGTCAGGTTGAACGATATGCGGGCGACGCCTGCTCCTGCCACGTCGATCTTCTTACCCGTCGGGGCAAAACCCTTTGCCCTGGAGATCCGAGCAACGCCCGATGTGTATATCGAAGTCGTTCCCGGCTTCACCGAGATCGACCCCTACGAGAACCAGGAAATCGGTAACATTACCAACGGCACCATTACGGTTTCCCAGTATTTGAACGATCGCGTCACCATCCAGTCCAAACGAGGGTTCCGTTCTGCGAACGCATCGTTCCACAGCGATGAGGGCGGGCGGCCCGGCATTGACGAGATTGACTACGACTTTGCCGTCTTCCTGCCGTCCGATCTTGCAGAAAGCCTGCTACCGAAGCAGGCGACCGGGGGGCCGATATCGGCCCTGTTGATCACCAACCACATCCAGTTTGTAGAACTGATCGGACTCTTGGCTGACCACTGTTTCGTGATGCTAAATCACGTTTGGCTGACCATCTATTTACAATGCTACATCCGACCCTGGCAACCTTGGGTGAAACTGTCACCACGAAGAAAGAAGCCGATAAACTCGACAAAGCGACTAAGATTGTCAAGAAGCGCAAGGACTTTCTGAAAGACCGCGTCAAGGAAAAGAAGAAGTTGGGGCAAAGTGAGATTGCTGCCATCAATAAGGGACTGGCCTCGCTCTTTCTGGGGAAGACGCGGGCACAAAAAATGCTTGACAAAGCGTCCGGCAGCCAGCCTTGGAAGAATGTGTGGAACACACTAGTGGACACATTTGTCTCCCTGGCCATCCGTGATTTTGAGAACGCCACCGAACAGGTAGCCGCCCTCATGCTCATGCAGGTTGTCCTTCCGACGCCACCAGCGTCCCCTCCGCCTGCTGGAGGCACGAATTCGCCCCGGACTAAACCCGCAAGCGGGTAACCAGAAGCGAGATCACGTATGAGTTTGAATATCTTGAATTCAGATTGTCTGCCGGACGGTTGCGTGCGGTTGATGCGCGCCTATTTGCAGACCACGGAGATTCCCGTCACGGTTGACGGAAGCGGAGATGGCGCGCTCGATTTGGGCGCTCTGACCGGCGAGACGACGTTGCTGGGCGTAATGAGCAACATCGAGGTCTCTGGGGCGACAAAAAATTCTCCCCTGGTCATCATCTGCGCTCAGCCCAAAGAATCCTGGAGTTTTGGGGGCTGTTTCCCTCGTATGCCAGGGGCCTGGGAGCCGGATGGGAACGCGGATGGGGCCTTCCACCTGCGCTTCATGACGTTGGTAGATCCCTTGTGGGTGTTTGTTTATAGCGCAGACGGTAATCTGGATAAGGTCCAGGATCGGCTCAAAGAGATTTCCCTGTTTGCAGGATGGCTGAGCGCTTCGGGAAAATCGTACGACGAACTCGGCGTGACACTGGTCGACGATCCGTTTGCAGGCCCCCTCGCCTCGACGTTGAGGATTGAAGCGTTTGCCCGACGCAGCTCACCGGGCAAGGACAATGCGAACAGTATCGTCAGAGGCGGGTTGACCATGTGGGGCCGGCTGATGCCAGACGTGGGCAACGGGCTGGGCGTCTTCGATCAACTCGATTCATTTCTGAAGACCGGGCAAGAAGGCGAATCCTTAACCGGTGCGCTGATGGTCAAGGCCAGTGTCAGATATGAGAGTCCGTTTCCCGATTTGGTCGTGCAGATGCCGCCTCGAGGCTGGGATTTTGGATTCCTCAAGAATGCGAACGTTTTCTTTACATCACCACTGCAATTCGCGGCCGAAGGGTCCGAGATCGGCATCACCGGTGATTTCCACCTATCCGATGACAAACGGATTCATGTCGAACTAGATTACCCCATTGTCGGCGATGTCATCCGGGCGAACGGCAAGTATATCGGCGGCCCGGAACATCTGTTGGGCGATTCGGCCTCCTTTGGATTGCCCGGTCCCGCCCCTTCCTTCGGGGCTGACACCGAGATCTCCCTCGAACTCGAATTCTCCAAGTCCCGCAAAACCCTGACCCTGCTGAGTTTCGATCTCGAATTGCGCGAGAAGGAGTGGATCCTCCTGCCCGCACCGGTTCGGCTTACATTGGGCTCTCCTTCCATGTGGACGTACGATCCCCTGGAACAAACCGCATGGTCATGGCCCAAATTGCCGCCCAAGCGGCCTTCGGTGACGACAGCAACGGGGGCACGCGCTTCAACTGGTGTGCGGCGGTTCCTATCCGAGCGGGGATCTCTATTTGCAGGCCAGTAACACTATCCCGGTCGGCGCCCTGTTGGAGAAAATGGTCGGGCCAAGCAGCGCGTTGGAGAAGTTGACGGTCGAAGATCTGCGCCTGGAATACAACTATCGCCGCAAGCACCTGGCCCTCCAATTTGATGTCCCGGAAAGTTGGACAATCGTCAAAGGGTTTGATGTCGGCAACCTGCAATTCCGTATCCAGGGCGGGGAGTCCTATTCTGGGGGGCTTGCCGCCAGTTTGCAGATCGCTGGGGTCCATGTCTATCTGGCCGCCCTCTACGATCAGGGTTGGCAGTTTGAAGGCAGCACAGGGCCAGGCCAGGAGATAGCGATCGGCGAGCTCCTCAGCGATCTGGGCAAGAAGTTTGGCGTCGCGGCGGATCACCCCGCTGCTCTCGAAAGCCTGGTCTTCAAGAATCTCCACGTTGCCTTCAACTCGGCGACCAAGGACTTCACGTTCAAGGGGGAGGCGGACTTTGATATTCAAGATACGCCGGTGGCCATCGAGGTCGCAGTTGATATTGCGCACGACAGCAACGGCCTGGCGCAGAAGCGGTTCAGCGGGGTCATCACATTCAGCACAGGGGACACGACGCACGAATTCGATGTGGTCTTCGCCGACGAGAAGATGATGCTGGCCGATCAGGGGCAGGTTGAGGTAAGCACGCTGTTGGCCGCCTACCGCAGCACGGCCGGCGATCCGCCCAGCATGCGCGATCTGGCGCCAAGCGGCTACAAGGACTGTGCCGGACATCAAAACCCGCGGCGCCTTCCTCGCCAAGCAGTGGAAGAAAACGGGCAGGCGAGTCCTCGAAGTGGTTAATCGGCCTGAGCCTCGAGGCCGGCCTGGATCTCTCCAATGTGCAGTTGCCCAATCTGCCGCTGATGGGTTCCGGCGGCCCGCCCAAGTCGCTCAAGCTGGATCTTCAGATTCTGGTGCCGACGGAATCGTTCGGCGAAGCGGATGTGGCAATCATCAGCCGACTGAACACCAGCGGCGGCGTCAACGTGCCGAGCCATGCCGTGGAAGCCGTGGCGGTAGCCACCGTGCTGCTCCTGGACGGCCAAACCGTGACCCTGAATCTGCCCATCAAAGCAAATCCGAGTCCGGCAGAAGGCCAGGCAGCCTTTGATCATGATCCCACACCTCCCGCGATCAAGACGCCCGCGGTGGCAGGTGCTGAACAGGCGGTTGCGGTGACGCCCGGGGTTGCGGTCACGGCCGACGATACGAAGTGGGTGAATATCCAAAAGAACTTCGGCCCCATCCACATCGAACGTGTCGGTCTCAAATACAAGGAGGAGAACAAGGAAGGGAAGCTCTTTATCTTTCTGGACGGCGGTCTGACGGCTGCCGGGTTCACCGTCTCCCTGCAGGGGCTAGGCGTTGACACGCCGCTCACCAAATTCGACCCCCACTTCCACCTCAGCGGCATCGGGCTTGATTACAAGGGTGGCGGGGTGGAACTGGGCGGCGCATTTTTGCAGCAGGAAATGCAGGATCCGGACACAGGCGAGAGCTACACCGCCTATGCCCGGCCAGGCCGTTCTCAAGACAGAGCAACTGTCGCTGTCGGCCATCGGCTCGTTCTTCAAATACCGGGGTGAATCCTCGCTCTTTGTCTACGCCTTGCTGGAGTACCCGCTGGGGGGGCCGCCGTTCTTCTTTGTGACCGGTCTGGCGGCCGGTTTCGGCTACAACCGGCGGGCGATCGTGCCGCCAGTCGAACAGATCCACACCTATCCGCTGGTAACCAAGGCGATTGCGGGGCCGGCCGCAAAAGGAGCGGCGGGGGCCAAGACCGATTTGGCCGCTGAACTGGCGGCGCTGGCAGCATACGTCCCGCCGGAGCTGGGCGGGATCTTTCCTCGCCGTGGGGGTCAAGTTCACGTCCTTCGAGCTGATTGATTCCTTCGGCCTGATCATCGCCCAATTTGGCGAGCACAACCAGTTCGACCTGGTGGGTGTGTCGCACCTGCAGATTCCGGCCCAGAAGGCTGGCGGCAAGCCTGGCTCCCTGCTGGCGGAAATCTACATGAACTGGGAGGCGAAATTCCCGCGGACGAGGGCGTTGTGGGGCTTAGCGCCAGCCTGGTCCCGGGGTCGTATGTCTTCAGCCCCGACTGCCATCTGACCGGCGGATTCGCCTACTACGCCTGGTTCGGCGGCGAGCATGCCGGCGACTTCGTTTACACGGTGGGCGGCTACCACCCAGACTTCCACAAGCCCGACCACTATCCGATCGTGGCGCCCCTCGCCCTCAACTGGTTTATCGAAAAAGCAAACCTGAGTCTCAAAGGTCAGCTCTATTACGCGCTCACCGCTCACGCCTTCATGGCTGGCGGCAAGCTCGACGCCTCGATCCAGGGCGGTTTCGACATTGGCATCGCCGGAGTTGATTTTAGCGCCGACCTGCACATCGCCGCCGATTTCCTCATCACCTGGCAGCCCTACCATTACGATGCTGCGGTCAAACTCGACCTGAACATCGCCATTTCGGCGCATCTGCTCTTCTACTCCACGAGCTTCTCGCTGAACGTGGGTGGGGACATGCACATCTGGGGGCCGGAGTTTGCCGGGGAGGCGCGGATTTATCTCAAGGTGTTGGGGATCAGCCACGCGCTGGAT
Organism: Candidatus Amarolinea dominans; assembly: GCF_016704685.1. Classification (NCBI taxonomy): domain Bacteria; kingdom Bacillati; phylum Chloroflexota; class Caldilineae; order Caldilineales; family Candidatus Amarolineaceae; genus Candidatus Amarolinea; species Candidatus Amarolinea dominans. Next base: position 70,897 of record NZ_JADIZS010000023.1, read on the forward strand.
GTCACCTTCGGCGCCGGAAAGCCGCAGTTGCGGCCGATCACCTGGGAGAAATTCAGCACGGCATTCCTGCCGCAGATAGCGCCGCCTGCCGACGACAAGGGAAAAGCGGCCGACACGGCAGCCACGCCCGTCCCGGCGAAGACGGACCCTCACGCGATCTGCGGGGTGTCGGTGAAGCGGGGGCTGATTCGCGCGAGCGGGGACCGCTGGGTCATCAACGCCAGGGAGTTTTCCCTGGTGACCGACTCAGTGATCCCAATCAAGCAAGCAAACCGGGGTGAGATGCCACTCGTTCGTGGGACCAGATTTTCAGATCCCGGGGGCCAGGGTGCAGCCAAAGCATACGAGGTCGCCACCGATTTTGGCATTGCTCCCATGGGCGTCAACCCCGGAGAGTTGACCACCGTTCACACGATCAGGATGACACGTGACGGCAATGCGGGCGCTGAGGTCTTCTTCCGCTGCGAGCCGGTTTTCAAGAAAGTGCCGTCGGCCCTGTGGGATGAGCCGCGGTTCGAGGGTCCGGGAGAGGAATTTCTCAGGAAGCCGGAGGTCAACCCGGAGCGGCAGCTTGTGCCTGGCGTGCTGGGTGGGCTTGAGGTGCTGCCGGCTGTGCTCCTCCATCCCTCAGTGACGCTGCCGGTGGAGCGCGGGGAGCTGCAATACGACACCGACCGCATTGCGGACGCCTACCAGTGGCAGTCGATCCCCATGTTCAGGGCCGACGAGCAGGCGGGCTGGCGGAAAGTCAACGAAACGATCCAGAAGACGACAGAAACAGATGCAGGCAGCGCGCACAGGGAGCAGCCCTGGCAAGTGCGCCAGCGTCTCCTCAGAGAACTGGGCCTTGGCGGTGAGACGGTTATCTTTGGCCAACCGGCCGATCAATATGCGCTCGATGCGCCCCAAATCGAGATGGTGTGAGGATTTTCACCTATGTCTGAAGATAGCAAACCAACGAAACCAACCGGCAAGATCGAGTTCATCGAGAATCATCGGCCGGCACTGCCGAGCGGCGATTACGAGATTACAGTCACGCAATCAATTGTAGCGACGAAACCGCCGCCCGCGGCGCCCGCCGGCCAGGACAGCGCCGCTGGGAAGCAGCCGACCGTCCTTGTACACGAGGAATTCGCCTCGCAGACACGGCAATTTTCTGTGCTGGGACCGCGCTTCACCGTGGAGCCGCAGGTGATCCGGGCGGTCTTCCCACCGGCCGGCAGCCTCGGCGAGCACTCCAACGTCCTGCCCCATATCAACTTCAACCGCAGCACCCTGCCTTGGGAGCGAGTTTCGAACCCACTCACCCCAGCGGAGAGGCAGGCGCTGGAAACGCGAGCCGAGAACCGCAGCGAGACGGAAAAGGAACTGGCAGACTCGCCGAAGCTCAAGACCCCATGGTTGGCGCTGCTTCTGTTCGACCAGGACGAGTTGGTCGAGAAACAGATGAGTGCTGAGAATCAGGGGATCACCGAAGCAGAACTCACACCGGGCAAGGTTTCAGGGCCTAAGGCCTGCACGTTGCACGGGGATGGAGACACTTGGACCCTCGCGCCGGGCGCCCAGGCCAGCACGCCCGATGGGCTGCTTTCGCCGCTGTTCACCCACGAATCCGGACAGCAGGAAGGCGATCCGGTGGCCGTTATTGACGTCGCGGGAGACCTGCTCCAGGCGATCCTGCCGTCGCTGGAAGACGTGCGACTCTTGGGTCACGTGCGCCAGCCCACCGACGATCTGGGCACGCTGGTCGGAGACCAAGTGGCCACATTACTCGCCAACCGCTTGCCCAGAGCCGGTCACATGAGTGTTGTGCACCTGGTGTCCCTGGAGGGGTTGTACGAAGAAGAGGGCCAGGAAAAGAGCGACATCTGGTCGTTGGTGGAGAGGTGGAGGGCGGCTTCGCCGACGCAGGCGCCAGCTTTTGTCCGCCTTGTCAGCCTGCAAAGCTGGCGCTTCACCTGCCTGGCCGAGGAGCACAGCTTCAAGGGCCTGCTCAATGGGCTGGGCCGCTCTCCAAGTACGCTGCGTCTCCCCGCGGACAAGCTCGATGCCGCCAGGCCATACGCCGAACAGGGCTACGTGGCGCTGCCCCACGAGATGCGCCAGGGCAATCGTTCCGTGTCGTGGTACCGAGGCCCGCTGGCTCCCGGACGCGTGGAGGCCTCCGAGGGCAGCCTCTGCGCCCGCAGCGCCGATCAACTGGTGCGCTACAACCCCGCCAACGCCATGTTCGATGTCTCCTACGCAGCCGCTTGGGAACTGGGTCGCCTGCTTACGTTGCAGAACGAGAAGGTCGCCGTCAGCTTGCTGGACTGGAAGCGGCGGCACCGGCACGCGCAGGAGAGGCAGCAGGCGATGAAGGCGTTGGAACACCTGCCGATCGTCGGTCAGCCCGTCGCGACTGATCTTCCCGTTGATGTGCGGCGCTGGTTCGAGGGCCTGGCTCTGCTTCGGGGTGTGCCCTTCAACTATCTGGCGCCCAGCGAACGCATGCTGCCCCAGGAATCGCTGCGCTTTTTCTGGATTGATCCAGAGTGGATTCGCTGCCTGCACGACGGCGCCTTCAGTGTCGGTCGCGTGCTGCCGTCAGACCACGAGCGCGACGCTGCCCACGATCAGCATGCGCTCGCCAAACCGCACGCCATTGTGACCGGCTTTCTGCTCCGTTCTGAGGTCGTCTCTGGCTGGCCTGACCTGCAGGTGGATGGCTACGACGAGGCCGTGCCGCATGAAAATTACGAGCACGAGACGCTGTCTCCCCCCAGTCCGGTCAAAGCGAGCATCGCTTCCGATCGGGCATTGCAGGAAGCCATGAATCACGGCGACGCCAGTCTGCTCGCCCTGCGGTTCGGCCTCGCCACGGGTTCCTCGGTTGCGGTAAGCCCGATCGTGGCAGACAGCCGCTGGCTCGTGAATGTCAACGAGAACGAGACCTTGTACCTGATCGCAGGGACCAAAGACGGCCTGCAGCTCAGTATCGAAAACAAGCTGCCGATGCTCAGAATGGAACGATTGTCACCCAGCGTGCTTCTCTGCCTGTTTGCCGGAGATGTCAAGACCGTGGATATTCACCAGAAACCAGAGGCGCTGCACTTTGGCCTGAATCATTCAGGCGAAGGCGACAGCATCCGCTACTCCAGAGAACTCAAGAGCCATAGGGGCGGGGAATTACCGAAATGCGAAGTAGATATTCCCTGGGGGCAGGATGCGGGCAGCCAGAAGGGAAGCCAGAAAGGCAGTCAGAAGGAAGAGCGGGAGACTTCGAAGCGAGTGATAGCCGTCAGTGGTCTCAGCAGCATGATCCAGAAGAAACTCAGAGACTTCCCCCCTGACGAACTGGAGAAGATCGCGATAGATGCGGTGGGAGAGCAGGGCGTCACGGACTTCGAAGTCAAATTCAACGAAGCGGCCCAGAGCGGGACTTCGGCCCAGTTCGCGCTGCAGATGGCCGAGGGTGTGCAGAAGGTGCGCTTCGTGGTGAGGGAATAGCCGAGTTTGACAGACAGTCCAACGTTTTTTGCTCAGCCCGCTTCACGGCGCGACATAGGCCGCCATCAGCACGAAATGGCTGAACGCGCCCAGAATGACGAAGATGTGCCAGATCTCGTGGAACCCGAAGACGCCGGGCCAGGGGTCAGGCTTCTTGAGCACATAGATCACGGCGCCAACCGTGAAGAACAGCCCGCCCAACACGAGCCAGAACAGGCCGCCGGCGGGAAGCGCGGCCAGAATCTGGCGGATGGCGGCGATGGAAAGCCACCCCATCAGCAGGTAGATGCCCGCCGTCAGCCAACGGGGCGCATGGATGACGAAGATCTTGACAACAATGCCGATGAGGGCCAGCGACCAGATGATCGCCAGCATACCGCCGCGCCAGAAGCCGGTGAAGAAGTACAGGCAGATGGGTGTGTAGGTTCCCGCGATGAGCAGGTAGATGGCAGAATGATCCAGTTTGCGCAAGAAGAGAAGCGCCCTGGGGCTGACCTGGGCCATGTGATAGGCCGCGCTGGCAGAGAACATCAAAATCAGGGTCAACCCGTACAGGCTGAGAAAGGCGGCTTTCGCCGCATTGTCCCGTGCAAGGTAGACCAGGACGCCGAGACCGACGGCCGCCACCAGCGCGGCGCCCAGGTGGGTCAGACCGTTGACCGGTTCGCGCAGTTTGTGAAGCATAAGTCCTCATTGATTCGTAAATTGGATGTGGTCCTGAGACCACAGGCCCGGCGACTGCAAGTCGCTGCTACGATTGCGAAGCCCACCTTCGTGGGCTATGCCCCAGGGTTGATCATTCCGCAGGGTTAGGCATGACATCGGGCTGCGCCGCCCTGGTGCGCAACCGGCGACGCCAGAGCCACAGCGCCAGCGCCGCGCCGACCATGTCGGTCGCGACATCGAACAGGTCGGGGTGACGGTTGGGTACGAAGGACTGATGGAACTCGTCCGACAGGCCGTACAGCACCGCGAGAGCAAAGGCCCAACGCCAGGGATGGCGCACCCCAGGCGTGCGACGCAGGGCCAGCGCCAGCCAAAAGGCCAATCCGGCGTACGCGGCCAGGTGCCCGGCAATGTCCTGCAGATCAGGCAGGCCGTGCGTCAGGTCCGGCAGCGTGGACTGCGCCGAAAACCCAAAGATCAGCGCAGCCCAGGCAATGACGGCCAGCCATGCGGCCGCCAGCGAAAGACGTTGGTGAGTCACCAGAGCAGCCGGAGCCAGAGACCGGAGACCGGAGATCATCCGCCTTCCACGTACCCGATCTCTGATCTCTGATCTCTAATCTCTGCTCTCAAAAGCCTTTCGATCAGCGTGTCCCAAAGAAAGCTGCCAGCCACGCGCCTTGCCGCGGCCAGTCCCAGGCTGCGGGCAAGCGGGCGATCGGTCAGGAGCTGGCAAAGCGCCTGTGCCGTCAGCGCGTCCGCAGCGGGCGAGATCAACAGGCCGTTGACGCCAGGGGTCACGTAGGTGGAGGCCTCGCCGACGTCATCGGCCACCAGGGGCAGACCGGCCGCCAGCATCTCCACCAGTTTGACGGAGCAGCGCGCCCGGTTGATGGCGGTGTCGGCCGCGGGCGCCCAGGCCACGTCCGCGGCGGCAAAGATGCCGGGCAGCGCGGCGGCCGGCGTCCAGCCCAACACGACGATCGAACTCGCCAGCCCGGCGGCGGTCGCAAGGGCTTGCAGGGCCGCGGCCGGGGAAAGGGTCAAGGGGCGCTCGAAACGCCCGGAAATTCCAAACGTGGTCGCTGAAGACATCTGGAATGGAGGCTTTAGCCCGAATGGCTTGAGAACCCTGTCAGCCCGGGGCCATTGAGCCGGCGAAATCCGACGTCGCCAATCACGATCAGGCGCGCGGACGGCACCTGATGGACCACCTGCGCCCACACGCGCACGATGCGGGCCGGCGTCACTTCCACGAAACGGGTGTACAGGAGGGCGGTCGGCGGGCCATGTGGCGCGACGGTCAGGTCGCCGGTGAGGGCGGCGCGATCCATGCCATTGGGCAGATGCACGATGGGGGCGGGCGCCGAATGAATTCGGCGGTCCGATTGAGCCGGCGCAGAAGCCGAACGAGTTCGGCAGTCCGGAGAACGGGGGGATTGCCGGCGAGCGGCGGTTGCGTAGGCGGTCAGCCAACGGCTGGCCGCGGTGACGCGATCGGCGTGCGCCAGGCACCACGGCTCCTGCCAGGCGAAGAAGCGCGCCAGCGGCCGCGGGTAGGCCAGACGCTCATTCCAGCCGGTTTCCCAATCGTCCATGTCGAGCCACAACTGCCCGCGCCAGCCGCCCAACCGTCGCCACCACCACAGGCACCAGAGCACCAGGCCGCTGTAACCCTTTGGCTTGCAGGCAACCAGCACCGTCGGTCGGCGTTGCCAGATCGCCAGCAGCAAGCGGATCAGAATCGCCAGCGGGCCGCCGTCCACGCGCACCTGCACGATCTCGACGCCGCCAACCCATGCGCGGCGTCCGGCATCGGCCGGCCAGTCCCACGGCGGGGCCAGCAGGGTGACGGTATGTCCCTGCCGCGCCAATGCCTGCGCCCACGGCAGCGCGCGGCGGCTCATCGTCCCCTTCGGCCGCAGCCCAAACGTACCGACGAAAAGAAAGTGCTGAATGCTAGTCTCCGCTCCGCTGCAACGCCTGCCCGCTGTCCTGCAGCGCCCGGCCCAGGTGATCGAGGTCCTGACCCGCGCCTTGCAGGGCGCTGCGCAGACTGCGCAGATGGGTGGCACTGGTGTCGAGCGCCTGGCCTGCGTTGCGTAGGCTGCCGGCCGCCGCTTCCAGTTCATGATCCACCGAGCCAAAGGGGCGCATGGTCGTCGGTTTGAGGCCCGTCACCACGTCAATGCCCAGAATCTTGGTCGTGGTTGGTTCGATGACCGGGATGGCGACTTGGTTGAGGAAATTGCCGGCCGACTCCAGTTGCCCGGCCACCGCGTCAAGTTCGCGGTTGCAACTGGCCACGGCCGCTGCCACTGCCTCGAGCATCTGCTGCACGCTGGTCGCCGCGGCGCCGTTGAAGGCCTGGCCCGCGCGCAGCGCGCCCTCACCACCGATGACCATGGCATCGCCGGCGACGGCCAGGTTGCGCGGTAATGCCTCGAAAAAGGGCGCCAGTTGATCGCCCCACGTCCACAGCACCTTGAGAGTGCGCCAAAAACCACTGAAACTGCCCATATTTGTCCTTTCTGGTGACTGCTTTACTCCACCGTTACGCTCTTCGCGAGATTGCGCGGTTGATCCACGTCACAGCCGCGCCAGACGGCCATATGATAGGCCAGCAACTGCAAGGGGATCACGCTGAGGATCGGCGCCAACAGCGGCGGGGTCGGCGGGACATAGAGCACATAGTCCGCCTTGGTCCTGATGAACTCATCGCCCTCGGTCGCCACGGCGATGACAATGCCATTGCGCGCCTTGACCTGCTCGATCTGGCTGACCATCTTGTCATACACTCGATCCTGCACGGCAATCGTCACCACCGGCATGCGCTCGTCAATCAGGGCAATCGGCCCGTGCTTCATCTCGCCGGCCGGGTAGCCCTCCGCGTGGATGTAGCTGATCTCCTTGAGCTTGAGCGCGCCTTCCAGGGCGATCGGATAGTTGATGCCGCGGCCCAGGAAAAGGAAATTATTGAAGTCATGAAAGCGCTGCGCCAACTGCTCGTAATGAGGTTGCTGCGCCACGTCGAGCACGCGGCTGACCAGCGCAGGCAGGCGCGCCAGGTCATCCAGCAGTTGGCGGCGGCGGCGGGCGCCCAGTGCGCCGCGCAGGGTGCCCAGGTGAATGGCCAGCAGATACTGATCCACCAGCGATGCCGTGAACGCCTTGGTCGAAGCGACGCCGATCTCCGGCCCTACCTGCATGGTAATCAGGCTGTCGGCCAGGCGCGCGGCCTGGCTGCCAATCACGTTGACGATGGAGGCCAGGTGTGCGCCCTTATTGCGCGCTTCCTCCAGGGCGGCCAGCGTGTCAACCGTCTCGCCCGACTGCGTGATGGCAACGAAGAGCGTCTTGTCATCCATCACCGGGTTGCGATAACGGAACTCTGAGCCGTAGTCCACTCGCACCGGCAGGTTTGCCAGTTCCTCGAACATGAACTGGCCGACCAGGCCGGCAAAGTACGACGTGCCGCAGGCAACGGTGATGATCTGCGAGAGCGCCTGCGCGCGCGCGGCAGTGAGCGTCACCTGGTGCAGTTCCACATCACCCGTGCTAAAGTCTACGCGGCCGCGGATCGTATCGGTCAGCGTTTGGGCCTGCTCGTAGATCTCCTTCTGCATGAAGTGGCGATACTCGCCTTTGGCCGCGGACACGGGGTCCCAGGCCATTCTGTGAACCTGCACGGTCAACGGGACGCCGTCCAGGTCGAAGAAGTGCGCGTCGTGCTGCGTCACCACCGCCATTTGCCGCGGTTCGAGAAAGGCGATGCGCTGCGTGTGCTCCAGGATGGCCGTCATATCGGAGGCGATGAACATCTCGCCCTCGCCATAACCGATGCTGACGCCGCCGGCGTTGCCCAGGCGGGCGGTGATCAGCCGGTCTGGCTCACGGCTGCTGAGAACGACCAGCGCGCTCGGCCCGCGCAGGTGCGTAAGCGCGAGGCGCGTGGCCTCGGCCAGATCGCGGCCATCCTGGTAATAGAGGCTGATGAGATGAACGATGACCTCGGTGTCGGTGTCAGAGCGGAATTCGACCCCTTCGCTCTCCAGCTCGGCGCGCAGTTCGCGGAAGTTTTCCACGATGCCATTTTGCACGACGACGATGTCGCCGTTGCGGTTGGGATGCGGATGGGCGTTGCGGCGGCTGGGCTTGCCGTGCGTGGCCCAACGCGTATGCCCCAGCGCCACACAGCCATCGGCCGGCTGCGTGTGCAGCATCTCGATCAGGCCGCTCAACTTACCGACTTCGCGACGAATTTCAATGTGACCGTCTGTCAGGACGGCCAGGCCGGCCGAATCATACCCGCGATACTCCAGCCGCTTCAGCCCCTCGATGACGATCGGGGTGGCCGCGCGCGACCCTACATAGCCAACAATTCCACACATGGTGAGAGTCCTCCTGAATGCAATGCGCTTTCTCCGAAAACGCAGCGTGCATAACGTGCGTTGACCCGCCCAGGGCGCGATGGCCCTGGCGAGCCGGATTTGCCACTGCGCTTCCCATTTGTGGCCGCCGTCGCCGCCGGAGTTTGTGTGGGTACGCGATGGATTACAGGAGGAAAGAATCCTGGCCGGTTTCGTGGTGAAAAGGGGTACTTCTTCAAGAAGTACTTCCTTAATGTAGAAACCTGGCCGCAGAGCCGTGGTCAGGCTCTGGAGGCATCCGCTGATCTTTCGATTTTCCCAGGCGCTGTGCGCCTGGTTAGCTCCTCCTCGCGGAGGAGAACCTCTTCCTCGTCAACTGCGCGCTGTCGGGCGTCGTGCAGTCCATGCGCTCTCTTTCCTACGTTGGGTCTAACATGGCGTTGATTCGCCGGGCACACCCTCCTTTGCTGAAGATAGCCGCATTATAGCGCCGGCAGGGGGTCTGTGGCAAATCTGATCGTAATTTGCCCAAACAAGCTCTCTTGTTCGACGCGCACCTGGCGTCGTTTCATCAATTCCAGCACGGCCAGCAGGGTGATGACGATTTCCACCGCGGAGTTGGCGGTCTCCAGCAGTTCGCCGAAGGTGATGCCGTGCGAAGCCGGGGTGAGCGCGTCCAGGCGTGCCAGAATCAGAGTGATCTTGTCATGCACGGTGAATAGCAGCGGCGTGACGATTGTGCCCGCCGGCTGGGTGGGCGGCAGGCTGACGAGCGCCCGCTGCACCGCCTTGAGCAGCGCCGCCAGGTTTCATGCGCCTGGCCCCGGCGGCCGCAGCAGCACCGGCGCCAGCGCAGCACGCGCATACATCGGCTGGTGCGCTTCTTCGCGCTGACGCAACGCCTGTGCAGCCAACTTGAAGCGTCGGTACTCGCGCAACTGTTGGGCCAGCATCTCCGCCGGATCTTCCTCATCTCGTTCAGGCGCCGGCGGTTTGGGCAGCAAGGCCCGTGACTTGATCCACAGCAGCTTGGCGGCCACCACCAGAAAATCGGCCAGCGCATCGCCCTGCGCCTCATCCAGGGCCGACTGCATCTGAGTCAGATATTCCAGGTACTGTCCGGTGACCTGGGCCAACGAAACAGCCGTGATATCCAGTTCATCACGCTCGATCAGATGCAGCAGCAGATCGAGCGGACCGGCAAAGACAGACAGCGACACGTGATACGAAGGATTCGGCACTCCTCTTACCCCACATCCCCCACATCGAAGCTGCGAAAGCGGCGTCCGCTCTCGGCCAGGCTGTCGAGTTGGCGCTTGGTATCGGTGAAATCGGCGCCGGCGATGCGCTCCACCTTGACGCCCGCGGCTCGCAGCTTGTCGTCCACATCACCCGGTGTGCCGCCCGGCCCGCCGATGATGGTGACATAGTCGGCCAGCTTGGCCTCATCCGGTGAGAAACCGACGGTCGGTTCGAAGCGTGCAATGTACTTCGCCGCGCCCTGGTAATCTGGCTCGGCCCACATGGTCGGGCTGCGCCACCACAGCAGGAGGTAATGGCGGATGAACTTGGCCGGCGCCTCACTCTCGCCGCTTTGCAGGCTTTGGATGCGCTGGAACAACAGCTTCTTCCACTGCTGGCCGCCCGTCCATTGATTGCCGGGGCAGGCGGTCTGCTGTTCGGGCATTTCCTTGTGCCCCATGATCTGACTGTTGGGCACCTTCAGATCCTGCGCCAGCCAGGCGATCAGATGCGCGCCGCGCTCGATCTGAATCGGCGTCGGTGGCACGTCGGTGAAGTTGCCGGCAAAGACAATGCCCATGCTGTGGTTGTTCTGGCCGCCGGTTTGATAGGAAACGGTCTCCAGGTGGTTCGTCTGATAGAGCGTGCCATCCGCACCCACGAAGAAATGATAGCCAATGCCCGGCCAGCTCCGGCTGTTGACGTGATAGGCTGCCAGGCGGTCCGGTCCTACCTCGGCCGGCGCGGCCGTGTGATGCACCACGATGTGCGTGATGGCCGACTTCTGACGCTTACCGTAGACATTGCCGGGCGTCGTGCTCAAAGGCAGCTTGTCCGCAAGAACTTCGAACTGCGGCTTCTCGACGCCAACCGGCTTGGGCGTGCCCCCACCGCCAGCCAGCAGGTCCTGAATTTGCTTCTGCAACGCGCCCACCTGCTGTTGCAACGTGGTCTTGTCCTGCTGCAAGCCGCCAACCTGCTTCTGCAACGTGGTCTTGTCCTGCTGCAACGTGCCAACCTGCTTCTGCAGAGTGGTCTTGTCCTGCTGCAGCACGCCAGCCTGCTGTTGCAACGTAGTCTTGTCCTGCTGCAAGCCGCCAACCTGCTTCTGCAGAGCGGTTTTGTCCTGTTGCAGAGGGCCAACCTGACCTTGCAGGGTCGTCACCTGGCCCTGCAACGTCTGCGCCTGCGCCTGGGACTGCGTCAGCGCGGTTTGCAGGCGCGCCGCGTTCTGCTGCGCCGCGGTCAACTGCGCCTGCGTGGTGTCGAGCGTCGCTTGCGTGGTGTTGAGCGTGGTCTGCGCGGTGTTGAGCGACGTTTGCGTAGCGGCCAGGTCCTGCTTCAGGCGCTCGATCTGGCCGCGCAGCGCGGCCGTGTCCGCGCCGCCGCCGTCGGGCGGGGCGCTGGCCTGCACCGCCTTGACCTTGGCCACCAGGGTGTTCTTGTACACGGCGCCCTGCAGCCACTGCGCGCCGGGGGACGCGGTCGCGACGAATTCGCTCACGCCCTTGAGCGCCTCGATCGGCAGCTTGAACTGCTGCAGGAGCCAGGCGCACAGCCGCGCGCCGGCGTCGAGCTGCGCATCGGTGGGCGTCACGACTTTGAAGTTGCCGGCAAAGCAGACCTGCACGCCGGTGAACAGCCACGCCTGCAGGTCGTCCACGCTTTCGGTCAGGCGCCCGGTCTGCAGAATGGCGCCATCGGCCTGAATGTAATAATGGTAGGTGATGCCGGGCCAACGGCCCATGTGCGCCTGCGCAATCCGTTCCGCCGTCACCGACGGGTCTACCGCCGTGTGATTGATGACCACCAGCTTGACCTGGGCCAGATCGCGTGACTTGAAACCCTCTTTGCGCGGCAACTGCGCGATCACGTCCCTGATGATGGGCGCGGGCAGCAGGCCAGGGCCATGCGGGCCGCCGCCGGCCGCCAACGCCGCCTCCAGTTGGGCGCGCAGGTCGTCCGTTTCCATCTGCAGGCTGATGATCTGGCCGTTCAGTTCATCAACCAGGCCATCCTTCTCCTGCACCTGGCGCGTCAAGGCATCCACCTGGTCCTGCCGCGCCTTGATCTGGCCGGCCAGCTCCTGCACCTGGCGCGTCAAGGCATCCACCTGGTCTTGCCGCGCCTTGATCTGGCCGGACAGATCCGTCACCTGGCGATTGAGGCCATCGAGCTGCGCCTGCCGCGTCGCCAGTTGAAGGTTCAGTTCCTTGACCTGGTTGCGCAGCGCCTCCAGTTCCGCGCTGGGGATGGGCGATGCGCCGTCACCCTCCGGCTTGATGGCCTGAATCCTGGTCAGCAGGGTCTGTTTGTAATTCTGTCCGCTCAGCCATTGGCGGCCCGGCGACCCGGTGACGATGAACTCGCTGACCCCCTTGATCGCCTCCACGGGCAGCTTGAGTTCCTGCAGCAGCCAGGCCATCAACGCGGCCGCGGCATTCAGTTGCGCCTCATTGGGCGCCACGTCGGTAAAATTGCCGGCAATGGCAATGTTGACTGCGTTGTAGATGTAGGACTCGGCGCGCGACACGACCTCGGTCAGCGGGTTGGTTTGCTGAATCGCGCCGTCCACCGTGATGAAATACTGATGGACGATGGCCGGCCAACGTTTGCGCTGCGCCTCGGCCACGCGGTCTGCGCCGATCTCCGGCCGCACGGCCGTGTGATTGACCACCAGGTACTGAATGTCACTCTGCGGCCGCTGAATCAGCGCGCTGGCATCACGTGGCAGGCTGTTGGCGATGTCCTGGATGGTCGGTTGCGGAATGCGGACGCCCACGCCGCCGTTCCGCTTGATCTGTTCTTCCAGTTGCTTGATGCGCGCCTGCAACTGCCCGATCTGCTGCTGCGCCTCCAGGGCCTGGACGCCGGCCAGGCGCAGGCGCACGGTGTTCTGTTGCAGTTCCAGCGCCACCCGCTGGAAATACTGCGTCTGCAGTCCGCTCTGCGTGTCCCGGTATTCATCGGTGATGGGATAGCCGGCCACATCGAGGCCAAAGCGTCGGAACCAATCCAGGAAGGGGCCACGCACCGTCTTTTTGGTCTCCGGGAAGAACTGCTCGACCGGCGGCGCCTGGTCAGATTGGCCGGCCTTCACCTCCACCGCCACGGTCAGCGGCTGACTGCCCCGTGACCGGAACCAGGCAACACCTTCCTCCACCAGGTCCCAGCGCAGGGTGTACTTGGCGGCTTGCGTGGGCACGGCCAATTTCGCGGCCGCAAAGGTGACTTCGCCATTCGCCGGCACATCGTTGGGCAGTTCGGTGCGCAGATCGCCGTTGGTGAAGGAGACTTCGGCGCCGCTGGCGTTCAGCCAATGGTAGCCGAGGCGCACCGGGTTGGCGCCGGCTTTGGGCCAGGTCTTACTGCCCTCGTTGCGTACGCGCAGCTTGACGCTGCTGACGCTGCCCGCGGTCAGTGCCGCGGGCACGGTGTGTTCCACAAAGCGGGCCTGGATTTCCGGCCGTTGCTGCAATTTATCGGGCCAGGTGTAGCGCCACTTGAACGTCTCACGGAAGTCTTCGATGACGCCCTGCTTGCCGTCTATGCCCCAGCGGTCGCCGGCCACCTGCGGCCAGCGATACAAGATCAGGGCGCGAATCACCTGGTTGCCGGGCTGCCGGTTCCACCAATCAATTTCGCCGTAGGCGCGCTGCACCCATGTCGTGTTGCGATTGGTCCAGGCAATGTCGCCCTGGTCCGTTTCGGTGATGTAGCAGGGCAGGCTGCGCATGGAAGCAGGCACGGCATTGAGAAAATCCTGGTACGTCCGGAAGTTGTAGCGGCGATTTTGGAAGGGGGCGTTCATCGTTGCGTCGCTGGCAATCAGGTTGGGGTCATCGCCGTGCGTGTAGGCGTGCAGGGTAAAGCCGTCGCAGTTGGTCGGGCCAATCAGCTTGAGGATGTCGGCAAAGTAGAGCACCCAATCGCCGTTGGGGTTGCCGGGATAGGTCGTGGAAGGGTTCCAGGGCGCCGCGCCGCCCACCAGCACCTGGGCCTGAGGCTGCACCTGGTGCATGGCCTCGCGACACTGGCGGTAGCAGCGGGCATACAACTCCGGTGTGATGACCTCGCCGCCCGCGCCGCCGGCCCGTTCCACCGGGTGATTCATCTCGTTGCCGATGATCCAGATCGTGCAGCCACGCGAGTTCTGCACGAAATTGGCGCAGCGACGGGCAAAATCGTTGTAGCGATCCGAGCGCGGGATCGTACCGGCCGGCTCGTAGCCGTTGTTCAAGCGCACCATGACGCCGAAGCCCCGGTTGCCGTAGTCGCTGTAGTCGCGCCCGCCGCGGTCGTTGGGATCCGCGCCGATCGCTTCGGTGAAGAGAATCCAGCCTTTAGCGCCGGCCTGCTCCATCACCCATTCGCCGCCGGGATCATGGAGACCGTAGATGAAATCCGATTGATAGGAATCGCTGGGCATGACTGCTGCCTCCCCGGCGCCCGACAAGGCGCCGCTGTGGTTGAGTGTTCGATGTAATCGTCGCACCGAGGCGGATGCGTTGGCGCCTATTATACACGAATCAGAGCCGAATGTCGAAGAGTTCGCGGGTCTCAGCGCAGCCGTTGGTTGCGGTCGAATTCCTGGCGCGCCTGGGCGAGCAGCGTCTCATCGCGCCAGCACGAGGGCAGAATGAACACAGCAGGTTTCGTCACCTGCTGGCCGCGCAGGTAGTAGTAGTTGACGCGCTTCGATGGCAGAAAGTACTCATGCTGCAGCGCCGACAGGAAGTCCGCGATCTGCTGTTGAAGCCCAGCGACCAGCGCTGGACGGTGTATCCAGCCGTTGGCCGGGCAGGGCGATTTCTCACATTGGCACTGGATGAGAATGCCTCGTTCCATCAGGCTGATCTCGCGGGTCGCCAGCACCCGACTGGTTGAGCGCATCACGAAGGCCACGATGCGCGGCGTATCTTCGTAGATCTCCAGGTTGATCTCGACCGCTTTGAGCACAGGGACGGCCGGCGCGGCTGGCCGCGTCGGCTTGGCGGCGGGGCGCTTCTGCCCAACGGGGCCTGACGCCGCAGGTTTGGCGCTCGCTTTGGGCGGCGGGGGAGGCGGCGGCGGCGGAGGAGGAGGAGGAGGAGGCGTCCCTTTCAGCGTCGCCGGCTGGCCGGCATCCGCGTGGCACAGCGTCTGATGCTCTCCACAGGCGCCACGTCCGCACACCGGGCACACGCGCAGGCTGGCGCGGCAGACTGCCTGCCCACACACCACGCAAGTCTGCATC
Source organism: Candidatus Amarolinea dominans (assembly GCF_016704685.1). Classification (NCBI taxonomy): domain Bacteria; kingdom Bacillati; phylum Chloroflexota; class Caldilineae; order Caldilineales; family Candidatus Amarolineaceae; genus Candidatus Amarolinea; species Candidatus Amarolinea dominans. Next base: position 85,900 of record NZ_JADIZS010000023.1, read on the forward strand.
TGATCGGTACACAGTTGGCAGTAGGTGCGATTGCACTCGATGCAGCGAGGGGCCAGGCAGTGGTCATGTGCGAGATGGCCGCCGGTGCAGAGATGGAGGTTCTCGCCTGGCTGGCCACAATAATCGCACAGCAATGGCTCCAGGCGATGCACCAATGGGTTCCAAACGGCAAAGCGGGTAACCGTCGCGCGGCGATTGGCGATGGTCACTGGCAGCACCACCTTGGGTTGCACGATGAGCAGCATGTTGATGAGATCCAGCTCAACCCGGATCTGGTGGCGGGCCAGGGCGTCGGCCAGCTTGGCGCTGCGTTCTGCGGCCAGGGCTTCGAGCTTGGATTCGGCGTTTCGGCGCCGCTCGACCTCGGTGGTCTCCGTCCGCGCCAGGCGCTGCTTCAGATCATGCTCCAACGAATCGTAGTAGTCTTCGAGGCGCGCCCGATCCAACTCAAGAAAGCGCTGCGTGCGCGTCTGCAAGGTCGCCAGCCGGTCGGCCAGGGAAGCCTCGGCTGCGACCGTGGCACGAGAAAGCAGCGCCCGCAAGGTGGCAGGAGCCGGCGCGTCGCCGGCGCCTTGCCAGTGGGGTTGCGCCACCGCCAGACGGGGAAAAGCCGTCTCGGTCTCGAAGGATACCAGCCGCTCCAGCAGCTCGGCGTCACGCACCGCATACCCACCCTGCACATCGAGCACCACGGAAATAATCTGCTCCTGCTTCTCGTCGCTGAGAAAGGTGGCCTTGAAATTGAAGCGCAGATAGTGATGCAGGGCGGCCTGCTCCGCCGCGTCGCGCTGCGGGCTGAGGCGGGCGTTGGGAAAGCCCCAGGACTTGGCCGCCATGTCGAAGAGGCCCCGCTTCTCCAACCGCACGTGGTTGACTGCCACCTGGGCGTAGCCAACTTCGCCCAACAGACGGCTGGCAATCGCCTCCACCAGGGGATGGTTCACCGAAACGCGCAGGGCTTCGGCGTTTCCACTGGCATCGAAGATCAGTTTCAGATAGGCTTCGACGTGCAGTCCCGCCGCCAGTGCATCGGGCAACAACACCTCATGCATGCCGTAGGCGGGCGCGGCAAGAATGCTGCCTTCGTGTTCGAGATAACCTAACACAAAGCGAGCCAGATCGAAGTGCTCGGCCGTGCTCTGATCACTCATTCCGAGTTGAAATCCTCTCCAAACAAGGCTTCATCGTACTCCTGGGCGTGCCGATAGGCCGCGCGCGCTTTCACCAGGTCCTCGCCCAGACCCGTCATACCCTGCTGCAGGTCCTGGTGTGACCGCGCCTGCGCCCAAATCTCCAGGATGATCTCCTCGAAATCGCGCTCGTCACCCATCTGCCCCAGGATCATATCCATCTCGCCAATGACCAGCTCGAACATGTTCAGTTTGCGATCCAGGATATCCAACACGAAATCTTCGATGGTGCCTTCGGCGGCCAGGTTGAAGATGTCCACGGGGCGGTCCTGCCCCACGCGATGAATGCGACCGACCCGCTGCTCGATGCGCATCGGGTTCCAGGGCAGATCGAAGTTGACCATCGCCCGGCAGAATTGCAGGTTGCGCCCCTCGCCCGCCGCCTCGGTCGAGAGCAAGATCGGTTGGTTGTCCTGAAATTCGCGAATCGCCGCATTCTTTTGCGCCGTGCTGAGGCCGCCGTGGTAGACCACGCAAGGCATGTTCTCCCCGCGCAGGCGCTCAGCCAGCATCTCCTGCGTGGCGCGGAACTGAGTAAAGATAATCACCTTGTCCCCGCGACCGTCAGCCAGCTGAGCGGTCAACAGCTTGTGCAGGGCGTCCGCCTTGGCCGCGGCGACCACGGTTTCGGCCTGCGCGATCAGGTGCAGCAGTGTGGCCCGGTAGGGCGCCAGGGACGCGCTGCCGGCCAGCGAGCGCAAGGTGGAAATGGTCGCGGCGGCGCTGCTGCCCGCCTCGCGCAACAGGGTCATCACCCCGAAGCGGTGCGCGGCCGTGATCTGGTCCGCGATCATCTGGCGGGCCAGGGTCGCGATGCCATCGTAGAGCGCCTGTTCGTCGGGATGCAGCTTGAAGCGAATGGTGTGGGCGCGGCGGGGCGGCAACTTCAGGCTGATCTGGCTGCGGGTGTGGCGCACCATCACGTCGGCCAGCAGATCGCGCAGCAGCGCACGGTTCCTGGGCAGGCGCGGATCGCCGCGCACCACAAACTGCTGGCTGAACTCCTTGGGGCTTTTGAGCTGGCCCGGCTTGAGCACCGTGACCAGGTTATGCAGCTCCGTGAGCCGATTTTGCACCGGGGTCGCGGTGAGCAGCAGGATGTATTTCTTCTGCAGCGCGTTGACTAGCTGCCAGGAGGCCGATGAGCGGTTCTTGAGATGATGGGCCTCGTCCACAATCACCAGGTCGTATTCTTTGGCCGTGATGGCGCTGGCATGTTCGGCGCGGCGCGCGGTGGCCAGCGACGCGATGACGCGGGGGTAGCGTTCCCAGGCGCCCGCCCCCAGGCTGCGAAACTCCGGGCTGTTGCTGGTGACAAAATCGGTCAGATCGAACTTGACCGCCAGTTCTTCCTGCCACTGCTCCACCAGACCGGGCGGGGTCAGGATCAGGACCCGAGACACCATCTGGCGCAGCAGGTATTCCTTCAGCACCAGGCCGGCCTCGATCGTCTTGCCCAGGCCCACCTCGTCGGCCAGCAGACCGCGGCCGCGCAAACGCCGCAAAGCGGTGCGTGCGGCGCGAATCTGGTAATCGAAGGGCTGGAAGGGAATCACGGCGAGCGCGAGAAGCTCTTCGAACCCCGTCACCAGTTGCAGGTGCGCGGCCATGAGCTTCAATTGGTAGAGGGCAAGGTCGGCGCGCGGGTCTATGGTCAGGTCCGCGACCGGACGCAGACGAATCTCCGGCCGAATGAGCAGCGAGTTAGGCGAGTCCGTGGTTTTTGCCATACCGGTGTATGATAGCCGGGCGCGTGACTCGCGTCAAGCGCGGGCATGAGAGCGCAGAGCTTGCTTCTCGCGTCCAACGTTGTCCGACCAGGAGGTCGGACCTACGGCAATGCAAACATGCCACCGGGTAGCTACCTACCTACCCGAACGGGTAGGTGCATTTGCCATCCGGCCCGGCGTGTGTATAATAGTCCCCAACTTCGAATCATTGTCGTGAAGACACAGGCGTCTTGACGCACTCGATGCAAATGATAGACGCCTGTGTCTTTTTTTTGTTTGCCGATCCAGTTACGTCTGATGGCAATCAACCGTCAAACTTGAATCACCGCGCACCCGATGCGCGACGAACCCATGTCACAGAACGGGAAGGAAATGTTTATGTCCAATTCGTTGACCACGAATCTTTGGTCATCTGGCGGACACCAAGCTGGAGGTCATCCAGTTGCCCACCGAGCAACTGAAAGCGATGTTCCACACCCTGGTGCTCATCCGGCGAACCGAGGAATCGCTGCTTGAGATGGCCGTCTCAGGCAAGATTGGCGGCGCCATGCACACCGCCATTGGCCATGAGGGGCAGCGGGTTGGCATGGCCGCGGCCCTGCGCCCTGACGACTACATCACTCACACCTATCGCGGCCACCATCACGCCCTGGCGCGCGGCATGAAGACGACGGTCGCCATCGCCGAGGTGTTGGGCCGCGCCACCGGCTTTGCCGGTGGCAAGGGCGGCTCCATGCACTTCATCGAGCCGAGCCTGGGCCTGTATGGCGGCAACGGCATCGTGGGCGGACAGGTGCCGCACGCGGCCGGCCTGGCTCTGGCCAGTTACCTGCGCGGCGAGGACCGCGTCGCCATCACCTTCTTTGGTGAAGGCGCCATCTTCCAGGGCGTCATGCACGAGACACTCAACATCGCCAGCAAGTGGAAGCTGCCGATCATCTTCTACTGCGAGAACAACCGCTACTCCGAAATGACGCCGACCTATCGCACCGCCTCGCCGCCCGAACTCTATCTGTTTGCCCGCGCCTATGGCATGGCCAGCGTGCAGATTGACGGCAACGATGTCGAGGTGGTCTACCACCCGCGATCTCGCAGGCCGCGGCGCGGGCGCGGGCCGGCGAAGGCCCCACCTTCATCGAAGGTCTGACCTATCGGCTGTCAGGGCATATGGCGGGCGATTTGGAGACCTACCGCACGCCTGAGGAGATCGAGTATCAGCGTCAGCATGAGCCATTGGTGGTGCTGACGCAGAAGCTGGTCGCACCAGGGTCAGCGAGGCTGAGATGCAGCAGGTGCGCGACGAGGTGGAGGCAGAGGTCAAGGCGGCCGTGGAATTTGCCGAGAAAAGCCCGTGGCCCGATCTATCCGAGCCCACACCAACGTCTTTGCCCCTGAAGGCGGCGTAAGGAGTATACCAAAAATGGCGATGCGAACAACAACTTATATTCAAGCGATCAACGAAGCCTTACGCGAAGAGATGCAGCGTGACAGCAACGTCTTCCTGATGGGTGAAGACGTGGGGCAGTACGGCGGCCTCTTCCGCGTCACACGTAACTTATTCGATGAATTCGGCCCCAAGCGCCTGCTGGACACCCCCATCAGCGAGCAGGCCTTCATTGGCATGGCCGTGGCGCCATAGCCGGCTTGCGACCGGTCTGCGAACTGATGTACATGGACTTTTCCTGGTCTGCGCGGATCAGATTCTGAACCAGGCCGCCAAGATGCACTACATGTACGGCGGCCTGGTGGAAGATGCCGATGGTCATTCGCGGGCAGCAGGGCGGCGGCAAGCGCTATGGCTCACAGCACAGTCAGTCGGTGGAAAGCACGCTGGCGCAGTATCCTGGGCTGAAGGTGGTGGCGCCATGCACGCCTTACGACGCCCAGGGGCCTGCTGCTGGCGTCCATCCGTGATAACAACCCGGTCGTCTTCCTCGAACACAAGCTGCTCTACTTCACCAAGGGCGACGTGCCCGCGGCTGGCGTGGAATATGTCGTGCCGATCGGCAAGGCTGAGGTCAAACGGCCCGGCCGCGATATCACCGTGGCGACCTTCAGCTTCTGCGTGCTGCAGGCCCTCGAAGCCGCGGCCGAGCTTTCCAAGCAGTACGGCATCGAGGTCGAAGTGGTTGACCTGCGCAGCATCGTGCCGTTGGACATGGAGACGGTCCTCGATTCGGTCGCCAGGACCGGACGCCTGCTGGCAGTGCATGAGTCGCATGCCATGAACGGCATCGGCGCGGAACTGGTGGCGCGCATGTACGAAGAGGCGCCGGAATTGCTGAAAGCGCCGGCGCGGCGCCTGGGCGCGCCGCCGGTCTCGATCCCGGTCTCGATGACGCTGGAAGAAGAGATGCTGCCGCGTAAGCGCCAGATCAAGGCGATGATCCTGGAAATGTTGGGCGTGTCCGCCGCGGCGCAAGGAGTAAGGCAATGGCGACAGAACTGCGATTTCCTGAGAATCTGTCAGGCGTAGATGGCATCATCGTCACCCGTTGGCTGGTGAAGGTGGGAGACACGGTGCAGCCGGGCGATATTCTGCTGGAAGCGGCGACCGACAAGGTGGATACCGAGGTTCCGGCCACGGTGGGTGGCGTCATCCTGCAACTGAACTACAGCGACGGCGAGATTCTGCCGGCCAATCCGCTGCTGGGGATTGTGGGACAGCCAGGCGAAGCCGTGGTGGAATCTGCGGTCGCGGCGTCGGCAGAAACTGTGGCGCCCTCTGCAGCGCCCGCGGCCGAAACCGCGCCGGAGGCGCCCCCCGCCACTCCCGTGGCGCGACGGATGGCTGAGCAATTGGGCGTTGACTTGAGCGGCGTCGAAGGCTCAGGCCCGCGCGGTCACGTCACGAAAGAGGATGTCCTGGCCCAGCAGGCGGCGCAAGAAGCAACGGCGGCTGCGCTGGCTCCGCCCCAATGCCTGCGCCTGGGCCGATCCCGCAGCCACGGCTGTCAGCGCCGATGCCGATCTGCGCGACCTGGCATCGCTCACCGTGCGGCGCCTGGCGGCGGAGAACAGCATCAACCTGCGCAGAGGTGGCCTGGGACGGCCGCTGAGCGCGCTGACCAAGTATGATCTTCTCAGCGCCATTGCCAGCCGCAGCGCGGGCAAGCCGGTGGTCGTGCCGCCGCGCGTGGCTCCGACCAGCGCACCGGTGGCGGCGCCAGCGGCCCAAAAGCAGCAGGCAGCGCCGGTTGCTTCACCGCCACCGCTGGCGGCGCCGCCCAAGCCGGCCGCCGCCCCGACGCCCGGCCCAGCCAAACTGCAGGCCGGCGAGGAGTTCGTGGCGCACAACCGCATGCGCCAACTGGTGGCCCGCAACACCACGCAGGCCGCGTTCAGCATTCCGCATGTCACCACCATGTGGGATGTCAACATGGTCGCGGTGCTCGAACACCGCAAGGCGCACAAGGCCGAATTTGCGGCCGCGGGCGTCAACCTGACGGTCACGGCCTATTTGATTCAGGCCATCCTGGCCGGACTCAAGGCTGTGCCGGCCGCCAAACTCGACCTGGACCGACGACGGGCTGATCATCAAGCGCGCCTACCACATCGGCATGGCGGTGGCCCTGCCCGCGGACTCGTATGGCGTTGGCGGCCTGATCGTACCGGTCATCAAGAATGCCGGCGATCTGAACCTGCTCGGCGTGGCGCGTGCGGTCAACGATGTGGCCGAGCGGGCGCGCAAGAATCAACTGCGCGCGGATGAGATGCAGGGCGGCACCTTCACCCTGACCAACTATGGCACCTCCGGCAGCCGCTTCCAGACGCCGGTCATCGTCAATGGGCAGGCCGGCATCCTGGGCGTCGGCGCGATCGAGAAGCGGCCGGTGGTGGTGAGCAAGGGTAGTCCCCTGGAGGCCAGCGCGGGCGACTACCTGGCCTTCCCTGCCCATGACCACCTTGGGCTTCAGCTATGACCACCGCATCCTGGACGGCGGACGGCCGACGCCTTCTGCGGCGGTCAAAGCGGCGCTGGAGAAGTGGCAGTAGCGTTTGCGCCCATCAGGCGCGATCTCAATCGCTCGCCTGCTGAACAGGTCGGAGTCTATGAGACTCCGGCCTGTTTTTTTCTGGCAAACCAGCGCAATTGTGCTATACTTGCCTGGTCTGTGACCACACACAGAGCAAAGTTCTGTGCAGAATGGGAAAAGAGACAGTCATACGCGAGTTCAACACACTGGGACCGGTCAATCCGCGTGAGCACACAGATCAACTCCTGTGCCTTGTCGAGCAAGCAGGAGGAAAGCATCAGTGAGTAATTGGCTATATCTAGACAATTTCCGGGGTTTCCAAAATACGCTGATTCCGCTCACGAACGTCAATTTTCTCGTCGGAGAAAACAGCACGGAAAGACATCGTCTTGTCATTGATTTCTCTACTTGGATCACCCCAATCCTGGTTCAGCCAAAATTTCAATAGCGACGTCGTGAACCTGGGCCGTTTGTAGGGACATTGCCAGTGCGCATTCTGGAACAAGAGGGCGCTTTAGGGTTGGATATATTGTACCTGACTCGGCGAGCGATGAAAACAGGTCTCAATACTCTCAATACTATGAAGCAGTATTAATGACTTTCGAAGAAGTAGACAACAACCCTCTCATTTGTCAATACGACTACATTGGATGGCAGGGAGAAGCTAGAATCGAGTTCAATGGTAAGGGAATTCGTTACCAGTTCCGGCACGTAGAGAAAGAGAGTTTACTTCCCGAATTCGTTATGGGGGTTTTCCAGAGATGGATATCGGCCCTGACGGAGGACAAGGATTTCAAGCAATTGCAAAGGCAGGACTCCTTCAATCGGCGGATGGCCCTCATGTTCGTTGACCAATTGATACAACAAATACATGATGAAAGCGCCATAGAATACGACAAGCATCAATTCAGCATTCGTATGCCAAGAATCACTCACAACATGACTTGGTTGGCCCCTATAAGGAGCAAACCTAAGCGTACCTACGATGAATATAAACTGGACTTCACTCCAGAGGGCGAACACACCCCATACCTGATTCGAAGATTGCTCAAGAGCAAGGGGTCTACTGAGTTTCGAGAATTCATTGAGATTCGGCCTGGAAAGTGGTCTGTTCGAAAAACTGGAAATCAAGGGTTTTGGCAAGGAGGTAGCATCTCCCTTCGAACTAAGAGTGGTGTTGAGCAACCTACATATAGCCCTGGTAAACGTTGGCTACGGCGTTTCACAGGCACTTCCAGTTGTCGTCGAGATGTTTGCGCGCCCAGAAGGCAGCAAATTCGCTATCCAACAGCCAGAAGTGCATTTGCATCCAAGAGCTCAAGCAGCTCTCGGCGACGTAATCTTCCGGTTAGTCGTCTCTGAAAAAAAACAGTTTTATGTTGAAACCCATAGCGACTATCTGATTGACAGGTTTCGGTTGAATTATCGCAGCATCAACGGCGATTCCTGTCCAGACTCGCAAATCCTATTCTTCAGCAGGAACCGCGATGGTAACAAAGTTACTCCGATCCCGATAGAAAAAAACGGAGAGTACTCAGAGGATCAACCAAGCGATTTTCGGGAATTCTTTGTTCGTGAGCAAATGAGGATTCTGGGACTGTAATATGTGTATTGTGATTGACAAATTCCCTTGCTTCGGTATTCGACCAGAAATCTGAACATCATGCTGAATTCAGACCGGTCCTCGAGTGGATTGTTCTTGGAAACGGGAAGATCGTTTACGGCGGGACGACATACAAACGAGAGCTTGCCCAGGCAACCAAATACTTCAGGTTGCTCGTTGAGTTGAAGAAAGTGTCAAAAATCGTTGAGATAGATAGCGTTAGAGTGGGTGAGATTGAACAACGATTGGCACAAACGCTATCTCATTCGGATTTCGATGACCCTCACATTGTGGCAATCATCATTGCATCCGGTTGTAGACTTATCTGCTCGGCCGACGCAAGAGCTTTTCGCTATTTTCGGCTTGCGGAGTTCTATCCCAAGCATGCAGCGCCCACACATTTACAGCCGGAAACTGAATAGAGGTCTGCTTCAAGATAAGAATATCGCAGATTGTTGCAGACCGCTATCGAAGTTACCGAAAGCTGTCGGTCTCAACCTGCACGTTTGATTTCACTTTTCTTATGTCCTGATACAATGCTTTTGGGGAGAGAAAGAATGGCGTTCAAAGACGTACCAAACCAGGTAGATTTCGTGGCCCTGGAACAAGAGATCCTCAAGTTTTGGCGGGAGACCGACGCGTTCAATGCGCTGCGCCGCCTGCGCGCGACCAGCGACAAGCGCTGGAGCTTCCTCGATGGCCCAATCACCGCCAACAACCCGATGGGGGTGCATCACGCCTGGGGACGCACCTACAAAGACCTCTATCAACGTTTTCACGCGATGCAGGGCTACAATCAGCGCTGGCAAAACGGCTTCGACTGCCAGGGCCTGTGGGTTGAGGTGAACGTCGAAAAGGAGCTGGGCTTCAAGAATAAACGCGACATTGAGTCCTTTGGCCTGGCCGAATTCGTCAAGCTGTGCAAGATGCGCGTGCTCGAATTTTCCGCGGTGCAGACCGACCAATCCATCCGCCTGGGCTACTGGATGGACTGGAACGATCCGGCCGAGCTGCGTCGCCTGCGCAGCCTGCTCAGTGAAGATGCCGAACAGCCGGTGACCATCCAGGGGGCGAACGGCCCTGTGACCGGCACGGTGGAACAGGTGGTGGGGCGCCTGGGCATGCCGGACGTGGGCGGCTCCTACTACACCTTCAGCGACGAAAACAACTACATGATCTGGAGCTTCCTCAAGAAGTGCCATGACCAGGGCTGGCTCTACAAAGGGCACCGACGTGATGCCCTGGTGCCACCGCTGCGGCACCGGCATCAGCCAGCACGAGATCGTCACCGATGGTTACAAGGAAGTGACACACGAGTCGGTCTATCTCAAGTTCCCGCTGGTGGGCCGCGAGAAAGAAGCGCTCCTGGTGTGGACCACCACGCCCTGGACGTTGACCAGCAACGTGGCCGCGGCCGTGGGGGCCACATTGACCTACGTCAAGGTGACGCAGGATGACGGCTGGACCTATTACCTGGCCCAGGGCGCGGTCAAGAGCACGCTCAAGGGCAAATTCGAGATCGTGGGCGAGTTGAAGGGCGCAGAGATGCTCGGCTGGGAGTACCGCGGCCCCTTCGACGAACTGCCGGCGACGGAGGCGGCGCTCAGCGGCGCGTATCGCCATCGGGTCATTGCCTGGAAGGATGTGGGTGAAGAAGAAGGCACCGGCATCGTACACATTGCGCCGGGCTGCGGCGCGGAGGACTTTCACCTGAGCAAGGAGCACAGCCTGCCGGTAATTGCGCCCCTGGATGAAAACGGCATCTACCTGGATGGCTTCGCCTGGCTGACGGGCAGTCATGTGGCCAACGTGGCCGCGCCGATCTTCGACAGCCTGCGTGCCAAAAATGTCCTTTATCGCACCCAACGCTACAGCCATCGTTACCCCACCTGCTGGCGCTGCGGCGAAGAGCTGATCTTCCGCCTGGTGGATGAGTGGTTCATCAGCATGGGCGCGCTCTACGACAAACCGCGCAGCGAAGTGACTGCGGCCGAAAAGGACGCCAGTTTGCGCTACCAGATCATGGATGTGGTGGATGAGATCAACTGGCACCCTGAATTCGGCTACGACCGGGAGATGGACTGGCTGCGCAACATGCACGATTGGATGATCAGCAAGAAGCGCTACTGGGGCCTGGCGCTGCCGATCTGGGAGTGTGCTGACTGCGGTCATTTCGATGTCGTCGGCAGTGACCATGAGCTGCAGGAACGCGCCGTCGAAGGCTATGAGGTCTTCGAGGGCCACACGCCGCACCGTCCCTACATTGACGCCATCAAGATTCGCTGCACGCAATGCGGCGCGCTGAGTGCGCGCATCAAAGACGTGGGCAACCCGTGGCTCGACGCCGGCATCGTCGCCTTCAGCACCATGCACTACCGCGAAAAGCCGGAGGAATGGGCGCGCTGGTTCCCGGCCGATTTCATCACCGAGAGCTTCCCCGGCCAGTTCCGCAACTGGTTCTACAGCCTGTTGGCGCAGAGCGCCGCGCTGGTGCGCCGACCGCCCTTCAAGAACGTCCTGGGCTTCGCCACCCTGCTGGCCGAAGACGGTCGCGAGATGCACAAGTCGTGGGGCAATGCGATCGAGTTCAACGAGGCGGCCAACGTGATGGGCGCCGATGTCATGCGCTGGCTCTATCTTCATCACCGGCCGGAACAGAATATGCTCTTCGGCTACAAATTGGGCGATGAAACCCGCCGCCGCTTCCTCATACCACTGTGGAATGTCTACAGCTTCTTCGTCACCTATGCCAACCTGGATGACTGGCAGCCCGGGCAAGCAGCGTCACCGACATCTTCTTCTACGGCCAACGCCCAGATGGACGCCTGGATCAGCGCCCGCCTGCACGAAACCGTGGTCGCAGTCACCGCGTCGCTGGCGGCTTTTGACTCGCTGCAAGCCACGCTGGTCATCGAGGCCTTCCTGGACGATCTCTCGAATTGGTACGTGCGCCGGGGGCGTCGCCGTTTCTGGAAGAGCGAACGCGACGCGGACAAGCTGGCGGCCCTGGAGACCCTTTACGAGGTGCTGGTGACGCTGACAAAGTTATTGGCGCCATTCGTGCCCTTCACCACCGAGGCGATGTATCAAAACCTGGTGCGCAGCGTGGACACAGACGCGCCGGTCAGCGTGCATCACACCGATTGGCCGGTCGCTGATCCCGAGCGGGTGAACCGACACCTGCTCGACAAGATGGGCCTGGCAATCGCCATCGCCGCGCTGGGGCGCGCCGCGCGCAGCAGCGCCGACGTCAAGCTGCGCCAGCCGCTGGCGACGGCGCAGGTCCACGTCGCCTCCCAGCAGGCGCGCCGCGATGTGATCGAACTGCTCGACGTGCTGGCGGAGGAGATCAACGTCAAACAGATTAAGGTGGTGGCCGAGGTGGGCGCATTAGTCGCCTATAAATTGCTGCCGAACAACCGGGTGCTGGGGCCACGCCTGGGCAAGCTCTTCCCACTGGTGCGCGGCGCCCTGGCCGCGCTCGATCCGGTGGCCGCGGCAACGACCCTGCAAGATGGCGGCGCCATCACCCTTGACCTGGGCGGCGTTCCCATCAGCCTGGCCGGCGATGACATCCTGGTGCAGACCGAATCACGCGGCGGCCTGGCGGTTGCCAGCGACAAGGGCGTGACCGTGGCGGTTGACACCCATCTCACCGCAGAACTGGTGGCGGAAGGCTACGCGCGCGATCTGGTGCGCGCCATCAACACCCTGCGCAAGGAGGCCGGCTTCGCGATTGATGATCGAGTGCAGATCGCGTATGAAGCCGCAGGAGAAAGCGCAGCAGCCTTCGTCCTCTTCGCCGATTTCATTCAGCGTGAGACGCTGGCGGTCTCGCTGACGCCAGGCAACGCCCCGGAGGCCGCGGTGCATCAGATGGTCAAGATCGGTGATGAGCAGATCGCCATCGCCTTGCAGAAGGTGTAGGAGGAAATCGTGAGTGACGTAGGAACATCTCGGGCAGGGACCGATTGGCAGGAGTTGGTGGGTAACCTGCACATGCACACCATTCATTCGGATGGCACGGGTACGCATCAGGACCTGGTGGCGGCCGCGCAGGCCAACCAACTCGATTTCATCATCGCCACCGACCACAATGTCCTGGTCTCGCAGGAAGAAGGCTGGCACGGCCGCGTGCTGCTGCTGGTGGGCGAAGAAGTCAACGACGCCAGCCTGCAGCCAGAGATCAACCACTGCCTGGTCATGGGCGTGCAGACCGATGTCAGCGCGCACGCGGCCGAACCGCAGGCCCTGATCAACGCGGCGCACAGTCAGGGCGCGGTCACCTTCCTGGCCCATCCCATCGAACGCGCATCGCCCTTGCTGTCAGACACCTACGAGTGGCATGCCTGGGAGGTCAACGGTTTCACCGGCATCGAACTGTGGAATTTCATGTCGGAATTTCGCTACTACGCCTGGAGCAAGCTGCATGCTTTGCCCATGCTCTATCTGCCACGCTTCTTCACCACCGGCCCCTGGCCGGAGATGCTGGCAAAATGGGACGAACTGCTGGCCACGCGGTCGCAGCCCATCGTCGCCATCGGCGGCTCCGACGCTCATGCGCACACCTATCACCTCGGCCCGTTGCAGCGGTTGTTTCTCTCGTACAGGGACTGCTTCGCCGCGGTCAACACGCACCTGCTGGTGACGGCGCCGCTCAACCGCGATGTGGCGCATGACCGGGCGCTGATCTACGACGCGCTGCGTGCCGGCCATGCCTGGGTTGGCTATGACCTGCCGGGCGCCACACGCGGCTTCCGCTTCACGGCCAGCAACGGGCAGGAGACAGCCATCATGGGCGATGCCCTGGCGGCCAATGGGCAGGCGGTGCGCTTCGAGATCGTCACGCCCGGCCAGGCGCACCTCAAGCTGCTGCGCAACGGGCAGGTTGTGGCGCAAGCTCGCGGAACCAGCCTGAGCTACGCATCGCCGCAGCCGGGCATCTACCGCGTCGAGGCCTGGCGCCGCGCCTGGGGCAAAGCCCGCGGCTGGGTCTTTAGCAACCCAATTTATGTAAAGTGATGGGCACCCACGCGACATCGGATACAGAGGGTCAGGGTGGCGGCAGTTTTCAACCATGCCAAAATAGCGAGCGGAGAGGTGCAAATGTGAACAAATATGATAGCATTGTGCGCATCATTCTACAACACTACCCTACCACCCAGGCGATCTATCTCTTTGGGTCATTCGGCACCGCCGATGAATGGCCCACGAGTGACGTGGATATTGCGGTGTTGCTCCCTCCGACAGAAGCTCGACATCAGTCTCAGTTAATGCTAACGCCCTGTCATTACGCCCTGGAGGGTGCGCTCAATAGATCGGTGGACTTGGTCAATGGTCGTGAAGTCTCGACTGTGTTCCAGAAGGAGATCATCAGATCAGGGCGCAGGATCTACACCGCTGACGATAACGCCGTTGCTGAATTCGAAATGCTGACGCTCTCGTACTATCAAAAACTGAACGAGGAACGTGCCGCGATTCTCCAGGTCTTCCGTGAGGCGGGGAAAGCCTACGCAATATAAACGATCTGCTGGTGTTTGCGGATATGATTCGGCAATACGTCGAAGGCGAATAGATCATGGGAATCAACGCAGGAAGCGCCGTCGCCTGAGCAGGCCGCCCACGCCAACGGAACCGACCAGGGCGGTAAAACCAACGGGCAGCAGTAACGGACGTCGTGCGCGGGCGATGGCGCTAAGCCCGGTCGGCGCGATGGTTGGGGTGGCCGTAGCGCGCTGAGGCCGCGTGGCCGTGGGCGTCGCGGTCGCTGAAGGGGTGGCGCTGGGGCTTGCTGTGGGTGTTGGCGTCGGCGTGGCGGTTGGGGTGCCCGTGGGCGTGGCTGACGCGGTTGGCGTCGGCGTCACCGTCGGCGCGGGGGTGTTGGTGGCTGCAACCGCCTTAGGCCGTGATTCGGCCAGGGCCGGAGGACGCGGGGTATCGGTGGGGGCCGGCGGCGCGACCGGCTGACTGTCGTCGCGCACCAGGCTGATCGCGTCCACAAAGATCATGTTGGCGCCTGTGCTGTAGTTGTGATCCACGAAGAAGAAGATCGTGAGCGTATCGCTCCTGGCCACCGCGCGTACATCCAGGTTGGGATCGCCGGGCGTCGAATAGTTGCCAAAGCGCCCCGGCCCGTAGTGCGTCACCCCCCAGATCACGTTGGCCGAGGTAGGATCGGTGCCGCCGCTGGGATCGAGACCGAGTTTGCGACCGAACGCGTCCGGCTCATTGGGCGCGGCCCAGCCGACTGAGGCCAGGTAGGTGGCGCCAGGCGTGAGATTGCGCACCTGTTGAAAAACGCCGGCCTGAAACGTGCCGCCGTCGGACCAGATCTGCAGCGAGGGCGGGCCGAAGTAGGTATCCACCGCTTCGACGAACGCGGCCGAGCCACTGAGCACAAAAGGCGCCCAGCCGTCGGGCGCGGAGCCATAGGGCGTCGAATAGAAATTGTTGAAATTGCAGTTGTAGTTGACATCCGCACCGGTGCAGCCGTGTGGATCAGCCTGGGCCGCCGGGGTCAGCACGCTGAGCGCGAGTAGAGTCAGGCTGAATATGGAGGCAACCAGGCGGCGCTGAGGTCCGCATACCGAGCGGGAGGTGTCCTGGATTGACCGAACGCCGGGAAAACAATGAGAGCGAAACCAATTATTGACACGTATCATAGGCTTTGAGTATAGTTGACGGTAGAACATTCGACAAATCTGGCTGTGACCAGTAGGGGCATGGTCTTGCGCCTCTGCGTGGGCGACCGCAAGGGTGCGCCCCGACAAATTGAGAAGATACAGCACAAGAAAAGGAGATTCACAATGAACGAGAATAACAGTTCGCGTAACAGGATTGTGCTCATCGCAGCAGTGGCGGTGATTGCGTTGTGCCTGGTGGCTGCCGTGTCCGCCGCCATTGGCGGCGTGGCCGGCTTCGCCATCGGTCGAAATCGGCAAACCATCGAGATTCAACGAACACTGACGCCGGACGATTCACGGCGGCCGAATCAGCAAACGCCGATCCCCGGTTTGCCCTACGTGCCCGTGATACCCGGCGATCAGATGCCGATGGGGCCAGGCGTGATGGGCATGAACGGCGCCATGATCCGCGAGGTCGTCGCCGACGGCCCGGCCGCCAATGCCGGCCTGCAGGCGGGCGATCTGATCACCGCAGTCGGCAACAAGAAGCTCGATCAGGGCCTGACCCTGGCCGAAGCCATCGCCGCGTACAAGCCGGGCGATCAGGTCGAAATCACCTTCCGTCGTAGTACGGACGAGCAAACGGTCACGGTGACGCTGGGCCAGCACCCGGACGATGCCGCCAAGCCGTACCTGGGCCTCACCTTCATCACCATGCCCATGCGCCAGACGCCAGGGCAGTGAGCAAAAAGCCATTCCCCGGCCAATTTGCTGACGGCGTCAGGGCGGTGTTATACTGACCGGCATGAGTCAGCCACCAGTATCAACCAACGGAAACCAGGTTTCGGCTGCGGAACCTGGTTTCTTTCCGTCTCCGCCTGAACCGGGGCGGAGACGGCGGTTGGCCCGCCTCCGTCCCTGGCTGCAAACGGGCATCTTTGTCCTGGCTGTCGTGTTTCTGGGCGCGCTGATCGCAACCCAATGGCAGCAACTGCAGGCCTACCCCTGGCAGATCGAGATTGGCTGGCTGCTGCTGGCCCTCGCCTTGCTGTGGCTCACCTGGCTCCTGGAACTGAACCAGTGGCGCTTCATCCTGGGGCGCCTCGGTGGATCGCTGCGCTTTGGCGAGGCGGCCCGCATCTGGTTCCTGTCCAACATCATCCGCTACATCCCCGGCAACGTCTGGCAGTTCCTGGGCATGGCCGAAATGTGCAGCCGGCTCGGCATTGCGCGCACCGCCACCTTCACCAGCATCGCGCTGCATCAGGCCATCTCCACCCTGGCCGGGCTGCTGCTGGCCGCGGTCTACTTTGCCCTGGCCGGGCAGGGCGCCTGGTTCGATCGCCTGCGCCCGGCGCTCTGGCTGGCGCCGCTCGGTTTGATCTTTCTGCACCCGCGCGTGCTCGAAACCGCCTTGAACTGGGCGCTGACCCGCCTCAAGCGCCCGCCTCTGCGCATCACCCTGACCGTCGTTGACCTGGCGCGCCTCCTGCTCACCTACGGCCTGGTCTGGCTTGGCTTTGGCCTGGGCTTCAGCGCCCTGGCGGCCGGACTGGCCCCGGTTGCATCCGCGAGGCGCCCTGGCTGATTGCCGGCTATGCGGCCGCCTACGTGATTGGCTACCTCAGCCTGTTGACGCCCAGCGGCCTCGGCGTGCGCGAAGGCGTGCTGGTCCTCCTGCTGCAGGGCCTCTTCAGCGCGCCGCTGCCCGCCATCATCGCCATCGTGGCCCGTCTGTGGATGATCATCGGTGAAATCGGCGGCGCGCCGCGGTCGCAACCTGGCAATGGGCGACGCAGCGGGGACCGCCGCCAAACGTCAGTTCCCGCCCATCATCTGCCGGCACAGTTCCCGCCTGAGCAGGGACCAGGTACGGGCGGCCGTCCTCGCGCTGTTCGTGCTCTACGTCGTCGGCTTCTCCCTACTGTCCATCCGCCCCCACCAGGCGCTGCGTACCCACATGGCTGACCTGGGCCAGATGGACCTGGCGATCTGGAACACGAGTCAGGGGCGCTTCGTGCAAGAAATCAAGGACGATTTCGTCAGCACCCGCCTGACCGATCACGTCGAACCGATCTTCCTGCCCCTCTCGCTCGTTTTTCACCTGTGGAACGATGTGCGCGCCCTGCTGATCGTGCAAACGCTGGCGCTGGGCAGCGGCGCCCTCGTCATCTTTGCCCTGGCCCGCGCCATGCTGCGCTCGTCGAGCGCCGGACTGGCTACCTGGGCGCCGTTAGTCCTGGCCCTGGCCTACCTGCTCTTCTCCGGCCTGCAGGCCGCCAACCTGGCCGAGTTTCACGCCATTCCCCTCGCCGTCACGCCCGTTCTGCTGGCGTTTTGGTGCAATGAGCGCCGTCACTGGTGGGGGATTCGTCCTCGCCTGCCTCGTCCTCTGAGCGTCAAGGAAGAAGCGGCTCTGCTGGCCTTCATGCTGGGGCTGTATGTCCTCAGCCAGGCCTGGCTGGCGCGGCGCGACCTGAAGCGATCGTCCAAACCCGCCATCCGCGACCGGCAACCTGGATGGCGCCCGCCTGCCGCGCCTGTCCGCGACCACGGCCGGTCTGCTGGTCATGCTGCTCAGCCTGGGCTGGTTCTATCTCGCCACCTTCGTCATCATCCCCCGCTACGCCGCGCAGGTCTACGGCGTGGATCAGTCGGTCTACTTTGCCCGCTACGGCGCCCTGGGCGATTCCCCCCTTTCCATCGTCAGGAGCTTCTTCACGCAGCCGGCCCTGGTCTGGGAAATTGCCGCCGAACCGTCACGGCTGACCTACCTGGCCGGCCTCCTGGCTCCGTTTGGCTTTCTCAGCCTGCTGGCCCCGGAAATTCTGTTGCTCAGCGCCCCTTGTTGATCGCCAATCTCTTCAGCGCGTATCCGGCCCAGTTCAGCGGAGAATTTCACTATTCGGCGCCGCTCGTGCCCTTTGTGGCGATGGCTGCCCTGGTGGGCGTGCGCCGCCTGCTCGCCGTTCGCCCCCGTGCCGGACGCCTGACCCTGGCCTGGCTGCTGCTGTGGGCATTCGCCTACCAGATCATGGCGGGCTACACCCCCCTGGGCCGTGAGTTCCGCTGGCCGGATGTGACGCCGCACGCGGCCCTGCTCGCCCGCTTCAGCGCACAGGCGCCAACCGCCGCGCCCGGCAGCGTCACCACCGCGCTCTACCCGCACTTCAGCCATCGCACCAAGCTCTACAAGTTCCCCATCCTGGGCGACGCCGCCTGGGCGCTGGTGGATGTCACCGGCGCCACCGACCGCCACCCGGCCGAAATTCAACGCGCGGTGCTCGGCCTGATCGCGCAGGGCTGGCTCGTCACAGACGCAGCCGATGGCTTCGTTCTCCTGCAGCAGCCCGCGCCCGACGCACCCCCTCGCACCGAATGTTCATTGCCTTCCCATGAACCAGACTATGCGAAATGTGTACTCCCGGACGCTTTCTTCGACTTTGCCCGCGCCGACCGCTCCGGGCTGCTCACCCAACCACCCGCCCTGCAATCCGTGCCGCTGGTGTTCGGCGAACGCGTGAGTTTGCTCGGCTATGAGCTGGTGGATGACGGCAAATGGGGCCTGACACGCTGGCGCAGCTTTTGGCAGACGCAAACGCCACTGCCCGCCGACCTGCATCTGTGGCCGTTTGCCGTGACGCCGGATGGCAGCCTGGCCGATGATCCCAGCCAGCGCCCGGCCATCGCAACCCTCTGGTATCCGCCAGGCCGCTGGCAGCCAGGCGAGCTGATTGTGGTCGAAACGCTGCCCTGGTACCTGCCGAAAACTTGGGCGCCAGCGGTCGGACTGTTTCAGGGCAGCACCTGGGCGGACCTGCAGCGCCGTTGGCGTGTGCAAGGCGCGGCGACGTTGTTCGAGCAAGACACCTGGGCGCGCCTGGCCGCCGTGCGCCGCGTCGGGCGTCACTTGATTCCCCTGGCTGACGACCCGCCGGCGCCCGCCAATGCGCCGCCCATCGCCACCTGGAACACGCCCGCGGGCACGACCTGGGGCGACCTGCGCCGCGTGGCCGGCCTACCGCCGACGCTCAGCCGCCAGGGGATCACCATCACCCTGCCATTGACGCTGACCTGGCAACTGGCCGCGCCGGCGGCTCTCGATCTCAACGTTTTCCTGCATCTGCGTGACGCCGCGGGGCACAACGTGGCGCAGGCCGACGGCCAGCCGGTTTGGTTTGGCCCACGGCCGTTCAGCGCCTGGGCGCCGGGCCAAGCGGGTGCAGACCGGCGCAACCTGGAGGCGCCGGCAGCGTTGAAAGCCGGCGTCTACACACTGCTGATCGGGCTTTACAGCCCTCAGACGGGCCAGCGGCTGCCCCTGGCCGCGGGCGGCGACGAGGTTGTGGTCGGGACCATCGCCGTAAAATAGAAAAGAGGTGAGGAATTGACAACCGTCAACAGCCAGCCAGGGGGCCAGAAACCGGATTTCTCTGGCGCCAATCAGCCAGATTTCGCCCGGCATTACGACGGCGCGCGCGTGCTCATCACCGGCGGCCTGGGGTTCATCGGCTCCAACCTGGCGCTGCGCCTGCTGGACCTGGGCGCGGCGGTCACGCTGGTAGATTCGCTGATCCCCGCGTATGGCGGCAATTGGTTCAACATCGAGCCGGTGCGCCAACGGGTGCATGTCAACCTGGCCGATGTACGCGACGCTCATGCCATGAACGCGCTGGTTCCCGGGCATGATTACCTGTTCAACCTGGCCGGCCAGGTCAGCCATCTCGATTCGATGAGCGATCCGTTCACCGATCTGGAGATCAACGCGCGCAGTCAGTTGAGCATCCTGGAAGCGTGTCGCCTGCACAACCCCGCGATCAGGATCGTTTACGCGGGCACACGCCAGCAGTACGGCAAGCCCGATTACCTGCCGCTGGACGAACAGCATTTGCAGCACCCCACCGATATCAACGGAGTCAACAAACTGGCGGGCGAGTGGTATCACATCATCTATCACCAGGTCTACGGCCTGACCGCCAGCTCGCTGCGCCTGACCAACACCTACGGCCCGCGGCAGCTCTTGCGCCACAACCGGCAGGGCTTCATCGCCTGGTTCGTGCGCCTGGCGTTGGAGGGCGCGGAGATTCAGGTCTACGGGGATGGCCGCCAGCGCCGTGATCTGACCTACGTGGATGATGTGGTAGAGGCCTTCTTGCTGGCGGGCGCCAATCCGGCCGCGGCCGGGCAGGTCTTCAACCTGGGTGGGCTGGAGCCGGTGGCGCTGGGAGACCTGGCGCAGATGCTGGTCGAGATTACTGGGCGCGGCCGCGTGCGCCTGGCGCCCTGGCCGGCCGATCGCCAGAAGATTGACATTGGCGATGTCTACTCGAGCTACGCCAAGATCGAGGCTACGCTCGGTTGGCGGCCGACGGTTCCCCTGCGCGAGGGTCTGCGCCGCATGGTGGATTACTACGAAAAGTACGGACACCACTATTGGTAACAATGGCTCACACTAAGACACCAAGAACACAAAGAAGTAAACCGATTGCTGCGAGGCTGCGAGGCTTTGTGTGAGAATTCCTTGATGAGATACCGATCATGCACATACCGTTCAACGACTTGAAGGCTCAGCACGCGGCGCTGGCAAAGGACCTGGAGGCCGCGGCCTTGCGCGTGCTGCGCGCGGGCTGGTACATTTTGGGGCCTGAGGTGAGTGCGTTCGAGGCCGAATTTGCCGCCTGGTTAGGCTTACCCGCTGCGGCCAATGCGGTCGGCGTCAATTCCGGCACCGATGCCTTGCTCCTGGCCTTGCTGGCCTGCGACATCGGCCCCGGCGCTGAAGTCATCACCGTCACGCACACGGCCGTGGCCACCGTGACGGCCATTGTCAACAGCGGCGCGCAGCCTGTGCTGGTGGACATCGAAGCGGATACTTTCACCCTGGATCCGGCGCGGCTGGCCGCGGCGCTGACGCCGGCCACCCGCGCCATCATCCCCGTGCATCTCTACGGTCAACCGGCCGACCTGGCGCCCATCCTGACCTTCGCCCGCCAGCACAATCTGCGCGTGATCGAAGACTGTGCGCAGGCCCACGGCGCCCGCTATCAGGATCGTCCGGTGGGCGTCTGGGGCGATCTGGCCTGCTTCAGCTTCTATCCGACCAAGAACCTGGGCGCGGCCGGCGATGGCGGGATGGTGGTCAGCACGGACGCGGCGCTGGCCGCCCGCGTACGCAGCCTGCGTGAGTATGGTTGGCAGCCCGGCGCCCGTTACATCAGCCAGGAGCATGGCCTCAACAGTCGCCTGGATGAACTGCAGGCCGCGCTGCTGCGGGTGAAATTACCGCACCTGGACGCCTGGAACACGCGGCGCCAGGCGCTGGCCGCGCGCTATGATCGCCTGCTGGCGGGCAGCGGTATCGCAACGCCGCGGACCGGCCCGGGGCGGAGCCATGTTTATCATCTCTACGTGGTTCGTCATGCGCGGCGCCATGACCTGCAGGAGGCGCTGAAGGCGGCTGGCATCGGCACGCTGATTCACTATCCGGCGCCTATCCATCTGCAGCCGGCCTATCCGCACCTGGCCGCGGCCGGTGCGTTGCCTGTCAGCGAACAGATCGCGCAGGAAATCTTCTCCCTGCCGCTCTACCCGGAGATGACCGACGCTCAGGTAGATGAGGTGGCGGCAGCGGTGCGTCATGCGGTCGCCAGCCTCTGAGCCGCGGCAGAACCGCCTGGCAATGACATGCGCAACCTCACCTTTTCGATCATCATCCCCACCTTTGGACGCCAGCAGGCTTTGAGTGCTTGCCTGCAAGCGCTCGCCCGGCTCGATGCTGCGCGCGACATTTGCGAGGTCATTGTGGTCAACGATGGTGGGCCATGGGATGCGCCTGCGCTGGCGGCCGCGTGGTCAGGGCAGCTCAACCTGCGGCTGCTCGCGCAATCGCACGCCGGGCCGGCCGCCGCCCGCAACCTGGGGGCGCGTCACGCGCAGGGCAATTTTCTCGCCTTCGTGGATGATGACTGTCAGGCTGACCCCGGCTGGCTGGCCGCGCTGGCCGCGCAACTGGCCGCCATGCCCGACCACCTGGTGGGCGGGCGCACCGTCAATGCGCTGGCCGACAACCGGTTTGCCTCGACCAGCCAGGCCATTGTCAGCTACCTCTACACCCATTACAACGCCGATCCAACGCGCGCCCGCTTCCTGGCCTCCAACAATCTGGCCGTATCCGCCCGGCGCTTTCGCCAGCGCGGTGGCTTCGATACCGCTTTTCCCTGGGCTGCAGGTGAAGATCGTGAATTTTGCGCGCGCTGGCTGGCGCACGGGGGCGGCATGATTTACGCGCCACAGGCGATCGTCTATCACACCCAGGCCTTGACCGCGCGCAGCTTCTGGCAGCAACAGTTCAACTATGGCCGCGGCGCCAGGCGCCTGCGCCGGCGCGTGGATCTTGCGCCGGCCGCCGAGTCATGGGCGTTCTATGTGGGATTGCTCGGTCTGAGAGGCAGTCAGATGCCGGTCGCCGCGGCGCGTCCGCTGCTGCTGTTCGCACAACTGGCCCATGCCGCGGGCTTTCTGGTCGAGCTGGGTAGAGCTGCGGAGTCGTAGGTCACGCCTGTTCAAGTCCTTCGCACCGGCCCCTCGCTGCACACCAGCCAGCCATCCTTTGCGCACGTGCCGCAAATGCCCATGCCGCAGCGCATCCGGTTCTCCCAACTGAGCTGCGCAGGCAGATGATGCACGGCCGCCAGGCGTTCCAGGGCTGTCAGCATCGGGCCTGGCCCGCACGCAGCCAGTTGATCTATCGGTGTGGGGGCCGTGGCGAGCAGATGCTCCACGCCGGCGGTGACCAAACCCGGCCGGCCGGCCGAGCCATCATCGGTGGTGGTGATGACCGGCACCCCCAGGGCAGCGAAGCGATCCATAAAAAGCAAGTCCGCGGCGGTACGCGCGCCAATGACCACGCTGACCTGCGCGCCGGCAGCCAGCGCAGCCCGCGCCAAAAAATGCAGGGGCGCGACACCGTAGCCGCCGCCCACCAGCAGCAGATGGCGGCCGCGCACCGTGAAGCCCTGGCCCAGGGGGCCGCGCACCCACAGGCGGTCCCCCAGCCGCAGATCGTGCAGGGCGGCGGTGAACGCGCCCACGCGCGCCACCGTGAAGCGCACGGGGTCAGCGTCCAACAGGCTAAGCGGACGTTCGTTCACATTTGGCAGCCAGACCATGGCGAATTGACCGGGCCGCGCCGCCGGCAGGGCCAGTTCGAGCGTGAGGGTCTTGACCCGATAGTTCTCTTCGCTGATGCCGGTGATGCGAGCCGCCTGGTGGATCATGATCCTGCCATCCCTGCGGGCCAGTGTGCCAGGCCGACCAGTTCAGCGGCCCGGCCAAAGCCCTCTGCCAGCATGAACTGCGCCAATTCATCACGAATCTGCCCCAGGGCAGCGATGCCGCGACTGTGGACGGCCGACCCCACGCCAACCAGTGTGGCGCCGGCCAGCAACAGCTCGGCCGCGTCCTCGCCGCAGCTGACGCCGCCGATGCCCAGGATCGGAATCTTGACCGCCTGGTAGCACTGATAGATGCAGCGCACCGCAATGGGTCGGATGGCCGGGCCGCTCAGGCCGCCCTCACGGTTTGCCAGGATGGGGCGCCGCGCGCGGATGTCAATCACCATGCCGGCCACGGTGTTGATGGCCGCAATGGCATCGGCGCCGGCATCTTCCACGGCGCGCGCAATCTCGGCGATATCGGTGACGTTGGGCGACAGCTTGACGATCACCGGCGCGGCGGATACCCGTTTGACCGCCCGTGTGACCGCGGCGGCGGCCGGGCAACTGGCCGCGAACGGGCGTGCCAGCTCATCATGCACATTGGGACAGGAGATGTTGATCTCCAGAAAATCGGGCCGCGCCTCGTTCATTCGTTCCGCCAGGTACGCGTAATCCTCGACCGCGGTGCCAAAGATGGACGCTACCAGTTTGACGCCCTGGCCGGCTTGCGCCAGGCGACGGCGCGTCTCTTGCAGCACGGCAATTTCCTCATCCACGCCAGGGTTGGCCAGGCCCACGGCATTGATGAAGCCCGCGCCCCAGGCGAGCACGGTCGGGTTGGGATGACCGGGCCGCGGCGCGCGACTGCACGATTTGGCCGTGACCGCGCCCGCGCCGCCCGCGGCCACCCGCGCCATCAGCGCCGCGCTGGTGCCCAGAATGCCGGAAGCCAGGACGAGCGGGTTGGGCAGGGTGATGCCGCAGAAGGTGGTGGTCAGATCAGGAGCATTCATGCGTTGAGATAGGCCCGCACCTCGGCCAGCACAGCGGCGTCAAGCAAACCGGCGCGGTGCAGGCTGTCCAGCACCTGGCTCAGAGAAAACACGGCGTGCAAATTCAGGCCGGCGGCCGCCAGATTGGCGCGCGCGCCCTGCTCACGATCAATCAGCACCACCACATCTTCAACCAGCAGGCCCGCCGCGCGCAGCAGTTCCACCGTCTTCAGGGTGCTGCCGCCACTGGTGACCAGGTCTTCGATCACGACGACGCGCTCGCCTGGCTGCCAGGCGCCCTCGATGGACTTGCCCAGACCATAGGTCTTGGCCTCCTTGCGCGGGTAGAGCAACGGTTTGCCCACGTGCAGGCTCAGCGCGGCGCCGATGGGCAGCGCCGCGTAGGGCACACCGGCCAGGCGGTCGTAGGAGAGGCCGGTCAACGCCCGGGCGTAGGCGGCCGCGGCCTGCTGCAAGAGCGCGGGATCGCTGACGAGCAGGCGCAGGTCAATGTAGAGCGGCGAGGGCAACCCGCTCGCCAGGGTGAACTGCCCGAAACGGATGGCGCCGAGCTGATAGAGGCCGGTCAGGAGGGATTGGTGCTCAAGGGCCGCGTCGGGATCAGAAGAATTGGCTACGCCGGTTGGCTTGGCCGTTCGGGCCGCATTGATGGCCGCGCGCAGCGCCGCGGCCGCCTGGCGCGGATCGCTCGCACCCGACACTCCACGGCTGACATTGATGATGGCCCCCAACCCATCGGGGCGCATGGCCGCCTGCACGGCCGCGGTCAGGTCGCCGCCCTGCGTGCCGACGCCGGGCACCAGGAACCACGCCTGCGGCGCGACCCACCGCACGGCCGTCAAGGCAGCGGGGAACGTGGCGCCGACGACCAGCCCGATGTTCTGGTGTTTCGACCAGGTTAGCGCCTGCTGCGCCACCTGCAGATAGAGCGGCGTGCCGTTTGCCGTGGGCAGCTCCTGGATGGTGGCCGCGCCGGGATTGGAGGTGTGGCAAAGGATGAACAGCCCGCGGTCCGCGTAGGCGGCAAATGGCGCGATGCTGTCTGCGCCCAGGTAGGGGCTGAGCGTCACCGCATCCACGCCCAACTGGTCGAAGATCACACGGGCGTACGCGGCCGCGGTGGAGCCAATGTCCCCGCGCTTGGCATCCAGAATGACCGGGGTGTCAGGCGGGATCAGGCGCAGGGTGGCCTTGAGAGTCGCCAGGCCGTCATCCAGGGCCTCGTAGAAAGCGATGTTAGGCTTGAACGCGCAGACCAGGTCAGCCGTGGCCTCGATAATGACCCGATTCCAGGCCAGGATCGGATTGGCGGCCTGGCGAAACGCGGCCGGAACCGCTTCCGGCGTGGGGTCAAGGCCGACGCAGAGCAGAGAGTCGTTCTTGCGTGCCGCGGCGGTCAGTTTAGAAAAGAAGTCAGTCGCCATATCGAATTATGCTTCCGTATTCCTAATACAAGAACATTGGCTTGCCCAGTACGTGGCGCACTTTGGGGCGATATTCGTTGATGTCATACAGTTCGTCCACATCCAGCGCTTCTTGCCCTGCATGATGGTGCTGATGGGGATGTGCGTGTAGGTGCCGCCCTGCAAGGCCACCATGCGACCCGACGTGCCCTCGGCCACCAGGTCCATAGCCATGTTGGCATAGTTGAAGGCGACCATCAGATCGAGCGAGTCAGGCGCGCCGGAGCGCATCAGGTATAACAGGGGTTGATAGATCATGTGCGAGCCGGTGAGCGCCTGCAGGGCCTCGGCCATCATCTCACCAATGCCGCCTAGCTTGCGATGACCGTAGGCATCCTCCTGCCCGTATTCGATCACTTGACCGCCGAGCATCGTCGCGCCCTCAGAGATCGTGACCATCGCGTAGTTACTTGGATTGGACGCCTTGTCATGCGCCAGCATCTGCGCCAGCCGCTGAATATCGAACGGCACCTCCGAGATGAGCGCGCGGTCTACGCCGGCCAGGTAGGCCGAGATCAGTGACGTTTCGCCCGAATTGCGACCGAACAGTTCGACAACGGCGATGCGCTCGTGCGATCCCGCGCTGGTGCGCAGGTTGTGAATGAAGTTGACGCTGCGCGTGACCGCCGTGGAGAAGCCAATGCAGTAGTCGGTGCCATAAACGTCGTTGTCCATCGTCTTGGGAATAGCCACCACCGGGAAACCTTCGCGATGCAGGCGCTCGGCGTAGCTCAGGGTGTCATCGCCGCCGATGGGGATCAGCGCATCAATGCCCAGCTTCTCCAGGTTCGACAAGACATGCGGCGTGTAGTCATGTTTGCCAGTGGCCGCGGGGTCGTAGTTGGCGCCGCGTAAGAAGTCAGGCACTTCATTGTTGCTGACCCGCGCCGGGTTGGTGCGACTGGTGTGCAGGAAGGTGCCGCCCGTGCGATCTACCGTGCGCACGGTCTGGCGGTCGAGGGGAATCAGGTGTTTTTCACGGCTGGCTGGCTCGTTGGCGTCGAAGTGAAGCAGGCCGCCCCAGCCATGGCGCACCAACCACGGCAGTTATCGTGCCTGCCGCGATAAACCAGGGTCTTCAGTGCGGGGTTCAATCCGGGAACGTCTCCACCACCGGTTAAAATACCGATGGTCTTCTGTCGGTTAGGCATCGTCGTATCCTCTCTGCGCAAACGATTGACTGGGGGTCATGCGTCATCGAACTTTGCCCTACGCCTTGCCCAGAACCGCGGCCAGCAGCGCCATGCGGATGTACATGCCGTTGCGCATCTGGCGGAAATAGGCGGCACGGGGATCATCGTCCACGGTGTAGGCAATTTCACCCACGCGCGGCAGCGGGTGCATGACGATCATCCGCTCCCTGGCCCGCGCCATGAGCGCATCGTCAACCACGTAATGCTCCTTGACGGAGTCATAGAGCGCCAGATCGGTAAAGCGCTCCTTCTGCACCCGCGTCACATAGAGCACATCGGCCTCGCCAATGATGTTATGAATATCATCGGTTTCACGAAAGGAGAGGCCGGCGCTGTGTACTTCTGCGGCGATCTCGCCCGGCAGCCGCAGCATGTCAGGCGAAACAAAAACCAGTTCCACCTGATACTGC
Organism: Candidatus Amarolinea dominans; assembly: GCF_016704685.1. Classification (NCBI taxonomy): domain Bacteria; kingdom Bacillati; phylum Chloroflexota; class Caldilineae; order Caldilineales; family Candidatus Amarolineaceae; genus Candidatus Amarolinea; species Candidatus Amarolinea dominans. Next base: position 113,318 of record NZ_JADIZS010000023.1, read on the forward strand.
GTGAGCAAGCGGGTCAAGGAATGAACCGTGCGCCCATATTTGAGGTCACCGACCATCACCACTTTCAGTCCGTCCACACGGCCCAACTCTTCTTGAATCGTGAAGAGATCAAGCAGGGCCTGAGTCGGATGCTCGCCCACGCCGTCGCCGGCGTTGATGATCGGGACGTGCGTAGCGGGCGGCCGTGGCCGCAGCGCCCACCTCAGGATGACGCAGCACGATGGCATCGGCATAGCACTCCAGGGTGCGCACGGTGTCGGGCAGTGACTCCCCTTTGCTGACCGAGGAGTAGACCACTTCGTTGATGCTGAGCACGCGACCGCCCAGGCGCACCATGGCCGCAGCAAAGGAGGACGAGGTGCGGGTGCTTGGCTCGTAAAACAAGTTGGCGAGCACATGGCCGTGCAGCATGTCAGCCGTGCCAAAGCGCTCCACCATCGAGCGCATACTGTGGGCCACCTCGAAGATGTGCTCCAGCTTGGGGCGATTGAACTGTTTGACCGATAACACATGCTGGCCGAACCAGCCGTTGGATGAGTGCGGCATGAAAAAACCTCTTCATTCTCTCGATTTCTTTCATTCGACAACCGGCGCCGCCAGCACCCGGCCGGCGCCGGGCGCGGCCAGCACAACGCCATCAGCAAAACCACCTGGTTGCGCAGGACGACGCAGCGCACCGCGCCATGCACCGTGTAGCCGCTGAACGGACTCCAGTCGCACAGGGTCTGGTAGCCGCTGGCAGGCAGATCGAGAGCAGCAGCGGCGTCCACTTCGACCCAGGTTTGCGCTTGCTGGCCGCCGGCAGGGAGATGAAAGATACGGGTCGGATTGTGATGCAAGCGGGCGACGAGATCGTCGAGGGTCAGGCGGCCTTCATGCACCGCGGTGAGCAGCAGGGGCAGCATGGTCTCCAGGCCGGGCACGCCGGGCGGCGGCTGGGGGCCGGCCTTTTCAGCCGCGGTGTGCGGCGCGTGATCGGTGGCAAAACAGTCAATGACATCCAGGTTCGCCCAGAGCGCGGCCCGGTCGGCGGCCGTGGCCAGGGGTGGCTTCATCTGACCCCGGGCACCCAGGCGGGGCAGGTCATCCTCGCACAGCCACAGATGGTGTGGCGTGACCTCACAGGTGACCGCCGCGCCATGCTGCTTGGCCCGGCGAATCAGCTCGATCTCGCTGCGCCGGCTGACATGGCAGACGTGCAGGTGCTGGCCGTAGAGTTGTGCCAGCGCCAGGCAGGTTGCCAGCAGCAGCCCTTCGGCATGCACGGCGATGGGGCCGGGGCCGGGCCAGGTGCGAAAAAGGCCATCAACTGGGCCAGGTCTTCCAGGCGCAGGGAGCCAAACGTCTCACTGACGTAGATCTCTCAGGCCGCAGGCGTAGGCGCAGCCGCGGTGATCAGCGGGTCCGTGTCACGCGTGGCGCCCAGGAAAAGGCCGACATCGCACACGGCCGCGGCCGCGGCCAGGCGGGCTTTCGCGGCCAAACGGTCGAGCGTCGCCGTCGGCGGCGATGTGTTGGGCATGTCGAGAACAGTGGTGATGCCCCCGGCCAATGCGGCGCGGGTGCCGCTGGCCAGGGTCTCTTTGTGTTCGTAACCGGGTTCGCGCAGATGGACATGCACATCCACCAGACCCGGCAGGCGAATGGCGTCCATGCACATCCTGCAATGAGGTATACTTCCAAACCATGACCGGTTCGGCGGCTCAAGCGGTGAGGAGCGCGTTATTCTACCATTGGCAAACCGTTTTGGCAAAAGGGCTTTTTTGGGATTTTCTCTGCGCCTTTGCGTTGCATAACGATCTTTACACAGGTGTCTGACCAGTGCAGATCATGCCCCTTTTCGTCATGCCAGTTGCAAAGGCCGGTTTTGCTCAAAAAGGCGTTTACCGCCATAATGCCACTCATGCAAGTGGCCTGGCTCGTACAACGCCTGATTGACTGGTTGACTGCGCTTGCCACGTGGTATTACAACCGTAAATACGGTGCGCTGGCCTCGCGTCTTGGCGGCGGCGTGATGCCGGGCGATGGCCGGCGTGGATTTCTCATCGTTCAGATTGACGGGCTGGCGCATCGCTATCTGTTGGATGCGCTGGCACGCGGCGCGACGCCCTATCTCCAACGGCTCATCGAGCGCGAGGGCTGGCGCGTGCAGCGCTGGCGCTGCGGTCTGCCCAGCAGCACGCCGGCCGTGCAGGCCGGTTTACTGTTCGGCAACAACTGGGACATCCCGTCATTCCGCTGGTATGAAAAAGAGAGCGGCCAAACCATTGTCTGCAAGGTGCCAGCGCACCTGCAGCGCCTGCAAGAACGCCTCAGCGCCGGGCGCTACGGCATTCTGACCGGCGGCTCCAGTTACTTCAACCTGTTCGACGGTCACGCGCACCTCTTTCCTGACCCTGTCCGCGCTCGATCGCCAACATTTTAGCCAAAATGTGCGGTTCGTTCTTCTTCCTGCTCTTTCTCCTGACCCCGCACCGTTCGCTGCGCGCCCTGTGGCTGTCCCTGAGCGAATATGCCCGCACCCTGCGGTCGCGCCTGCATGGCACGTCCAAGCCAGGACCGCCCGTCGCGCGCCTGCGCCGCCTGCGCGCCAGCCTGACCGCGCCCCTGGCAACCCTGCTTTCACCCCTGGCGCCCGTGACGCTCAACGTCATCTTTCGCGAGATTCAGACCTTCGCAGTGGCGCTGGACATCTATCGCAGCGTCCCGTCCATTTACACCGATTACTACGGCTACGATGACCGCGCCCATCATCATGGCCCTCTGTCCGATGAAGCCCTGGCTGCCCTGCGCAGCATTGATGCCTGCATCCGCGAGCTTGACCAGGTGCGCCGCCAGTTCCGCCACCGCCGCGCCTACGATCTGTTCATCTTTTCCGATCATGGGATGAGCCGTTGCCGGCCCTTCGCAGAGCTTTTTCACCAGACGCTGGGGGACTTCGTGCGCACGCATGTCGGCCAGGCCGTGGTGGATGTGCAAGGCGGGCAGGCGCCCTGGGCCTCCATGCAGGATGAACTGCTGCACAGCGAACTGCAGGCCGCAGAAGCGCGGGCGTCGCCGCGCAGTCAGCGCCTGCTGCGCCTCTTGCGGCGGGCGTTGCGTCGTGGCTTGCCCCAAGACCCGGAGATTCAAGCCGACTATGACCTGACCCGGCGCAGTGATGTGATCGTACGCGTGGCCGGCAGCCTGGCGCACATCTATTTCAAAGTCACCCCCGCGCAGATGGACATCAGCGAGATCGCGATCCTCTATCCCGACCTGCTCAGCGCCCTGCGCGCCCACAGTGGCTTTGGGTTGGTGCTGGGGCGTGAGCAAGGCAACGCGGTCTGCGTGACGCCGCGCGGCGTGCTGCGCCTGGATAGCCCACAGCTGGCGGCCACCCTGCCGCATCTGTCCGACCCGCAGGCCGCGCTGCAGCAAGTTGACCGCCTGGTACGCTTTCCGCACAGCGGCGACCTGGTGCTGCTGGGTACCTGGTATGCGGATGGGTCGGTGGTGGGCTTCGAGGAGCACGTGGCTACGCACGGCGGTCTGGGCGGGCCGCAGGATTACCCGTTTTTCATCACAGCGCCGGGCGTGGATTGGGATCTGTCAGGCGTGACTAATGCGACGCAGTTACACGATTTCTTCGTCAACTGGTACGGCGATGCAGCCACGCGGGCCGCGCGTGGCCACATCGTCATGGAAGCCCCTTAGCTTCGCTGGTCGTGACCACTGTCGTGTTTGCTGTCAACGGCGCGGAAGCGGGGAATTCAAGGGTAAAGGTCGTGCCTTGACCAACCGCACTGGTCACGCTGATCTGGCCCCCATTTTGCAGCACGAGCGCCTGCACGATGGAGAGACCCAGGCCGACGCCGTGCTGTCCCGACCGCCGGCTGCGCGCCTTGTCGACGCGGTAAAAACGATCGAAGATATGAGGCAGATCCGCCTGGGGAATGCCACTACCGGTATCGGCCACCCGCAGTTGACAGCGGTCAGGCATGGCCGCAGCCGATAAGTAGATCTGGCCGCCCGCCGGCGTGTACTTGATGGCATTGTCCAGCAAATTGAGCAGGATTGCCTCGATCTGCTCGGGCCAGACGCGCAATGGCGGCAGGGATGGCGACAGTTGCACCTGCAGGGTCAACCCTGCACCCGCGCCCGCAGCGTCATGGTGGCGACGACGGCCGACAGCACAGGTCGCACGTCAATGGGCGTCAGCGGCTGGTGCTGCACCGCCTGGCTGCTCTCCAGGCGTGAGAGATCGAGCAGGGTGCTGGCCAGGCGCCCCAGGCGGTCCGCCTCGCTGTCAATCTCGGCCAGGTACCGACCAGCCAATTCTGGATCATCCAGGCCGCTTTCCAACAGCAGCTCACTGCGCAGCTTGATGTTGGTCAGCGGCGTGCGTAGTTCATGGCTGGCATTGGCCACAAATTGGCGCTGCTGCTCCAGGGTCTGGCGTAACTGCGCGGCCATGTGATTGAAAGCAGCGGCCAGCGCGCCCAATTCGTCGGCCGATTCCGTGGGCACCTGTTGGTTCAAATCACCGGTCGCAATGGCCAACGCTGCCTGTTCCAGCGCGCGGATGGGCCGCACCAAGCGGCGCGCCGTCCACATAGAGAGCAGCGCAATCAGGACCAGGGCCAGCAGGCCAGCGATGGCGAAGCCGAGCAGAGAGGTGCGGATCGGCTGCAAGATCATCTCCAGCGGCTGCGCCAACTGCACCACCCCCACGGTCCTACCACTCTGCTGAATGGGCGCCGCCGCATACAAGGTCGGTTGGCCGTCGTGTGGATCGGTGCGCACATCATGCTGCGTATGGCCTTGCAGGGCAGCCTGCACCTCGATGTGTGCAGACTGATTGCCAATCTGCGTGATAGACAGCGCACTATCGGCCAGCGCGTTGCCCAGCGGGGTGAGGATCGTGACGCGTGTGCCTGTGTCAGCCGCATACACCGAGGCTATTTGCTGAAGACGCGCACTCGACGGGGGCGGCTCGACACCTGACATGGGCGCTTGTGTCCCAACTTTGTCCTTCTGATCCTCTTGGCCCTCGTGGTCATCTGTCCCGGCAGAAGGCTTCTCCCTCTTCTCGTCCCCCTGCTCAGCTTCCCAGTTGGCAAAGCGCTCGAATTCGGCCTCGTAGCCGCTGAGCGGGTCCTCCAGCGCGTTAGCAGCGAGAAAAGCGGCAATCTCCAGATTGTGCGTGGAGGCTTCGAGCTGCGCCTGGTAGATGGACTGACTGACGCGCAGCATAAGCAGGGCCAGGACAACGAGAAAGAGCAGGGTGAAGGTGAGAACGATGCGCGTCTGCAGATTGCGCTGCCAGGGCCAGCGGGCAGCCGTCTGCTGAACGGGTGACAACACCGGACTAGTCATGGCTCTGGATCTCATCAGGCGACAAAAGACGATAGCCAACCCCGCGCACGGTCAGGATCAAGACCGGTCGGCTCGGGTCCTGCTCCAACTTTTCACGCAGCCAGCGGATGTGTACGTCCAACGTGCGCGGATCGCCAAACCAGGTTTCACCCCAGACGCGATCCAGGAGATCGCTCCGCGACACGACGGCGCCCTGCGCATCCAACAGTACCATGAGCAAATCATACTCGCGCTGGGTCAGCGCCAGCGGCCGGCCGTCGCGGGTCACCTGGCGGCGCCGCCGGTCAATGCAAAGGCGCCCCAGATTCACCAGGGCGGCGGCTGGCGGCACAGGCGCGGCCTGATCGAGCGAGACCCGGCGCAGCGTAGCGCGCACGCGGGCCAACAGCTCACGAAAGCTGAAGGGCTTGACGATGTAGTCATCAGCGCCCAGTTCCAGCCCCAGGATGCGGTCCATCTCCTCGCCACGCGCGGTCAACATCAGAACCGGCACCGCGCTCTCCCGACGCAATTCACGCACCACATCCCACCCTTGCAGCCGGGGCATCATGACATCGAGCAGGATCAGATCAGGTGAGGTGGTGCGCGCCTTACTCAGCGCCTCCGCGCCATCGAAGGCCACCTCGACGGCGTAGCCCTCGCGCATAAACTGGCGCTGCAGCACCTCCACGATCATCTCGTCATCGTCAGCCAGCAGAATAGTCGTCTTGCTCGCCTGCACCATGCACCCTCACCTCAGCGCCACAAATCGGCATCCACAACGTCCGCGGCCAAAGCGGGTCTGAAACCCCCTCCGCCACGCGGAACTTTCGCACGCCTGTGTCAGGCATTGTAGCACGCTGCGCCTGCCTTCGACCAATCGGGGACGCGGATGCAACAGCGTGCGATCTCCCCAGGCTGCGAAGCGGCCCGGCTCAGCCCGCCGCCGCCTTGCGCGACCGGCCTTCCGTGGCCAGCAGCCGGTAGAGAGTCAGAAACAGCACCGCGCCGGCCGTTACCAGGTAGAGAACCTGCACGCTGCTCTGCTGCGAGTCGCTGCCGAGCATGACAGCATGCAGGAGCACTCCCCAGTACGCGATGAAGCTGGTGTAATGGAGCGCCCGCCACTGGGCCTGGCCCAATTGCTTGCGCGTATGGGAACTGAGCACCAAGAGCAGCAACAGCCAGAAGCCCAACTGCCCGGCTGCAACCAGGGCCGGTTCATAGGTCCCGGCGAAGGGGACTAACACCGCCCGCAGGGGAAAGCTCAGGTAGCGATCGCCCATCAGGATCAGGCCGTGAAAGAGAGTAAAGCCCACGGCCACATGGCTCAGGAATTGATGGGCGTCGAGCAGGACAGGCGGTCGCAGCTTGCCCTTGCCAATTTTGGAGCTGAGCAGCATGCCCCAGACCACCGAACCCCACAGGAGCAGGTAAGCCACAAAGCCGGCCGCGCGGCTCAGGTACCAGTACGACTTGGTATCTGCCGCCAATCCGGTCGCGCCCAAGCCGATGGCCAGGCCAGCAGTTGCCAGGCCCAGGCCGGCGAGCGATCCAAGCACGGCGCTCCAGAAGGTCTCAGAGTCGTCGGGCACGATGGCCTGCTGTTGACGGTGCGGCGCAGCGCCGGCGGCCGATTCCCCAGGCCGCAGCGCGGGATAAGCCGGCTGACGTTCGATGTTTGTGGTCATCATGCGTACTCCTGCAAAATTGTTGTTGGCCGGGGGTTCAGATGGCTGAGCGGCAAGCGGCCGACTGTCTGTTGCTGACCCTCGCGACCGATCAGCAGGCCGCGCAAGTTGCGCTTCGCCAGGTAAGCGCTGCCCTGCCGGCTGCCCAGGATCAACGCGACCTTGGCGGCCACCTCGGCGCTGGCGGCCGTGGGCGCCAACACCGTGACGCTGTGCAGGTCACTGACGCTTGGTTGACCGGTGCGCGGATCGAGCAGATGATGCATGGCGCGCCCGTTGCTGGCCCAGCGCCGTCCGCCGATACTGCTGGTCGCTACGGCGCCGCTGCTCACAGCCAGGGTGAACAGGTCGTGCTGCGCGTGAAACGGATTCTGCACTGCGATGGGCCACGGCTCCCCGCGCACGGCGCCGACGATACGCATGTCGCCGCCGGCATCCACGAGCACCGGGCCATGCGCAGCCAGCGTCTGCGCGACATCGTCCACCGCCCAGCCTTTGCCGATGCCGCCCAGGTCAAGGCCCAGACCGGCCGGCAACTCCACCATCATGGCGGCGGGATCTGTACGCACACGTTGATAGCCCCAATCCAGCGCCGCGGGCGCCGCGGGCGCCGCCGGCGCAGCGGGGGATGGCGACGACAGTTGTTCAAAACTGCGATCATAGCCGGCCCGGCGCAGCGCATGCAGCAGCGTCGGGTCGAACAGGCCGTCACTGCGACGCGCGGCCTCGAGGGCGGCAGTCAGCACGGCCCACAAGAGCGGCGAGACGGGCTGCGGTCCGCTGCCCGCGGCGGCGTTCAAGCGGCTCAGGCCCGAATCAGGCCGAAAGCGGCTCAGTTCAGCCTCGATGGCGGTGAAGCGTTGCGACGCCTGCTGCAACCACTCGGCGGCCTGGGCGGCAGGTTGCCACAGCCAGATACCGACCTCGGTGTTCATGGCGCGCAAGTGGATTTGATGCAGCATCTTCACGACCGCCGCGTGCGGGTGACCGGTTGCTGAAACAAAGGCCTGGCGGGCAGCGGCGCCAGGCGCGCGGGCTGTTGGCCCTGGGTCTGCACCTCAGTTTGGGTCGGCGCTGGGGTGCTCGTCGCTTCTACGGTCCGGGCGGTCTGGGCGCCCTGGGCCGATTGGTCGAAACGAGCGACAAGCGCACTGCCGGCCATCACAACAGCCAAGCTGACAGCCAGCAGCCCGCTTTTCCAGGTCAGACTGGCGCTGGCCGACGGCTGACGTTGATTCGCAGGGGACTTCTGCGGATCAGTCATGGTCATGTTCCCCTTCGTGTTCGCTCTCATGCTCGTGTTCGTACCCGGACCCAAAGCCAGAGATCGGCTGATTCTGGCCGGCCTGCAGCGCGTTGATCTGCGCGTAGGCATCCTGCAGCGCCTGGTAGGCCTCCTGCAACTGCGCCTCGTAGGCCGCAATGGTTGCATTGCTGTCGGCCGGCTGCACGGCGGGATCGGCGGCTGGTGTCACGGCGGCGGCCACGGGCAGCGCCTGCACAGGGGCAGCAGCACTGGCCGCCAACCGGTCGGACAGCAGTATCCCGCCGGTGACCAGGGTGAGCACAAAGGCGGTCAGCAGGGCAGAGATGATAATCGCTTTACGGTTCGTCTGAGATCGCATCGGTTTACCTCCTGAGGGTCATCATCGTTTTGCACGGGTGGCGCCTGGTTGCTGTCAGCAGCAGGTTCGTGACAGGCGCCTCAGCCTTGCATGTGCTGATGATACTCCCAACGGCGGCCTCGTGGGTGAAGCGCGCAGGGTGAACGCGTTAAGCGCGCGTTAAATGCAGTTGACGCCGCGGTCAGCGGGGCATATAATCAGAGAAGCCGCCCATGTTGTGAGTGAGTTTGACTGTCGTAAGAATGTTGTCGTCGTACACAAACGGGCAACGCATCGCTTCATTTATATCGGGGGCCATCGGGGGCCATCGGGGACCACGGTTGCCAACTCAAGGGAGAACAAGGATGAACATCACACGAATAAGCGACCAAAGTTGCCAACTTTCGCAAAAGTTGGCAACTTTGCTTGCGACGCTGTCGCTGCTTGCGCTGCTGACAGCGTGCGCGCCGCGCCCCACGCCTACGCCGACCCTGCCTGACCCCCCCACCGCCACCGTCCAGGCGACTGAGGTGGCCCTGGCGCTGCCGCGTGCGGCCCAGGCTCGTCCGTTTCCGATCCAGGCCATCCCCACCGATAATCCCACGACGCCGGCCGCGGTCGAATTGGGCCGACAACTGTTCTTCGACCCGGTGCTCTCGACCAGCCGCGCCATGTCATGCGCGACCTGCCATCAGCTCAATCTTGGCTTGTCCAACGGGCAAGTGGTCAGCACGGCGCGGCCGGGCGCACCGGGCCGCAATGTGCCGACCTTGTGGAATGCGGGCTTCAAGCGTTTCCTGACCTGGGATGGTCGCGAGACGGCCCTGGAATCACAGGCGCGGCTGCCCCTGACCCTGCCCCATGAAATGGCTGCCATCCCCGCCGAGGTGGAGGCCAAGCTGCGCGCGATTCCTGAGTATGTGTCGTTGTTCAGCCAGGCGTTTGGCGGCGGCCCAGAATCGGTGACTTTCGACAATGTGACGCGCGCGCTGGCGGCGTTCGAACGCACCCTGATCAGCGATGACAGCCCCGTGGACCGCTTTCTGGCCGGCGACGCCACCGCGCTGACCGCGCCACAGCAGCGCGGGCTGGCGGTGTTCTTTGGAGAACGAACGCACTGCGCGGAGTGCCATCAGCCACCCACCTTTGCCATGGAGACCTTTCGCGTGGTGGGCGTGGACAGTGTGGATGCCGGGCGTGCTGGCGTGACTGCCGACGGCGTCCGCGGCGCATTCAGGGTGCCCACGCTGCGCAACATCGCCACCACGGGGCCTTACATGCACAACGGCTCCCTGGCAACGTTGAACGCGGTGATCGAATTCTACGCCGCGGGCGCCGGCCGGCCACGCGGCGTGCCCTACGTTGATCCTTTGCTCAAAGGTTTCGAGCTGAGCGATCAGGAGCAGGCTGACCTGGTAGCCTTTTTGCAGGCGTTGACTGACGAGAGCCGGCTGCCGGTCGCGCCCTCGCCGGCGCTCTCCGGCCTGCCGACCATACAGCGCCAACAGTAGCGCTGACACGCTTCGACCAAAGGCCTTGAATAAAACGAGCACTGCCAAGTTGGCAGTGCTCGTTTTGTTTCAGGTTCCGGCAACGGGTATCGCCGCCGACAGCGGGGTCAGCGCAGGGGCTGCGCTCGGCGCCGCCAGGCCACACCGAGGCCAACCAACCCGACGAGCAGGACGACAGCGACGGCGCGGGCAGCCGATGGGGTTGGGGTAGTCGTCGCGAGGCTCGTCAACTCGACGGCCGAGGGATCAACGACATCAACGCTCAGGATCGTGTTGGCATGATGGTCGCCGCCAGGCGTCCCGTCCAGGTTGACAGAGTTGCCCGCGGCGTACAGCACCACGGTCTGCGGTGCGGACATCGGCGCCGTCCATCCGAAGCTGAAGGTAGCCATACCCGCCCCCGTATTGTTTTTAGGGCTGGTCTGCGTCACCTCACCGTCCATGACCTGCGTGTCGCCCCCCAGGCTGGCCAACGTGCCGCCGGTCGCGGACACATCGAGCCCGGCTGCGGTCTGCAGCGTCAGGGCGGTGCTCTGCACGTGCAACGTGTAGACTACGCTTTCACCCGCGAGTACCGTCTGTGGGCCGGTGAGGCTAACGACCGGCTCGCTGCCGCCGCCGTGGCAAGCGTTGCACGACATGCCAAAGTTGGTGGCCGGGTTACCAGAATGGCCGGATATCCCGGTACCGGAAGCCCAAGTGGGCGTTGCCAGCCAGGGCAGGGCAAACAAGCCGCCGATGACCAGGAGCGTCAGGATGAGTACGTTCTTCATGCGTTATCACCTCCGCCGCGCAACGCGAAAATCCAGGGTACAGAAGCACCAGTGCTTACTGGGAGTAGCATAACTCACCCAACGCACAGCCCCAACGCGCCGCGTTCATTCCGATGTCCTTGATACTAATGATGCTATCACCGTTGAAGTCGAAGCGCGCTTCATAGCAACTGTTTAACACCTCATCCATGCAGTTCCAGTGGCTGGCCACGGCGATCAGGTCATTGGTGTCCACGATATCATCGCAATTCAGATCATAGCGTGAGCAGGAGGTCAGCGTGGTCGGTACGAACATCGGCCCGGAGAAGCAAGGCCAGGTCGCGTTCACATTGTCGGTCCAGCAGTACTGCATGGGGTAAGGCGGCAGGTTGTGGCGCCAGGTGGTGATCGTCTCGCTCTGCGGAATGTACCAAAGCACGATGTTCTGGTTGTTCACTGCCTCGCCGTTGATGAACTGCTCAGGGCCTTGCACGTAGGTGCCGGTGCAGCACTGGCCGATGGCCGGCATATCCGCGTCGCCTTCCGCTGCTTTGTGCTGCGTCACGTAGAGCCAGGCATTGTCGCCCGTGCCGCCGTCATTGTACTGACCCCTCGCCGGCTCGATGTAGTAGCCGGAACCAGATTGATCCATGACCCGGTAGCGGTAGCCTTCGGGCGTGTAGGGCGCGCTCTGCAGCCACCAACCTTCGGTAGTCTGATCAACCCACTGCGCGCCGTCCCACAGGGCCAGGGTATCGTTACTGTCACCCTTGACGGCGATGTCAATACGCACCAACGGCCGATAGGTGGCCTCCTGATCCTGGTTGTTGCCGCAGCCCTGGCCGTAGGAAACGGTCACGACACGAAAGCGTCCGTCGTTGAAGAACTGGAAGTGCTGCTCGTAGCGATAATTGCACGATGCGCCCCAATTGGACATGCGGAAGTCCTGCACCACCGCAAAACCGATGATCGCGTTCGCTTGATCGAGCAGGTCGCGTACCTGGGTGACGCCGTAGGGGTAGATGGGAAAACCGCCGCCGCCGCCACCGCAGCCCGTGTAGTCACGGTAGCCCCAATTGCCTGGATAGTGAGCGTGCCACTCGATCAGCTTCATGCGCGTGGCCACGGCTTGCGGCGCGCCGTTCACGTCATAGGTTAGGCTGGTAATTTCCAGCGCGTCGGTCGGCGTGGTGCGGTAATCCAGGTTCCAACCGTTACGATTGACGTGAATGGTGGTGTTACAGTCGGTCGGCACCTCTTGCGGTCTGAGGCTGTAGGCTGAGCTGCGCAAGTCCTGCGGACGCTCCGACCACCAAATTTTCTCGATCTTGTCCTCGGTCAGATTCACGAGCACCCAGACCGTGCCGCTATCGGTGAAAAAGGTTGTACCGGCGCAGAGATGACTGCCGTCGCAAGCCGTGCCCATGTTGTGTTGATCCATCACGCCGATCTGGTCCACCGCAGGAGCGAAACCCAGGGCCGCCTCCACGTCTGCGCTGGTGCGAATCAATTCAACGGCCCGATTGTAGAGACGCTTGTTGATCAGCGGGAAGGTGTTCGCCACTTCGAACACGTCCAACACCAGTCCCTGGCCCTGATGCACGAGTGCCGTAACCGTAGCGTTGCGGTCGAAATCGTAAACATCTACCTGGTAACAGGTGCCGTCAGAACACGCGCGATAGCCAGGCGCATAGGGGCCGAAGAAGGGGAAAATCTCGAACACCTCGGCGCGGTGACCGGCGACAAGCTCCTGCACCCGGGTTGATGCCATCGCCAGGGTCTGGGCCGCCTGTTCCTGAGTCGTCATGGCCTGTTCGGCCGGGTTGAGGGGCGTGATGGGGCTATTCGCGGCGGCGGCGGCCGGCAGCCAGAAACTACTCAAGATCGCCAGCACAGCGACAAAAGCCGACAGATGAACGCGAAACGACGGACGGTTACTGATCCTGTTTTTCATGCTTTTCTCTCTTCTACAACGTACGCGACACGCAGAGGTGGGATAGGCGCCTGGCCAGAACGACCGCCAGGTGCAGCGGTCAAGACCGGTGGTGCAATATGGAGGGCAGAAGCCACAACCGATCATGCACTGGTGCAGTCTCTCCGCCAACCCGCAAGGGCCGTAGTTTAGCACAAAGACTTTTGACCTGTCAAAAGATGCCGGGCGCGGCGCGGCTTTTCGCCCGTCGCTCAGGTCACCGTATCCCTTCAATAATCCGGGGTAGGGGCATGGCCTTGCGCCTGCCCGCCTGGGCGACCGCAAGGGTGCGCCCCTACAAATTGATCCGGGGTAGGGGCATGGCCTTGCGCCTGCCCGCCTGGGCTGGCGACCGATGAAATTGCCGCTGGCGAAAGGTCCGTAAGTGTCCAGAAACGCGTTTTTGTGCTATAATCTCAATGAAAGCAAATAAAGAGTGTGATGGCGAGTAAATGCCGTGGCCGCCGTGCCGGCTTGGCAGCACCCTGAAAACTTCATGCGCGCCCATGAAAATGCAAAGGCAGTCAGAGGAAAACAGCGATGAATCCTACAAAACCTCGTCTGTATCCGCGTGGCGCGGACCTTCTTCACAATCCGCTCCTCAACAAGGGTACCGGTTTCACAGAGACTGAACGCGAGGCACTCGACCTGCGCGGTCTCCTCCCTTCACGTGTGGCGACGCTTGCCCAACAGACAGAACGTGTCTTGCGTAACGTGCGCGGCCAGCCCACCGCGCTGAGCAAGTATCGCTATCTCACCGGCCTCCTCGATCGCAACACCACCCTGTTCTATCGGCTGGTGATTGACAATCTGGATGAGATCATGCCGATCATCTACACACCGACCGTGGGTCAGGCCTGCCAGCAGTACGGGCACGTCTTTCGCCAGGCCCGCGGCCTATTCATCAGCATCAACGACCGCGGGCGTGTGGTGGACATTCTGCGCAATTGGCCGTACACCGATGTGCGCATCATCGTCGTCACCGACGGCGAGCGCATTCTTGGCCTGGGCGACCTGGGCGCCAACGGCATGGGGATTCCCATCGGCAAACTGGCGCTCTACACCGCGTGCGCGGGCGTGCATCCCGCATCCTGCTTGCCCATCACCCTGGATGTCGGCACCAACAACCAGGCCCTGCTCGACGATCCGCTCTACATCGGCCTGCCGCAAAAACGTGAACGCGGCGAGGCCTATGATGCCTTCGTCGAGGAGTTCATTCTGGCGGCGCAGTACCTTTACCCGCGCGCGATTGTGCAGTTCGAAGATTTCGGCAACATGAACGCGTTCCGCCTGCTGCGCAAATACCGCGATCGCATCTGCACCTTCGACGATGACATTCAAGGCACCGCCGCGGTCGCCCTGGCCGGCGTCTATTCGGCGCTGCGCCTGACCGGCGGCCGTCTGGCTGACCAGCGCTTCGTCTTCCTGGGTGCAGGCGAAGCCGGCATCGGCATCGGCGATCTGATCGTGACGGCCCTCGAAAATGAGGGTTTGTCAGAGAGTGAAGCCCGGCGCTGCTGCTGGTTTGTGGATTCCAAAGGATTGGTCGTCGCGTCGCGTGGCGACCTGGCGGAGCACAAACGCCCATTCGCACACGATCATGCGTTCATACCCGATCTGCAAGCGGCCGTGGAAGCGTTCAGGCCCACCGCGCTGATCGGCGTGTCCGGCGTTGGCAGCACCTTCACGCGGCCGATCGTCGAGACGATGGCACGCATCAATCAACGGCCAATCATCTTTGCCCTCTCCAACCCCACGTCGAAGGCGGAATGTACCGCCGAACAAGCTTACACATGGACGGACGGCCGCGCCGTGTTTGCCAGCGGCAGCCCGTTTGACCCGGTGACGGTTGCGGGCCAGACCTTCGTGCCCGGGCAGGGCAACAACGCCTACATCTTCCCCGGCGTTGGCCTGGGGTCATCGCCTGTGGCGCCACGCGCATCACCGACGAGATGTTCTACGCGGCCGCCAAGACCCTGGCCGGCCTGGTGAGCGAGGGCGACCTGGCGCTGGGGCGCATCTACCCGGCGCTCGACCAGATTCGCCAGGTGTCCGCCCATATCGGCGCGGCCGTGGCGCGCGTAGCCTATGACAATCACCTGGCTACCATCCCCGAACCGGACGATTTACTCAAGGCCGTCCGTGCCCAGATGTACGACCCAATTTATGAATCGTACGTCTGACCTGTAACACCCCTGCGCAGGGAAGGCGCGAAGACACGAATGCGCACAAACGCCATTCGTGTCTTCGCCACCTTCGCGCCTTCGTGCTAACTACTGCGGATTGACCAACACCCAGACCAGGCCATCCTTGGCGGCTTCCAACGCCACGCCGAGAAACGGTGCATTCTCAGGAAGGTCGGCCGTGCCTGCGTCGCCGGCCAGTTGCACCTTGATCGTGCCCAGCGGTCGCACCCGGCCACCGGCGGCCGCGGTCAAACGCGTCCCGGCGGCGATGGCGCTCTCGCCCGGTGCAATCCTCACCTGCATCGGCCCACTGTAGACGATCGTGACGTACTCGCCCGGCTCGGCCGCACCCTCGCGTGGCACCAATCGTTTCCCGGTTTCGGTGGGTCGGTGGTCTTCATCGGTGACCAGCTCAGCGCGGCCGGCCACTACGCCGACGACGGCCTGGCCTGATTGAGTTTGAACCACCTGCCACAGGGTCGGCCCGGTGTCGAAATCGGTAGGCGTGACGGTCTGGATGCTCACGACGTCGCCGGGCTGCAGGGGACGATCCCCGGCGTTGACGGCGAAGTTGGCCTGCAGGCAGCCGACGCAGTTGCCGGTGACGTTGATGTTGCCCGAAAAGTAACCGGCATATTGAGCACCGTAGGCGTTGATGCCATTGTAGGCCGCATCATACACATCTATCCCGTCATTTCCTGCGTGTGCGACGTAAACAGCGTCGTTGTTCGTCGAAAGCCAAGCACCCGTGTTGACATTCGTAGCCGCGACGAAACCTACATTCGCCTGATGCACAACCACGCCCGATGAGCCGGCTGAGTTTACATACAGGCCAGTAAGGAAGGCCGAACCCACGTAAAAACCATACTCGCCGGCCGAGGTCACATTCACGCCATGACGATCCGTTCGGCCGACGTACAATCCGTCACCCTGGGCGCCCGCGACCTCGAAGCCGTTCGATGACGCTGAGGCCACAGCGGATGATGGACTACCCGCGGCGCCCACATAGACACCGTCTTGACCCGCGGCGTTCACGACCATCCCGTAGTAGCCCGCACTGCCCACGTAGATGCCGTCAATCGCCACCGAATTGATGGCGAGGCCATGGCCGACGCTGTTGTTCAGCGTCATGACCGCGTAACTCGGCGCACCAAAGGCCCCTTGGATCGTGAGCGGGTTGTTACTGCCCGTCCACGTCTGCCCCAGGTGGTTGTGGTTGTTGTCGCTGACGAAGACGCCGTTCTGGTTCCAGTGGCCGGCAGTGAGTTGGATATCGGTTACGGTAATCTGTCCGTCCTGGTTCGCGTCGCACGCGGCGTTGTAGGCAGCCCCGGGCACGCAGGGGCCGGCCAGGGGTGCCGCCGCCGCGGTAGAAGCGAGCAACCCAAAGATCAGGGTCAGCGCGAGTAGTCTGCGAGTGTTCACGTGTGTTCTCCTAGCTCAAGTGTGGTACAAGTAATGCACAAATTAACTGGAGAATTGTAGCACACGACAGCGCGCGCGTCAACGTGAGGATGTTCTGGAGGGTGAAAGCGGTCTTTCGGCTGCGACCTTTCTTGCCAGGGTTGCTAGAAGGCAGTAAAATCAGCCTATGACCACACGTTTACCGTATCTCTGGGATTATGATATTGATGAGGCGCAATTCCGTGCGCTGCTCGCAGGTGAATTGACGCTGGGTCGGCTCGATCGCGACTGGGCTGCCGTACGCCTGCTTGAATATGCCTCCTACGCAGAAGTCGTGCAGCTATTAGGGTTTGGGCCATTTGTGGAGGGATGGCCGGCCTGGCGTCAACGTATTCGCGCGCAGACGCGCCAGCGTGCGTTCGATTTTCTAGCCAATTGGCTGCTGCACAAGCACCCAGATCTGCTCCAATGATGAACCGTGGCTTCTGAAAACAGCACCTTCTACTTCGAACACCTCTATCCGTTGCAGAACGAAGTCTTACGGCTCACCACTGGGCTGGACACCGGCTTCTATCTCAGTGGTGGTACCGCGGCCTCGCGCGGCTACCTCCATCACCGATTTTCGGACGATCTTGATCTCTTCGTCAACGACGACGAGCGCTTTGGTCTGTGGTCAGCGCGCGTGATCCAGGCATTGCTAACACAACCAGCCTGGCAAGTTAGCGTTACGCTGCGCGAGCAGCGTTTCACACGTCTCAGTGTTCTCCGGCCAGATGCGACACTGAAAATCGAACTCATCAACGATGTCCCTGCGCATACAGGTCTTATTCGACAGCACCCGCAACTGGGACGCCTGGACAGCGCCGAGAACATCCTGGCGAACAAGATCACCGCCGTGGTCGATCGTGAAGAACCCAAGGACCTGGCGGACATCTGGGGATTCTGCTGCCAAATGGGTCTTTCGCTGGTAGATGCCATTGAGAATGCAGGCAGCAAGGCCGCCGGCATCTTCGTGCTCGATATCGCACGTATTCTCTCCTCGGTGACCGTCGCGGACTGGGAACTGGTGCGCTGGATTCAGGCACCGCCGCCACAAAAGTTCGTGGCTGACTTGGAGGCGCTCGGCGAAAGTCTGATTCTGGAGCCTTGATCAGCATTCAGCATTGCGTGGGCGACACCGTCATCACCTGCCATCCATGAAGACTGGCACGAAGACACGAATCCGCCCAATGCCCTTCGTGCCTTCGTCACCTTCACGTCTTCGTGATGACTATTGCGGGTTGACCAGCACCCAGATCAACCCCTCGCCAGCCGCCAGAGACTCCAGCGCCGTCCCGATAACGGGAGTTCCCTCGGTGACTACCATGCCCTCGACGGTGCGGGTCTGGAGCGGCCGCACCCGGCCACCGGCTGCTGCGGTCAGGCGCGTCCCGGCGGCGATGGCGCTCTCACCCGGCGCAATCCTCACCTGCATCGGCCCGCTGTAGACGACAGTGACGTACTCACCTCGCTGCGCTGCACCGTCACGTGGCACCAGGCGTTTGCCGGTTTCGGTGGGCCGATGCTCTATTTCGGTGACAAGCTCAGCCCGCCCGGCTACCACGCCGACAATGGCTTGGCCCGGCTGAGCCTGAACCACCTGCCATAGGGCTGGCCCGGTGTCGAAGTCGGTGGGCGTGACGGCCTGGATGCTCACCACGTCGCCGGGTTGCAGGGCACGATCCCCGACATTGACAGCGAAGTTGGCCTGCAGACAGCCGACGCAGTTGCCGCCGACATAGATGTTGCCGGCAAACACGCCGGCGTAGAGGTTACCGGCCACATCCACGCCGTGGACGGCGGCTGTGGCCACGAATAAACCGGTGCCGCCCGCTGAATCAACGTGTACACCATCTGTGCCGGCTGTGCTCACTCGCAGGCCATCGTGGGCCGCCGAGTATACCCATAGCCCGTGGTAGCCCGTCGAGTCGATGAAGATGGCGCTGTCAGCGGCGGCAATGCGAAGACCCACACCAGTTGAGTTGTTCAACACCAGCGGAGCAAAATCCGGCGCGCCGTATGAACCCTGGATCTTGAGCGGATTGTCCATTCCCGTCCACGTCTGACCCAGATGGTTGTGGTTGTTGTCGCTGACATAGGCGCCGCTCTGGCTCCAGTGGCCGGCGGTCAGTTGGATGTCGTTCACGGTAATGGTACCGTCCTGGTTGGCATCGCAGGCCGGATCGTAGGCGGCACCGGGGATGCAGGGGCCGGCCAGCGGTGCGCTGCCGGCGGCACCGGTCAGGGTGGCCAGCAGGGGCAGGACGAGGGCGAGTGAGAAGAGTTTACGTGCGTTCATGGTTTGCTCCTTATGGATCATTGCGCAGGATGGTCTTGTGGACGATCGGGTCAGGGTTTCGTGTCTTCGTGCTGCTTACTGCACATTGACCAGCACCCAGGCCATGCGGCCTTCCGAATGACAGCCGCGACGTTTTTCGTCAGTCCGCCGGCGCAGCAAATGCCTCCAGGCGCTGACCCGCCGACCCCTTGCGTAGCGCCACGATCCGATAATCGAAGGCGACCGCGCACGGCTTGTCATCCACGGCGCGCACGGTGAACGCCGCCGGCGTCTTATCGGCCACATACAACGCACAGTCACCCAAGGGCGTCAGAAAGACATGATAGGATGGGGTGGTCTCAATCGTCGCTGCGTAGATCGGTTCAAGCAACACCACGGCCTCGCCGTCCACGAGTTGACCTGAGCCAAAATCCTCAAACCAGGGCTGCGGGCTATGAACGGCGTAGAGCAGCCGTTGGTCGTGCTCGCCGGTCGTGACCGCCGTCGCACTGACGCCACCTGCCACCGCCAGGCCTGTTTCGCTCACCGTCCAGACGACTGTGTTTGCGCCGTTGCGAATATTGAACGCGCTCGTACTGTTGTTGTCCTCATCCAGGTCAATCTGCACCACATCGTTGCTGTACAACAGAATGTCGCTGCCGGACAGGCTCGGCTCTGAGTAGATACGGCCATCATCCTCGGCGCCCAACCCACCCAAGACCAGGTCCGGCGCCTCATTGCTGCCGCCTTCCGCGCGGACGCCGCCCCCGCCGTTCACCTGGTTGAGGAAGTGCCCGCCGAAATGCCCTGCGGACGCCGATTGTGCTTGCACGCCGTCCCAGCCCGCCGAGGCCACGTACACGCCGTAGTGGTCAGCCCGGCCTACATACAGTCCATCACCCTGGGCCCCCGCCACCTCGAAGCCGTTGTTGTTCCCGGAAGAGAACTGGGTAGTCGGACTACCCGCC
This sequence comes from Candidatus Amarolinea dominans, assembly GCF_016704685.1. NCBI lineage: Bacteria > Bacillati > Chloroflexota > Caldilineae > Caldilineales > Candidatus Amarolineaceae > Candidatus Amarolinea > Candidatus Amarolinea dominans. The sequence goes on from NZ_JADIZS010000023.1 coordinate 133,060, forward strand.
GCGCGCACGTATATACCGTCATCGCCCGCCGAGTCCACATACACGCCGGTGCTTGCCACCGACTCCACGTAGACGCCGCTGCTACCCGCCAATAACACAGCCACGCCATTGATGCCCGCCGAGCTCACCTGCACGCCAGCGTCCCCCGCCGAGTCCACCTGCACGCCATTGTTCGTAGCCGAGGTGATACGCAAGCCCGTACCGGTACTGTTGCTCAACACCAGCGGTGCAAAGTCGGGCGCGCCGAATGCTCCTTGGATCTTGATCGGGTTGTTCGCGCCCGTCCAGGTCTGGCCCAGGTGGGTGTGGTTACTGTCACTGACAAAGGTGCCGGTCTGGTTCCAGTGGCCGGCGGTGAGCTGGATGTCGTTTACGGTGATGGTACCATCCTGGTTGGCGTCGCAAGCCGGATCGTAGGCTGCGCCAGGGACACAGGGCCCAGCCAGCGGCGCACTGCTGGTCGTACCGGTCAGGGTGGACAGCAGGGTCAGGACGAGAATCAGGGAGAAGAGTCTACGAGCGTTCATGATTTGTTCCTTCTTTTTCGTGGCGCAGGATGGTTGTTTGGCCGGCAGAATCCGCTAAGGGCGCCGCCTGCGCGTGGCGCGCCCCCAACCTGGGTTGCCGTTCATTGCCGGCCGGAATCTGGCTCGCCAAAGGCCGCGCCCTTAAGAACGCGCGCAGGCGGTCGCCTGATGTCGGCGGGTTGACCCGGCCGGCCCAGACCACCTATGATCGGGACGGGGAGGCGTCGTCGCCAGAACGAGCCAGATGCAGCTGACTGCCCGGCCGGCCTTGGCCGCCCGAGATCGGGACTGTTGCCTGAATGATCAGTTGAGCGTGGTGCAACCGATGGGCGGAAGCCGGCGTAGATGCCGGCTCATCTGACAGAGGAAAACGGATGCCAATGGATGGCGATCTGCGTGGGTCAACGAGACTTGCAGCCGGTGTGAATAGTAGTTCTCTCCTTTCAGTGCTGCCTGTGGTAGCTCAGCGTTGCGTATTATATCAACAGCCTGAGGCCGCTAGCCAGACGGCTACGCCTGGGGGGCCAGCGAGGGGCTGAAGCTCACTGGTACTAACTTTTGGCTCGCGGGCGCACTGTGATCGCCGTTTGTCCCAACAGGCGTATCTCAGGCTGGAGCAGTACCGACAACTTTAGGATCACATATGGTCCAATATCTCCGCAAGCACATCCAGGATATTCAGGGCACGTCCTGGTGCCACCGAGTTGTCCGCGCCATCATGGATGTGATGGGGAAATCCGGGTAGATCGGGGTAGTGTGGCGTATTATCCCAACGACGAATGAGATGGTCTTCCTGACTGGCCCAATGGTAGCTGTAGGTCACCACCTCAAGTCGCCCGTCGGGCGTGCGCTGGACATACTCGGAGAACTCAAGTTGGCTGCGATCGGCAAATACCACAGTGGCTCGCAAGTGGGCATCCGCGACGCTCACACGCTCGCGTATGACGGAAAAGCGTTCAACACGGCTATCGCCCAGGATGTATTCCTTGAAGGCGACAAGGTATTCGGCCGGACTCATGCGGGGACCGGTTGGCCCAAGATGTTCAGGCGACGCTTTGCATTCTCCGCCATCTGCACCAGCGATGCCCACTCAACGAAGTCCATGCGATCATCAGTCTGGCCGGTCATGTAACGATGGTAGAATGTCGAAGAAGTGAGATGATGCTCTTCCTCGAACGCACGCAAGTCAGATGTCAGTTGGATCAATAACCGGCGATTCTCCTCGGCCTCATAATCCAGGAGTTTACGCAGGCCGCGCTCCAACACCAGGCTTGTCGGACCTGATTGATAGAGTTCAGCCAGGCGCTGCAGATATTGAGATGTCAGGTTCTGAGGACTTGCCTGGGTTGCGTTCATCGCTCGTACTCCTTTCGACGATGCCCATAGTATCACAATCTGGCGCCGCTGACAAGAGGGCCTATTGCACGTTGACCAGCACCCAGATCAACCCTTCGCCGGCGGCCAGCGGCTCCAGCGCCGTCCCAATGACGGGCGCGCCCTCGCTAACGATCATACCGTCGAGGGTGCGGGTGCGCAGGGCGCGCGCGTGGCCGGCCAGGTCCGCGGCGGTCAGCCGTTGACCCACCGTCACCGGGCCATCCGCAGCCGAAACCCTCACCCGCGCCGCGCCTGCCACCGTCAGCGCCACATAGTCGCCCGGCTGAGCCGGCCCTTCGGCGCGATGCAGTTCGGACGCCTGCGCCGCGCTTTCGCCCAGCGCGGACGCCGGTCTGGGGCGGGATGTCAGGGCCAGGCGCCCTTCCACAACCCCGATCACGCCGCCAGGGGCGCCGGCCGCGCGCTTCACCTGGGGTAGATGCACCGTGCTGCCCGGCAGCGGGTCGGCTATCCCGGCCGCCATCACCAGGTCGCCAGCCGTCAGGCTTTCGGCGCCGCTCACCTGCGCCACCAGCGAGACGGACTCCAGGAGCACGTTACTGCCATGAATCTTATCCGGCGTGTAGAAGCCCCATTCACCACTGGCCTGCGTCGTATTGGCGTAGACGCCATTATAGGTCGCCGACACAACCCGCATGCCGTCGCCGCCGGCTGCCTCTACCACCATGCCGTTCCAACCGGCCGACGCGACATAGGCCCCGGTTTCCGCCAATTGCACATTCAGGCCAGTGCTGTCCGCCGAGACGATGAACACACCATCGTACGCGGTATGGCCAACGATCAAGCCGTAGCCGCCCGCCGAACTGATACGCACGCCGTTCTCACCGGCAGAATAGATGTAAACGCCATCGCCGCCGACTGTGCCCACCAATACGCCGTCGTCAACGGCCGAACTCACGTTGAGGCCGCCCGTTCCCACGCGCAGGCCAAGGCCAGCGCTGTTGTTCACGGTCAGGGCAGGCCCGGCAAATGATCCTTGAATCGTGATGGGATTGTCCGCGCCGGTCCAGGTTTGCCCCAGATGGTTGTGATTGTTGTCGCTCACATAGACGCCATTCTGACTCCAATGGCCAGCGGTCAGTTGGACATCGAAGATGTCTACATCGCCGTCATGGTCCACATCACAGGCGGGGTCGTAGGCGCCGCCAGGGATGCAGACCCCGGCCAACGGCGCCCCGCCGGCCGCGCCGGTCAGGGCGGTCAACAGAACCAGGAGAACGGTCAAAGAAAAAAGTTTGCGCACACGCATTGTTCGCTCCTTATGCACCATCGCACAGAGTGTCCCTGTTGCAGGCAGGGTTGGGTCACAGAGGTTGCTCGGCTTGCATCATACAACGAAACGCTAAAGTCATCAATAATGGACGCGCACAGCTTGCAGCATATCTGCGTTCGCAATCTTGATCTTCCCATTTGGCATTGCGCGGCAAACGGTTTATGATGGGCCAGCGCTAAACCGTCAGGCGGGGCGCGGCGATCTATTCTCAAAGAGGCTGGCTGGTAACGTGGTTATGACACATTCCGAACCCGGTGCGGGCCGTCATGGCATCCTGCGGAATTGGGCCGCGGTGACCGCGGCGAAGAGGATGATGTGAAGGGCAGTCGTCTGTTGATCTGGGGCATGGCCCTGTGCGTCGCGGTGGCGTTTGCCGGCGCCATCGGCGTCATCCTGACCGTGTTCGACCATAACGAGCACATGTACCTCGCGGCCGGCGTCCAGGTGGCGCAGAACAAGGTCATCTACCGCGATTTCGCCTATCTGCAGATGCCCTATCTGCCCCTGTTGTATGGCAAGCTCTTGCAGTGGCTGCCCATCCAGGCTTACTATCTGCTCGCCGGCAAGGTGGTCAGTTGTTTCTTCCTGGGCCTGTCGGCCGCGACCCTGTTTCTGATCGGCCGCCGTGTCCTGGGGCAGCTTGCGCCGGCGCTCGGCATCGTCGCCCTGTTCCTGTTGAACATGACCATCATCGGGCCGGCCGCGGAGGTGTCCAACTACATCGCGCCGCTGGCCCTGTCACTGCTCAGCTTCTACGCTTTTCTCGTGTCAACCGACCAGGCGCGGGTCAAATCCCTCGGTCTGGCGCTCTCCGGCTTTTGCCTGGCATTAGCCATCGGCAGCAAGCTGACCTACGCGCCGACCGTCGTGCCATTCCTGATCGCCATGAGCCGGCTGCCGGTGGAAAATGGCACGCCGGCCGCCGCGCTCAGATACCGGCTCACACACGGCCTGGCGCCGTTCATGGGCGGCCTTGCGCTCGGCTTGCTGCCGTTGGTGGGCTACCTTTTCGATTGGGATCGGTTTCTCTTCAACAACCTGGGCTACCATGCGCTCAACACACAGTGGCGCCTGCTGACGGGTTATGCCGGAGCCATGTCGGTTGCGGCCAGGCTGGACTTCGCCCGCCAGATTCTGACACGCACCGATAACCTGATCTTGATCGCGGGGGTTTTGCTGGCAATCGGACTCTCGCTCGGCCGCTTTGCCGGCCAACGACCAACCGGCAGACGCCTGCCGTCGGGCGCGCTGCTGGCAATGCTACTATTCCTGGTGGCCGTGCCGACGGCGCTGGCGCCGGCGCCCTCTTTCTTTCAATATTTTGCGCTACCCGTCAGTTGCCTGTTTCTGCTCCTGATCTACGCCTGGGCGCCACACGCCGCCGCTGACTTCCGTTGGCGCCGCGTCCTGCTGCCCATGCTGGTGCTGGTGTCTGTTGCCTTCAGCGGACCTGGCTTGCAGCGGTCAATCACGCGCCTGCTTGATCCTCAGACCTGGAGCGGTGTCTACGTACACCAAGTCGCCATGAGCATACGCCAGGCCCTGGAAACGGCTGGCGTTGGCCCAACCGGCAAGATAGCTACCCTGTCGCCCGTCTACGTCATCGAAGCCAATCTGCCGATCTATCCGCAGTTGGCTACCGGGCCGTTCTTGTTTCGCGTGGGCGATCTGCTCACGCCGGCCCAGCGCCAACGTTTCGTCGGCGCCTCCCCGCAGACGGTGCATGAGCTGCTGGACGCTGATCCCCCGGTCGCGATCCTGGTTGGCTTCGAGGGCGACCTGGACGCGTCGCTGCGCGATTACGCCAAACAGCACAATTACGCTCAACAGGACACCATGGCGGGCGGCGCCGAGTTGTACATCCGCCCGCCATGAGTCTTTCCCGGCTTATCCTCCGCCCAGCAAACGCCAGACCTGAGCGACCAGGAAGGTCACGCCAAAGCCCATGGCCAGCGGCAGCAGCGAAGCGATGACGGTCCATTTGACGCTGCCCGATTCCTTGTAGATCGTATAGATGGTTGTGCTGCACGGGTTGTGCAGCAGGCTAAAAAGCATCAGGTTGACCGCGGTGAGCAGGGTCCAGCCGCCGGCCTGGAAAAGCGCAGCGGTTGACTCCACCGTGTCGGTCTGGAACATGACGCCTGCGCCCTGCCCTGCGCCGGTCATGCCGGTGACCAGGACGGTCAGCATCAGAATGGTGGGCACGACGATCTCATTGGCCGGAATGGCGACGATATAGGCCAGCATGATGACGCCGTTGAGGCCCAGGAGCAGCCCGAGCGGATTCAGCAGGTTGACCAGGTGCTCGGCCAGGCTGGGCTGGCCGAGGTGGATGTTCGACACCAGCCAGATGACCGCGCCGGCCGGCATGGCGAAGACGACCGCGCGCCACAGCACCGACATCGTGCGGTCAATCATCGAAGTGTACAGCGTTTGCAGGATACGCGGCGGGCGATAGGGCGCCAGCTCCAGGCTGAAGGTGGAGACCTGGCCCTTGAGCACGGTGCGCGAGAGGCTCCACGACGCTACAAACGTGAACAGAACACCCAGGGTGGCGACTGCCATCACCGCCAGCGCAGAGATGATGCCGCCGAGATAGGCGGGCACCAGCGCGCCGATGAAGACGGTGGCGATGAGGATTTGCGTGGGCCAACGACCGTTGCACAGGGCGAAGTTGTTGGTCAGCATGGCGATCAGGCGCTCGCGGGGGCTGTCAATGATGCGAGTGGCGACGACGCCGGCCGCGTTGCAGCCAAAGCCCATCATCATGCTCAGCGCCTGTTTGCCGTGCGCGCCCGATTTCTTGAAGATGTTGTCCAGGTTGAACGCCACGCGCGGCAGATAGCCAAAATCCTCCAGCAGGGTGAAGAGCGGGAAGAAAATCGCCATCGGCGGCAGCATCACCGCGACTACCCAGGCCGTCGCCAGGTACATGCCGTCCAGCAGCAGCCCGCTGAGCCACCACGGCAGGCGAATGGCATCGGCCACCTGGTGCAGCCAGGGGTAGACCTGGCCGATGAGGAGCGAATCGAGCATCTTGGAAGGGACGTTCGCGCCGGTGATCGTGATCCAAAAAACCAGTGCAAAAAGCAAGAACATGATGGGTAGACCCCACATGCGACTGGTGACCAGGCGGTCAATCGTCTTGTCCAGGGTGGGGCGCGCCTGCCGGTCCGGCCGCGTCACGACACTATCGGCCAGGTTGGCAGCCTCGGTGAACGTGGCCTCCACAACCCTCTCGTGAAAATCACTCCCAATCTGCCAGCGCAGCCGATTGGCATTGGCAATGATCTCTTCGGCTGTCAGTTGCATCGTGCTGTTCATGCGGCCTCCAGGCGTAATTGCAGGTTACCGGTCATGGCTTCGGCCTCGGTGCGGGTCAAATCGCCCAACTCACCGCGACGCAGGGCCTGGATGATGCGCTCATCGCCATCGAGCAGGCGCCTCGCCACCCAACGTGCATTGGGCAGGGCCGGGTAGAGGGTGTGAATCTGCGCGACGAGCGCGTCCACCGCATTTTTCAGCTCTGCAGGCTCGGTTGTGATGCGATGGGGTCGGCAAACGGTGCGTCCTGTCGCCACCTCACTCATGGCCTGCAGCAGGTCTTGCAGACCCTTGCCATAACGGGCAGTCGTGGGCACCACCGGCACTCCCAGCCGTCGCGCCAGGTGACGGGCGTCCACGCTGACCCCGTGCCGCTGCGCCTCATCTATCAGGTTGAGGCAGACCACCACCCGATCGGTAATCTCCAGCACTTGCAGCACCAGGTTCAGGTTTCGCTCCAGGCGGCTGGCATCCGCGACCACCAGGGTCACGTCCGGCTGTCCAAAGAGGATAAAGTCGCGCGCCACTTCTTCATCCAGGCTCGTGGCCAGCAGCGAATAGGCGCCGGGCAGGTCTACCAGCTTGAAGCGTTGCCCGCCGTAATCGAAGCCGCCCTCCGCGCGCGTCACGGTTTTGCCAGGCCAGTTGCCGGTGTGCTGACGCAAGCCGGTCAAGGCATTGAAAACGGTGCTTTTACCCACATTGGGATTGCCCGCCAGGGCGACGACGAAATCCCAATTGGTCATGTCCACGCCCAGTTTGAGCAGATTGGCCGCGTTATGCACAGGGCACGCCTCACAACTGGCGTGGGCGGCCGGCATGGGCGGGATGGGCGTGGGGCGATAGTTGGACGATTCACTCATAGTGTGGCCTCCGCGGCCGGGCTGATGGCAATCAGCGCGGCCTGTTCACGACGCAGCGCAATCAGCGCCTCACGAATGCGATACGCGGTGGGGTCGCCGCTCAGGCTGCGCATCTCGGCCCCGATCAAGGTGCCGGGCAGGATGCCCAGGTCAAGGAAGCGCCGGCGTTCGGCCCCGCGGCAGCGTGCGGAGATGCGCACCACGCGGCCCTGCTCGCCAGGCTTGAGATCGGCCAGGGTTGGTTCGACCGCGGCAGTCAGCGCCACCTCCAGCGGCCGCACATTGATGTTGGCCGCCACGATGGGCGCCAGGATGTGCTCATTGCCGTCGGCCCACAGACGCACGCGCTGCGGCGTCATTTCCAGAATTTGAGCCTCCATGCCGGGGTAGAAGCCTTCGGCCACCAACTGCGCATAGACCACAGCCGGTTCGTCTTCCAGGTGTACGATGCGCACGGCCTGCTGCGGCTGCATCGCGGTCAGCGGTTGACTGCGATTGACCAGCACATCACCTTCGGCGCTCGGAATCGGATCGCCGTGCGGGTCGTAGGTTGGATTGCCGAGGGTGGCGGCCAACGCGTTGGCCGCGGCCGGCGTCAGGCGGTGTTCCATCTGGTCGGCCAGCTCATGCCAGGCCAACGGCTGGTAGCCGGTTTCATCGGCCAGATAGCGCTCCCACAAACGGTGGGCGCGCACCATGTGCAGCGCGTACTCCATGCCGGCGGTGGTCAACTGCAGGCCGTCAGGCCGCACCTCCAGCAGGTTGCGATTCTGCATCGCCGTCAACAGGTCGGCGGTGCGGTTTTCGGAGATTTGCAGGACGCCCGCCAGGCTGTGAATGGTGGGCTGCTGCTGGTTGACTGCACACCAGTGCAAATGCTTCAGGGCATCTTCGGTCAAGACGCGCGTCGTGGCGCGACGTGCCTGCCGCCAGCGGCTGATCAGACCATGCTGCGGCCACAACAAGCCCGACGCCAGCGCCATCAGAACGGCGGCAAACAACAAGGCTCTCGCCGGTTCAGACATAGGTTCCTCCATAGTTTCTCATTAGCAAAAACTAATTTTAGTCAAGACTAAATCTAGTGTACCAGACAACATGGCCGTTGTCAAATGATCGTTTTCAATCAGAACGACGGAGCGCAATGGTTTGACAGGCAGATCGTGTGGTATACTCTGGGTACATGGATTCAACTGACAAAGCAACTTGGCAATGAACAAAGAAAGCCCACATCAGACAGCAAACATGACGATCATCCTGGACGACATTGCACGGCTCGATCACGAGTTGGAGCACCATTTCAGGCAGAAGTTTCAGGTTCAGCCGGCACTCACGCGCGCGTTGGTTAGTTTTCAGGCCAATAAGACGCGCCCGGTGTATCGCTGGTACAAGTACAAAGAGGCGTTCTCAGCCGCTTTGGTCGAATACCTGTTTCAGAAATACGGCGTCATGCAGGGAAAAATCCTCGATCCCTTTGCGGGCAGCGGCACTACGCTGTTTGCAGCCAGCGCGCTCGGGCTTGATTCAGAGGGCATTGAACTTCTGCCCATCGGTCAGCAGATTATTGCCACCAAGACTTTGCTGGAAGCCGATTTTACACCGGAGGATTTCGAGACATTGCGCCGGTGGGTGACAGATCGCGTTTGGCAAGCGAACGCAAACCACACGCCTTTACCCGAATTGCGGATTACAAAAGGGGCTTATCCAGATAGCACCAAGACAGCTATTGAAAAATACCTTGCCGTCAGCCGGTGCGAAAACCCTCAGGTGCAAACTGTTCTACGCTTCGCCTTACTGTGCATCCTCGAAGCCATTAGCTATACGCGCAAAGACGGGCAGTATTTGCGCTGGGACTATCGTTCCGGCCGCAAGCAGGGCGCAAAGCCATTCGACAAAGGCATCATCCTGAGTTTTGACCAGGCGATTGCCGAAAAAATCAACGAGATGGTTGAGGACCTGCAGCCGGTCACAGCGCAAATGAGTTTTTTCCCAACCACAACGGCGCAAGGTGGAATTCACCTATACGATGGCTCATGTTTGCACGTGATGCCCACCCTTGGCCGGGGCGTTTACGATGCGATCATGACATCTCCGCCTTACTGCAACCGGTATGACTACACGCGCACCTATGCATTGGAGTTGGCATTACTGGGAACGGATGAAAAGCAGCTATCTCATTTGCGCCAGGAGATGTTGAGCTGCACCGTCGAAAACCGAGCCAAGGACTTGCTGGCGATGAACCCGGGCTGGACGGCGGCTGTTGCTGCCGCCGATGGCACGGAACTCCTGCAAGCCATTCTGGAATACCTTGAAGATCAGAAAGCGCGCGGCCTGCTGAACAACAACGGCATTCCACGCATGGTCAGGGGCTATTTCTACGAGATGGCCTGTATTATTGCTGAGTGTTCACGCGTGCTGAAGCCCGGTGGCGCCTTGTTCATGGTCAATGACAACGTCAGATATGCGGGCGCCAGCATCGCCGTGGACATGATACTTTCCGCCATTGCGGAAAAACTGGATTTTGGCATCCATCAGATCCTGATATTACCCAACGGCAAAGGCAACAGCAGTCAGCAGATGGGTGAACACGGGCGCGAGGAGCTACGGAAGTGCATCTACGTTTGGAGAAAAGCCGGCATGCCTCGGGCTCACCGCACCGTGGCAAACAGGCATTTGAGATACGCGCCCTCTGCGAAGCCGATGGGGTGGTCCACGGCGTGACCGGAATGCGCAAAGGGTTGCAGTGGACGACCAGCTTCGACCGCGGCCGGCTCCACGGTTGCGTAGAAGTCCGCGGCGCTGACCCGGCTGGAGCACGAGGCCATGACCAGCGTGCCCGCGGGCTCCAGCACCCCCAGGGCCAGGTGGGTCAAGCGCCGATAGGCACGCAAGGCCCCGTTCACCTCACTCTCCTGCTTCGCCAGGGCCGGTGGGTCCACGATCACCAGGTCGAAACGCTGCCCGCGTTCCCGTAGCGCGGCCAGGGCATCGAACGCGTCGGCCGCCAGCACGGTGTGCGTCGCCGCGGCCACGGCCGGCAGATGCCGGTTCAACTCGAAGTTGCGCACGGCCGCGGCCAGGGCCGGCGCGCTGAGGTCCAGGCTCAGCACCTCCGGCGCGCCGCCGGACGCGGCGTAGAGCGAAAAACCGCCGGTGTAGGCAAAGACGTTCAGCGTGCGGCGATCCGCGGCCAGCGTGGCGACGCGTGCCCGGTTTTCGCGTTGATCGAAGAAGAAGCCGGTCTTCTGGCCGCGCAGCACATCGGCCTCGAAGCACAGTCCATTCTCATGAAAGCGTACAGCCGCATCGGGCAGATCGCCGGCCAGGGTCATGCCATCAGCCAGGCCGTGCAGCCACACCGGTTGGCGTTGCAGATCGCGGCTGAGGCGCAACACCACGGCCTGCGCCGGGATGACCTCCGCCAGCGCGGCAAGCACAGTCGTCAGGTGGGGAATCCAGGCCAGGGTGTAGATCTTCAGCACCAGAACCGCGTCGTAACGGTCAATGACCAGGCCGGGCAGGCCATCGTTCTCGCCGTGCAGCAGCCGATAGCCGGTGGTGCCCTGACCGGGCAAGGCGGCGCGGCGGGCCGCGGCCGCGGCCAACTGGGCAGCAAACCAGGTTTGATTGATCGTGGCCGGTGCGCCGCGCTGCAAAATACGCACCCGAATCAGCGAGGTGGGGTCATAGAGGCCGATGGCGAGGAAGCGCCGCTGATCGTCGAAGATGACAGCCAGATCGCCTGGATTTCCCGGCGTGTCCGGCTGCTGGATCACCGCTTGCTCGAACAACCAGGGATGCCCCTGCCGCAGGGCGCGCTGCGCAGCCGGCCTGACCCGCAAGGCCAGGCGCCGCACAGCCGGCGGACGGAATGTGTGCCAACAAATCGCTCACGCCCATGGTCATACTGTAGAAAGTCTCCTCGTGTCCCGACTTGGGGCAACAGCCCACGCAGGTTATACTGAGTTATCAAATTGGTGGGCTTCGCAGCCGTTGCAGCGACTTGCAGTCGCCGGGCGCCTCTATTGTAGCGCACAGCACACACATGTCAAAGCACCTTGCGTGCAACCGCCACGCCCTCGGAATGATTTTGGAAGAAGATGAACTTGACTAGCCGCGCATGCCAGGCTATCATCTGTTTTCGGACCCGAATCAGTCAACTGAAAGGCAGTCGGTTCATTCCATGAATTTGGCCTGGAACTGTGTAGATTCACCCCTGGGGCGGCTGTTGACGGCCGGCACGAGCAACGGTCTGAGTTTCGTCGCCCTCGGCGCTCATGACGCCACCCTGCTTGCCGCGTTGCAGGCAGAGTATCCCACGGCCACCCTGTCACCGGCCACAGATACCCTGGAAGCCTGGTCGCAAACCCTGGTCGCCTTCCTGACCGGCGCCGTGCAAGACATCGCCCTGCCGCTCGACATCCCCGGCACGCCCTTTCAATGGCGCGTCTGGCGGGCGCTGCAGGCGATTCCTTACGGCGCCACTTCGAGCTATGGCGAGATCGCCAGCGCATTGCAGATGAAGAATGGCGCCCGCGCAGTGGGGCACGCCTGCGCCACAAATCCAGTTTCACTGGTCATTCCCTGTCACCGGGCGCAGCGCAGCGATGGCGGCCTGGGGGGATTTCGTTGGGGGTTGTGGAGAAAGGAGAGGCTGCTGGGGTTGGAGATTGGAGACCGGAGATTGGAGACCGGAGACCGGAGATTCGTGGAGATTGGTGAAATTCGTGGCAGGGAGCGGAGATTTGAGACCGGAGATTGGAGATTCGTGGAAATTGGTGAAATTCGTGGCAGGGAGCGGAGACCGGAGATTGGAGACCGGAGATTGAAGACTGGCGACCTGAAACTCCAGTTCACACAACTCCCTTTTTCCACAAACCTGGTCTCTATTCTCTGATCTCTAATCTCTGCAAAGAACAGATAGGAGTTTGGTTGTGGATTTGATCGGTTTTGTGCGGCGATGGGCGCCGGTGGTGTTGATTGTGGCGCTCAGCGCCTGTCAGGCGCGCACCCCGGCCCCCAAGGGATTGCCAACGCCAACGGCGTCGCTGGCAGCGACGGTGAGCGTGGTCACGCGGACGCCAACGAGGCAGCCAACCGCGACGATAAGCGTGGTCACGCCAACGCCGCTGCGCCTGCCCAACTATCCTGACCAGCCACTCAACCTGCCGCAAGGGAAGGTGCTGAGCGTGATTGATGGCGACACCATTGATGTACGCATTGACAGTCAGACGGTCAGCGTGCGCCTGTTGGGCATCAACACGCCTGAAGTGGTGGGACCCTATCGGACGGCGCAGTGCTTCGGCAATGAGGCTTCGGCCAACGCCAAGCGCCTTCTCGCCGGCGCAACCGTTTATCTGCAGGATGACCCGCAGCAGGACGACAAAGATCAGTACGGGCGCTGGCTGCGTTATGTGTGGCTGAGCGATGGCCGTCTGTTCAATCTGGAGGCGATTGCGCAGGGCTTTGCGCTGGAGTACACCTACTACAGGGACCGGCCCTATTCTCTGAATCGTGTCTTTCGTGAGGCGCAGCAGCTGGCGCAAGAGCAAGGGCGTGGCCTCTGGTCACCGCAAACCTGCGCTGGTGACATCAAACGGCCGCCGCTGTCAGCCACGACCGTGGCGCGCACGCCTACTGCACGGCCGACACTTGCCGCCACTGCCCTGACGCGTACGCCCACCCCGGCGCCGGCGGCCACGCGCAGCGTCAATAGCTCGATCGCCATCACCGGCATGATGTACGCCGGCGACGATGAGGTGGTCACAGTGACGAACCAGAGTACCGCGCCGCAGTCACTGGCCGGCTGGCGTTTGCAGAGCTACGGCGGCACTCCTTGTCGCTTGATCCCTGAGCAGGTCTTTGTTCTTCCGGCTGATCTAACCCTGGCGTCTGGCGCCAGCGTGCGCATCCACAGCGGCCCGCAGGCGCTGAACAAACCGCCGACCGATCTCAAATGGACAGAAGATACCGTTTGGAACAACGGCGGCGATCGCGCCGACCTGCTCAGCGCGGACGGAAAACTCGTGACCTCACTCGCCTACGGCGCCTGCCAGTGACCTCACCTCATCCCCTGCCCCTTCTCCTCTCCGCTCTGCGGAGAGGAGAAGGGGGTGAGGTCGCACTCAATCGAAACGGCGCACCGCGGGATGCAACAGGCCGAGCGCGGTAATCAATGCCGTCAACAGACCGCCAGCGATGAAAACGAGGGCCGGCCCCAGCGCCTCGGTGGCCCAGCCGGTCAGTCCGTAGCCAATCGGCAGCAGCATGAAGGAGCCGAGCATGTCAAAGCTCGCCACACGGCCCAGCTTGTCGCCCGGCACCACAGTTTGCAGGATGTTCGTCCAGATCAGGCCAAAGACCTCCAGCGCCGCGCCGTTGATGAGGGCCGCCAGCAAGATGACGACCAGCGGCACGTTGGCGCCCAGCACGGCCAGCCCCAGGCCCGCCACGATGGCGCCGCCGTAGGACACCAAACCGCGCCAACGTAAGCGCGGGTAACGCCCCATCCACAGCCCGCCGAGGACATAGCCGATGGGAAAGACAGCATAAAGCAGGCCCAGGGTGCGCACATCACCGTGCAGGTGATCTTTGACCAGGAAAGGTAGCGCCACCGCAAACGGCCCGGCCAGCGTGATGTTGGTCAGGGAAAACAAGAGGATTGTCACCCACAGAATGGGACTGCCGGCGACCACCGCCAGCCCTTCGCGCAGATCGCGCCCGATCCCATGCACGCCCTGGGACGCAGACGGCGCAGGCGCGGTGGACAGGCGCAGGAGCGGCAGCACCAAAAGCGCTGCGGCAAAAAACGAGAGCGCATTGCCGGCAAAGGCCAGCGTGGTGCCACCCAGGCCCACAAGAGCCGCGCCCAGGGCCGGCCCCACGATGCGGCCGGCCTGCATGCTGAGGCTGGTCAGTGAATTGGCGCTGGTCAGCGCGCTGACCGGGGTCAACTCCGGTACCAGGGCCAGATACGCCGGTTGAAAGAAGGCGTCGGCCAGGCCGAAGAGCAGGCTGGCCCCGTAGATGTGCCAGATTTCCAGGCGCCCGCTGAGGGCCAGCCATGCCACGCCCGCCGCCGCGATGCCCCGGCCCAGGTCAGAGATCAGCAGCAGGCGCACCCGCGGCAGGCGATCCACCGCCACGCCGCCGATGAGGACGAAGAGCAGCATCGGCACCATCGAAAAGGTCAGCACGGTGCCCATCGCCAGCGCGGAGCCGGTCTTTTCCAGCACCCACCATGCCAGTGCCACCTGATAGAGATGATCGCCGACGCGCGAGATCGTCTGCCCGACCCAGAGGAGGGCAAACGATCGGTGCGTCAGAGCACGAAACAGCGCCATCAGCGGCCTCCGAGGAGCGGCTAGTTCACAGGGGTGGACGGGTCGAACGCTGCCGAGACTGGCAGGCGCCCGATCTGCGGCAAGACATGCTGCAAGAACTGGCCGGTGTAGGAGGCCGACACCTGCGCCACCTCTTCCGGGCGTCCCTCGGCGATGATGCGGCCGCCGCCGTTGCCGCCCTCCGGCCCCATGTCAATCACCCAGTCGGCCGACTTGATGACATCCAGGTTATGCTCGATGACCACCAGGGTGTTGCCGCGGTCGGCCAAGTCGTGCAGCACCTGCAGCAGGCGCCGCGTGTCCGCGAAGTGCAGGCCGGTCGTCGGTTCGTCCAGGATGTAGAGCGTATCGCCGGTGTCGCGACGGCTCAGCTCCTTGCTCAGCTTGATGCGCTGCGCCTCGCCGCCGCTCAAGGTGGTGGCTGCCTGCCCCAGGCGGATATAGCCCAGACCCACCGCTTCCAGGGTCTTGAGCTTGTTGCGAATGGCCGGGATGTTGTTGAAGAACTCGTGCGCCTCTTCCACCGTCATGTCGAGCGTGTCGGCGATGGATTTGCCCTTGTACAAAATTTGCAGCGTATCCCGGTTGTAGCGCTTGCCGTGGCACACTTCGCATGGCACCCAAACATCGGGCAGGAACTGCATCTCGATGCGAATGGTGCCATCGCCCTGGCAGGCCTCACAGCGCCCGCCCTTGACATTGAACGAGAAGCGCCCCGGCCCATAACCGCGCAGTTTGGCGTCCGGCAGGCGGGCAAAGAGATCGCGCAGCGGGCCGAAGAGAGCGGTATAGGTGGCCGGATTGGAGCGCGGCGTGCGTCCGATCGCGCTCTGGTCAATGTCAATCACCTTGTCCAACTGCTCGATGCCCAGGATCGTCTCATGCGCGCCCGGCTTGTCCTTGGCCCGGTAGAGGCTCTGCGCCAGGCGCTTGTAGAGCACCTCGATCACCAGGCTCGACTTGCCGGAGCCGGAGACGCCGGTCACACAGATGAACTTGCCCAGGGGAATGCGCACATCCACGCCTTGCAGGTTGTTCTCCGTGGCGTGTTTGATGAGCAGGGTCTTGCCGTTGCCGTCGCGGCGCTTGGTCGGCACCTCGATCCGCTCTTCGCCGCGCAGATAGCGGGCCGTCAACGAGTCGGGACACTCGATGAAGCGATCGCGCGGCGCGGAGCAGACCACCTGACCGCCGTGCTCGCCCGCGCCTGGCCCCATATCCACGATCCAATCGGCCGCGCGCATCGTTTCTTCATCATGCTCAACCACCAGCACGGTGTTGCCCAGGTCGCGCATGGCAATCAGCGTGCGAATCAGGCGCGCGTTGTCGCGCTGATGCAGGCCAATGGACGGCTCGTCCAGGATGTAGAGCACGCCCATCAACTGCGAGCCGATCTGCGTGGCCAGGCGGATGCGCTGCGCCTCGCCGCCAGACAGCGTGGCGGTGCCGCGCTTGAGCGACAGGTAGTTCAGGCCCACATCGGCCATGAAGCCGAGCCGGGCGCGAATCTCCTTCAGAATCTGGCGCGCGATGGTCCACTGGCGCTGCGTCAGCGGTGAGGCCGCAGGCACCTCCAGGGCATCGCCATACTTCGCCACGCGCTGGCTCTCGGGCGCGCCGTCGCGGCCATTGGCCGCGACCGTGATGACCGGCGCCGTCTCTCCTTGCAGCAGGCGCACCCATTCCAGGGCTTCGATCACTGAGAACTGCGTCACCACATCAATGTTCTGATTGATGATCGTCACGGCCAGGGCTTCGGGGCGCAGGCGCTTGCCGCCGCAGACCGGGCACGGGCGCGAGGTCATCAATTCTTCCATCTCGGAGCGGATATAGTCAGAGGTGGATTCACGGTAGCGCCGCTGCAAGTGCGGGATGACCGCCTCGTAAGTCGTTTCGTAGGTGCGCAATTGGCCGGCGGTGTTGTGGTACGTAATCGCAACCGACTCCGCCTGGCCGGCGCCAAAGAGGATGATCTCGCGCTGGCGGTTGCTCAATTCCTTCCACGCAACCGTGAAGGGGATATGGTGCTTGGCGCACAGGGCGCGCAGGAGCTGGCGATAGTGATTCTCCTCGTCCTTTTGCCCTTGCTTGCCCCAGCCGCTGACATTGAGCGCGCCCTCTGCCAGCGACAGATCAGGATTCGACGCGATCATCTCAGGGTCGAACTCCATCTGCACGCCCAAGCCGCTGCAGGTCTGGCAGGCGCCGTGCGGTGAGTTGAACGAAAAGGTGCGCGGCTCGATCTCCGGCAGGCTGATGCCGCAGTGGACGCAGGCAAAATGCTCGGAGTAGAGGCGATCGGTCGCAGCCGCGTCCCGCTGACTGACATCGCTGACCAGGATGGCGCCGCCGCCCAGACGCAGCGCGGTCTCCACCGAGTCGGTCAGGCGGCTAAGATCGAGCGCGCCCTCGCCGTCCTTCACCACTACCAGGCGATCCACCACCGCTTCGATGGTGTGATTCTTGTAGCGATCGAGCTCGATCTCCTCATCCACATCATGCACCTCGCCGTTGACGCGCACGCGTACGAAGCCGGCCTTGCGCACATCCTCGAAGATGCCTTTGTGCTCGCCCTTGCGCGCCTGGATCAACGGCGCCAGGATCAGGATACGGCTGCCGGCTGGCATCTCCAGGATCGAGTCCACAATCTGTTGAGCGCTCTGCTGGGCAATCTCGCGGCCGCAGTTGGGGCAGTGCGGTGTGCCCACGCGGGCATAGAGCAGGCGCAAATAGTCGTAGATCTCGGTGGTGGTGCCCACGGTGGAGCGCGGGTTGCGGCTGGCGCCCTTCTGGTCAATCGAAATGGCCGGACTGAGGCCCTCGATGTGGTCCACGTCAGGCTTTTCCATCACGCTCAGGAACTGGCGTGCGTAGGCCGACAAGGACTCGACGTAGCGGCGCTGGCCTTCGGCATAGATCGTATCGAAGGCTAACGACGACTTGCCCGAACCGGAGAGGCCGGTGATGACCACCAGCTGGTCGCGCGGCAACTCGACGGTGATGTTCTTCAGGTTGTGTTCGCGTGCTCCGCGAACAATCAATTTGTCATGAGCCATGATCTGGTTCTCCTGACAGCGCGCGCCACGCGCAGTCGCATGACCCGGCGCTTTGTTGCATTGATCCTTGCGGTCGTGTCGAGCGTGGACTTCACGCGCACAAAAGGCTGAATTCTAACATAAAAAAGCACTAAGAAACCGGGTTTCAGTGATGAAACCCGGTTTCAGCATAAGCAGAATCGGCCAACAAGCAGCGAGGTTGCTTACTTCCTCTTCGTATCCTCGGGCGGGAGTTCTTCGCCCTTGGCGGCCTTGCCCTTGATCACGACTTCCGGTTCGGCAGCCGTGCTCGTCGTGGCGGCCTCACCGGTATCTTCAGAGACGGCGGCGCGGGTACGGCTGACCATCACCACGGCATCGTCAGCCGAGATTGCCAATTTAACGTTGGCCGGAATGACGAGGTCTCTGGCGTGCAGGATGTGGTGCTCGGCTGTGAGTTGGCTGATGTCAATCGTCAGCGCATTGGGAATGTTGCTGGGCAGACAGGAGACCATGACGGCCTCCAGGTTATGCACCAGCACATAATCACTGCCCAGGCTAGATTGTAGTGCGCCAACCAGCCTGATCGGCACCGCAATCTCAATCACTTCCGTCATGGAGACCTGGTAGAAGTCCACGTGCAATGGATTGCGCTTGACAGGATGGCGCTGCAGTTCCTTGATAAGCACGGCCACCTGGCGGGTGCCCAGATCGAGCGTGGTCAGGTGGGTCAGAGCGCCCTGCTTGACCGCCTTATCGAGGCTGATCCGTTCGATCTGAATGGATTCGGCCGGGATATTGTGTCCGTACATTACCGCAGGCACCAGGCCCTGCTGGCGCAGTTGGTTGACATGGGCAGATGGGTCGCGCTGCTGCGCCGCTAATGAAATTTGAGCCACGATTCTACGATCTCCTTTTTACTATCTTACTTTACTATCTTACGATGAACGTCTTGCCACGTATTTTTCGTTAATCATTTCGTTTCTTGCACCATCGGCGTTGTCTGCGCTGGCGCTTGATGTGGATGCATTCTTCATACCGCGCAAATAAAGGCGCCTGTAAGCAGGCGCCGGACTATTGTACCTGAGGCCGGGCAATTCGTCAAAGCCAAGCCTTGAACTGAAGTTCAGGCTGTTATGGGAAGTCCGCTGAAGCGGACTGGGGGCATGAGCGAATCTCGGCGATGCGCGTCGGTCTCGATGGGCCTCAATTCCCTGCCACGAATTTCACTCATTTACACGAATCGAGCTTCTGTCTTCGTGTCAATTCGTGCAATTCGTGGCAAAAGTCCGACCAGATTTCCCTGCCACGAATTTCACTAATTTGCACGAATTGAGCTTCTGCCTTCGTGGCAATTCGTGCAATTCGTGGCAAAAATCCGCCCGTCGTGCTGCTCCCCATCACCGCCTTGACCCGGTTGCCGTCCGCGTCATGGGTGTAGCTGGCCAGCGCCGTGCTTCCCTGCTTTACCGGCTGCAGCCGGTTCTCCGCATCGTAGACCAGGGTGTAGGTCACGCCGCCCACCGTGCGCCCGGTCATGTTGCCGTTGCAGGGCAGAATCAGCCACGAATGGCACGAATGGCACGAATGGCACGAATTTTCACGAATTCCAGGGGCTTTTCATGGCGATTCGTGGTCGAAATCCCGGCTGATTGCGCAACTTCCGTCCGTAATAGCCGCGTGATCATCACCGATTTCGGGCGCTATCAGGTAATCGGTTCACAGCAAAGAGCATCATGACGAAGTCATGTTTTTCTTGACAAGTATCGGTTTGCCATGCTCTTGTTCCCAGCGTCTCGATGCCACAATATAGCTCAAATTGCTTCCAGCGCCTATCGCACCAATAGTGGTAAACACAAAAGCGACAACCAGTAATAGAATCAAATCGCCAGTGGCAGGCAAAGATCGTACAATTAGCGGCATGGTACCACAACCACCATCTACGCTTGTACCACATACCGCTGCGTGTCCGCTGGGGTCGCTGAACCTGATAGAATTATTCAGGGCATAACTGTAACGATTCAGATTCTGCGGATTTTCTGGATTGGGAACCAGGTTGCCCACCGCATCGTAGCGATACTGCCACGCGCCCATGTCCGGATCGTTCATGCTCGTCTTGCGGCCCAACAGGTCGTGGGTCAGCGTCGTCTGGTTGCTGGCGTGATCCTGCACCGTCAGCAGCCGGCCGGCCACGTCGTAGCTGTAGCGCGTGCGGTATTCGCTGCCCCAGGTGGGATTGGCCTGGCCAGCCGGCCACGAACCGGTGCTCTCCGAAACGCTGCGCAGGTTGCCGAACACGTCGGACGCACGACGCACGAAGCGCCGGTTGGCGTCGATGGTGTAGACCACAGGCCGCGGGGCGCTGAAATCCGGGTCGGCCGGGTTGTATTCGACTGCGTAGCGGGTCTCGGTGGTCGAGCTGTCAGGCTGCGTGACCACCAGCGGCCGGCCCAGCGCATCATAGGTCGTCTGCGTCTTGGCCTGGCCCCAGTCCGGCGGCCGATACGCGCCGCCGGCGGCCGCATAGAAATAGGGGACGTTCTGTTGCTTGACCCCGCCCAACGGGTGATACTGCGTGCTGGCCACGATGCTCTGGCTGTCGGACGCGGCCTCCTGCTGCGTCTGGATGACCTGCCCCAGGCCGTCGTAAAATGCCCAATCGTCCAGGTAGGTCACTGTGCCCGACGCGTCGCCGTTCTGATCGTCGCGCAAACTGTGTCTGACCGCCAGCGGCGCAGGGCTGTCAGTGTAGGCGTACTTCTCGGTGGCCGGGTTCGCCCACCCCGCGCCCGGCTTGCGGATTTCGGTCACGCGGCCGAACACGTCATACGTCAGACGGATCGCTGCGCTGTTGGCGTCGGTGCTGCGCTGCAACTGGCCCGCCAACCCGCTGCCGTTCGCCTCGGCCCCGCTCACGCCGTAATAGGTGTTGCTCGTCATCAGGGTTGCGCCGCCGCCCGCGCCGGGGGTGGTCGTCTGGGTCACCGGGTACGTCTTGAAGGTCGCATCGTACGCTGTGGTCGCCGTCGCGCCGGCCGCGTTGGTCTCGCCGGTGCGGTTGCCGTAGAGATCGTAGCTGTAGAGCGCCGGCCGCGCCCAGTCGGCCTGGTTGGCGCTATCGCAGGTCTTGGCCTGCCACACCTCTTTCAACCGGCCCCTGGTCGGCGGTGTGGCCGTCGGCGTCGGTGTGGCCGTCGGTGTCCAAGTCGCCGTCGGCGTTGGCGTACACTCCTCGTCCTGGCAAAGCGGCGGCTCGACCGTCGCCGTCGGTGTGGCGGTCGGCGGCTCGGCCGTCGGCGTTGGCGTACACTCCTCGTCCTGGCAGGGCGGCGGCTCGACCGTCGGCGTGGCCGTCGGCGGCTCGGCCGTCGGCGTTGGCGCACAGTCCTCGCCCAGGCAGGGCGCCGCGGTGATCGTGATCGCCGCACTGGCCGCCACCCCTGCGCCCACCTCCTCGCCCACGATGGCGACCGTGTTCGTGATGACCTGCCCGTTGACCGCGCCCAGCGCCTGCGCCTGGAACGTGCCGGTCAGCGTGGCGCCCGCGGCCAGTTGGCCGATGGCCCACTCCAGCCGGCGTTCGGCCTCCAGGTAGCTGAACTCACTCTCCCCGGCCGGCCAGTAGGCCAGTTCCAGCGGCAGGGTATCGCTCACCACCAGCCCGCTCAAGCCGCGGTCGGCCAGGGTGTTGGTGATGACCACGGTGTAGGTGACCACCCCCGCCGGCTCGACCTGCCGCGCCGCGGCCAGCGTCAACTGCACGACCGCAGGCGGGCGTCGCATCGGGATCGGAAATGAGATCGAAATTGGGATCAGGGGACATGGGTTTAGTAGCGGTATTTATCTGGGGGTGGGGGGGGGGGTAGCAGCAGCCACGGCTGAGAACAGCAGGCTGCAAACCACCAGCAGATGGACGACCAGCAGCGGACGCGCCGTCAGTCGCGAGACAGGAAGGTGTGGTGAAGATAGAAAAGAGAAAATAGAAGAGAGAAAAGAGAGAGCAGAACACCAGCGCAACATGACAACGGACTCCTTTCGTGCAGCGATCGAAACGGATGGGGTCAGGGACAGTTCCTGACTGCTGAAGGATGTCTCGGGGCAGCCGGGAGCGGTTTCTCGCCGAGGACTTCCGAAATCGGGAGGCGGATCGAAAGGCGGGGGGCAAGCTTGTGGCTAATCACAGCATAGCACGCGCGCGGCGGTTTGTCAAGCGGCAAAATATTGGCTGCTGAATTGCTGAATGCGCAGGCTGGCGCCGTTCAGACAGTCACCCGCAGGAGGCGCTGCTCGTCCCGGACGCGGCGGGCAGCGGCCAATGAACGCGCGGGCCCGCTGCGCAGGACGTTGATCATTTCGGCCATGATGCAGACGGCAATTTCCGCAGGGGTGCGCGCGCCAATGTCCAGGCCGATGGGCGCGTAGATACGGCTGAATTTCTCTGGCGGGATGCCCTGCTCCTGGTTGAGAAGCTGGAAGACGGCGCTCACCCGACGCTGCGAACCGATCATGCCGATGTAGGCCAGCGGCGCGTCCAGTACTTCGAGCAGGCAATCAATGTCGTACTGATGGCCGCGCGTGACCAGGACGATGTAGGAGTCCTTGTCCAGGCGGCCGTCGGTCAGCATGGCATGCACCGTCTCGCGCAGCGGCGCGGCCAGAACCTGATCGGCCTGCGCAAAACGCTGACGGTTGGCAAACTGCGGCCGGTCGTCCAGCACAGTGACGGTGAATCCGCACAAACTCCCCAGGCTGGCCAGCGGCACGGCGATGTGGCCCGCGCCCACGATGACCAGATGCGGCGGCTGGCGCTGCACCTCCACGAAGACACGCAGCGTCGCGCCCATCTCCTGGCTGTAATCCAGGGTGCGATGCTGCTTGCCGCTCAGCACCGCGGCCGCATCAGTCAGGACGCGCGCGTCCAGCTCACCCAGGCCCAGGTCGCCCAGCGGTGGTTGATCTCGCCAGACCAATGCCCGGCGCCCCTGGCTGGCCTGGTACGGCCCGGCCGCAGCGATCACGGTGACAAGGGCCACGCCGCGTTTGTCGTCGAGAGAGGCAAGCAGTGCCGTGAGAATCGGATCGGTCATTGGCCCCAACGTTCAATGAAGACATTCATGATGCCGCCGCAGACGCCCAGGCTCTGCATGGAGATGTCCTCGGTCAGATCCACATGGATATTCTGCGGTTCGCCGGTTTGGATCACATCCAGCGCCGCGCGGATGACATCGGCCTCGCCGCAGCCGCCGCCAATCGTGCCCACGTGCTGGCCCAGCGGATGAACAATCATCTTGGCCCCCACCTCACGCGGCACCGATCCCCGCACCTCGGTGATGGTCGCCAGGGCCACGGTTTCGCCCTGGTCAAGCAGGTCGTTCAGTCGGTGATAAATCGTGTCCATCGGTTACGCTTGCGCCTACCTCCCGCAGATAATCGTCCGGGGTATCCATGTCGCTCAAAATCGTCGGGCTGTCCAACGTGATATGCTCGATCTGTCCAGCCAGCGAGGTCCAGAGGGAGCGCAGGCTGTCTTGCCAGCTCAGCGCCAGCACGGCCGGCCATACCGCACGCGGTAAACAGATGGGATGCCCGCGCCGCATCCGGTAGCTGGGGATGATGATGCGCTGCGGCGGGCCATCGCGCCAGGCCGCCATCACGGCGGCGATGGTGCCCGCCTGGATGCGCGGCTGATCCCCCACCGCAATCAGCGCCGCGTTCACCGTTGGCCCCAGGGCGCGCAGCCCCACCTGGATGGATGAAATCATCTCGCCGGCGGCGTGATCGGGGTTGAAAACGACACGTAGCGGATAGCCTTGCAGCACGGCCGCCAGCGCCTCATGCTCGTACCCGGTCACCACCAGCAGATCCGCCAATGACGCGGTCAGCAGGGTGGTCACCACCTGCTCGATGACCGTTTTCTGGCCCCACGGCAGCAGTGGCTTGAGCCGGCCCATGCGCGAGGAACGCCCGGCCGCCAGCACCATACCGGCAATCATCGTCGCGGCGCCAGGCCGGAGGCTTTCATTTCGTAGCCCGATCGTCCACGATCGGGGGCCTGCATGTCCAAACAAGGTCTTTCATCATAGGGCCAATCATAGCACATGGCATCCCCTGCTGCCAAGTTCACCCACCACCAGGCGATCTCCAATCTCCAATCTCCAATCTCCAATCTCCGATCTCCAATCTCCGATCTCCAATCTCCAATCTCCGCCCTGCTGCTTGACAAATTTTCGACCCCGTGGGATAACACTGCCATCAAACTCGATTTCGTGTTGAGCATCGTCACGGGCAGGTAACTATGACTGAATCGCAATCGGTACGGATTCTCATCTTGACCGCGGATGCAGGCGCGGGGCACCGCAGCGCCGCTAACGCGCTGGATGGAGCGTTGCGCGCTCGCTATGGCGACCGTGTCGTCACTGCGATTGTCAATCCGCTGCACGAGCCTCATGCACCGATGGCGTTCCGTTTGGCCGAGGAAAATTACCTCAACCAGGTGCAAGCCACGCCCACTCTCTACCAGTTACAGCACGAGGCGACCGATTCGCCGCTGTCGGCTGCGCTGTTTGGCCTGTCTGCGCGCTTG
This sequence comes from Candidatus Amarolinea dominans, assembly GCF_016704685.1. Classification (NCBI taxonomy): domain Bacteria; kingdom Bacillati; phylum Chloroflexota; class Caldilineae; order Caldilineales; family Candidatus Amarolineaceae; genus Candidatus Amarolinea; species Candidatus Amarolinea dominans. The sequence continues at coordinate 157,403 of NZ_JADIZS010000023.1, forward strand.
CTGCTGACGCGCACCATGACGCGGCTCCTGGTGCGTTGGCAGCCCGATGTGGTCGTTTCGGTGTACATGCTCTACAGCGAAGCGGTGGCCGCGGCCAGCGCCCGCCTGGGCCGCCCGATTCCACATATCACCGTCATCACCGACCTCGGTTCCACCGTCCATGCGGTTTGGTTCTCGCCGCACGATACGCTTTGCGTGGTGCCGTCGGAGGTCGTGCGGCGCAAAGCCCTCACCTGCGGCATGGACGACGCGCATATCGTGGTCGCCGGCATCCCTGTGGATCGGCGCTTTGGTCAACCGACGGCCCCGGCCAGCACGTTGCGAGCGGAGTTGGGTTGGGAGGCCGATACGCCGGCCATTCTGCTGATGAGCGGCGGCGCGGGCATCGGTCATGTGGCCGACCTGGCGGCTGCAATTGATGCAGCCTGCCTGCCTGCGCAGTTGGTTGTGGTCGTCGGTCGTAACGAAGAATTGGAAGAGCATCTGCGCGCTGTGGCCTGGCGCAATCCCACCCACATCTACGGCTTTACGCGCGAGGTGCCCACGCTGATGCATGCCTCGGACATCGTCTTGACCAAAGCCGGCGGCCTTTCGGTGAGCGAGGCGCTGGCCGCGGGGCTGCCAATCATTCTGCACAGCGCAATTCAGGGCCAGGAGACCGGCAATGTGGAGCATGTGGTGGAGCATGGCGCCGGCGTGTGGGCGCCGACCTCGGCCGAGGTTGTGCGCACGCTCAGGCGCTGGTTGGTGCAGGACCCGCAGGAGTGGCGACGCTACACCGACGCGGCGCGAGCATTGGGACGCGCGCAGGCGGCCGATGATGTGGCTGGCCTGGCCTTCGATGCGGGATACCAGGCGCAGGGGCAAATGCGGCCGGTCGCGGCGCCTCCCCGGCTGATCACCCGCATGCGCCCGCTGCGCGCCTGGGCGGGGCGCTATGCGCGGCGCATGCTACGACCCTAGCTGTGCCGCGAACTGGCTGAGCAGGGTGCGTGAGCTCATGTCAAGGCTGAGCGGTGTCACCGACACGATGTGATCCACCGCAGCGCGTAGATGTCGGAGTCGGACTCCAGGCGCGCCCGGTCAATCTTGATCTGATAGGGCAAACGCACCTCGTCCTCGAAGCGCAGGCGATCACTCGGGATCGTCTCGTAATAGGGCAAGCGCGACTGCCGCGTCAGACGCCAGGGCGTCTGCGGCGTGGCGGCTGCGGGAATGTCCATCTTGAGCACATCCACGTCAGGCGGGAAGGGCTGGGAGAGCGCCAAGCCTGCCAACCAGCGGGTAAAATGCACCGCCGTGCGCCAATCAACGTCGTAACCGAAACGAGCATGGTAGGCGGGATCGGTCTCCAGCGAAATTGCCAGCGCGGGCACGCCCATATCCGCCGCCTGCAAAGCCGCTCCCACCGTGCCCGAAACCATCACGCTGGTGCCCAGGTTTTCGCCATAGTTGATGCCGGAGAGGACCAGGTCCGGCCGCTGCTGGCGGCAGACTTCGTGCAGGCCATAGAGGACCGCCTGAGCCGGAGAGCCAGGCACTGAGTAGGCCGGCAGACGGTCGCCGTTCAGACGCAGCTCTTCCACAAAAATGGCGCCGCTGATGCCGCCAGGCAGGCTGCGCCCCATGGCGCTTTGCTGATCCTTCGGCGCCACCACCACCAAATCGGCCAGATCATGCACCGCCTCGATCGCCGCCATCAGGCCCGGCGAATGAATCCCATCATCGTTAGTCAGCAAAATCAAAGGCCGCGTCATCAAGAAAATCTCTCCAAAAAGTGAAGTCTATCCCCGCTTGCAGTATAGCATGAGGTCAACGGCAAAGCAAAGGCCGGTCTGCGCCCGGCTTCGGGAATCCGGACAAAAAGACAGGATTCACGGGATGAACCGCGGCATCCTGTTCATCCTGTAAATCCTGTCCAGCTTCTGGCTGCGCCGTCAGGCTGCTTAGCGACCGTTCCTGACGCCGCGGCGGGTGTCAATGTCATCTGGATACATCAGCGCCTCGCGCCCGCGCTCGCCGGTGCGGATGCGCACCACGTCATCCACCGGATAGATGAAGATCAGTCCGTCGCCCTCCTTGCCGGTACGGGCCGCGGCCATGATCGCTTCGATGGTCTTCTCCACGTTGTGATCGCTCAGCACGATGTTGACCTGCGCCTTGGGCAGCAAGTCCATGTGGTAGGAGGTGCCGCGCCAGGAAAGCTCAATGCCGCCCTGGCGACCATGCCCGCGCACCTCGATGACGTTCATGCCCATGATGCCGATCGCGCGCAGCGCGTCCATGACATCGTTCAGTGCTTCTTCGCGAATGATCGCTTCGATTTTCTTTGTCATCAGTCTGTCCTTTGCTCTTTGCCTGCGCCCCGCGCCAGCCGCTGGATATGGCGCTCAGCCTACTTGCCTGCCAGGCCGCCGGCCGGGCGGATGGCGGGCCGCGGGGTGCGGAAGTTGCCGCCAGGCATCAGTACGTCCACGTTGGTGTAGCCGGGCACGCCCATCTCCGGCAGGTCAAGACCGTGCAGCTCATGCGCCGGCTCGCTGCGCAGCAGCTTGAGCGCGTTCAACACCTTGAAGAAGGCGTAGGACAGCCCGCCCACAACCACAATCACCGAGACCGCTTCCAACCCCTGCGCCACTATCTGGCTTGAGCTGCCGTAGAGGAGACCGCGCACTGGGCCGGCCACGCCGTTCCAGCCATCGGTGAAAGGGTTGCCATTGGCGAAAATGCCCACCGCCAGCACGCCCCACAGGCCGTTGGCAAAGTGGACGGGCACAGCGCCCACCGGATCATCAATCTGCAGCTTCTCCAGGCCGAAGGTCACAGCGCACACCAGCACACCGGCGATGAGGCCGATCAACACGGCGGCCGGTGAGTCAACGAAGGCGCACGATGCCGTGATGGCAACCAGGCCGGCCAGGACACCGTTGACCGAGAGACCCGGATCTGGCTTCTTGCTTGGCCCCACCAGCCACATCAGGGTCATGGCGGCTACGCCACCGGCCGCGCCGGCCAGCAGGGTGTTGATCGCCGCGTTGACCGCCAGCACGCGGCCTGCGCCCATGAAGGCCAGCGATGAGCCGGGGTTGAAGCCAAACCAGCCGAAGAAAAGGATGATCGTGCCCAGGATCCCCATTGGAATGTTGTGACCCGGCATGGCGTTGGCGCTGCCATCCTTGTTGAAGCGGCCGATGCGCGGGCCGATGACGATCGCGCCCACCAGCGCCAGAGTGCCCCCGATCATGTGAACCACGCCAGAGCCGGCGAAATCCACCGCGCCGTTGCCCAGCCCGGCAAAGCGGCCCAGGTTTTGCAGCCAGCCGCCGCCCCACACCCAGCCGCCGACCAGCGGATAGATGAACATGCTGACCCAGAGGCTCATCAGGACGAAACCGCTGAACTTCAGGCGTTCGGCCATCGAGCCAGTGGGGATGGTGGCCGCGGTGTCCATGAAGACCATCTGGAAGAGGAAGAAGGAGAGCACGGCCACGTTGGCGCCGACGCCCATGAGCATGAAACCGCTGCCGCCCAGCAGGCCCACCTGGCCGAAGCGCAGCAGCGGCGTGCCCAACAGGCCCGCCATGTCGCCCAGGGTTGTGGGGGAGTGCGCCCAGGCGGCCGCCGCGCCGACGGCCGGATAGGTGAAGTTGACCGCGCCAAACTGTAAGGCGAAGCCGGTCAGCCAGTAGCCCAGGGCGCCGATGCAGAACACCATGATGTTCATCATCATCGTGTGCGCCACATTTTTGGCGCGGGTGAAACCAGCCTCCACCAGGGCAAAGCCGGCCTGCATGAAGAAGACCAGGAAACCGGCGATCAGCATCCACATCACATTGAGGCCGATCGCAGGATCATTGAGCGGATCAATGCCATCGCCGGCAAAGACACGGGGCGCCAGCATGCTAAAAACCCCCAGAGTGGCCAGGAGCGCGGATACGCGCACCCCAAAACGAAACAGTTTCTCTTTCATCGCACAAAAATCCTCCCTGCGAATCAGGTGCGTGTTCACGCACAACGCAGGAGGGTTATCACAGTCACGGGCCAACTTGCCACGTTCAGCCTGTACAAAAGCTGTTTTCGACCATTTGTGCATTCACAACAGAACTATCCAAACCGGCGCCCCGCTCCTTTGTGCAATCTGCCCGAATCTCCTCAACCTACAGCCCCGGCGCCACGCGCCAACCGTTCCACCGCGTTCCAGGTCGCTCATGGCGGTGGCGATGCTGAAGCGCACATGCCCTTCGCCGGCGCCGAACTCGATGCCGGGGTGCAGGCGATATCGGCCTTTTCCAGCAGGGCATCGGCCACCTGCGCTGTTCAGAGCGGTGTTTGGGAAGGTGGGAAACAGGTAGAACGCGCCTTCGATGGGAGCGCACGCGATGCCTGGAATCTCCTCCAGCGCGTCCAGCATGAAGCGCCGGCGCGCGGCATAGGAGGCAACCATTTCCTGGATACAGTCCTGCGGGCCGTTGAGCGCCGCGATCCCCGCGGCCATGACAAACGAGGCCGCGGACGTGACGCTGTGCGTCTGCAATTTCATCGCCAGCTTGACGATGGGCTGCGGCGCGCCAGCCAGCCCAGGCGCCAGCCGGTCATGGCAAGGCCTTGCTGAAGCCGTTGACCGTGATCGTGCGCGCGGCCATGCCCGGCTCAGCCGCCAATGAGTAATGCAGCGCGCCGTCGAACAGCAGGTACTCATAAATCTCATCGCTGATGACATAGAGATCGGCCGCGTTCGCCACCGCGACGATGGCGTCAATTTCGGGCCGTGTCAGCACCCGGCCGGTCGGGTTGCTGGGGCTGTTGACCATGATCGCTTTGGTCCTGGGCGACAGGTGCCGGCGCAGAATCTCTTCTGTCACCAGGAAATTCTGGTCGCTGGGCAGGCTGACATGCACCGGCGCCGCGCCGTTGACGGTGACAATGGGATCATAGCTGACCCAGGCCGGTTCCAGGATCATGATCTCATCGCCGGGGTTGACCAGGGCAGCGATGGCGAGATAGAGCGCCCATTTGCCGCCGGGGGTGACGATGATCTGGCCGGGGTTGACCTTGACGCGGTTCTCGCGTTCCAGCTTGGCCGCGATGGCTTCCAGCAGCTTGGGTTTACCCTGCGCGGGCGGGTAGTTGGTGTCGCCGGCGTTCATCGCCTTGACCGCGGCGTCAATGATGTGCTGCGGCGTCTTGAAATCAGGATCGCCGCCGGCCAGCGCGATGATATCGCGGCCCTGCGCCTTCAAGCGCCCGTGCCTTATCCGAAATGGCAACCGTGGCCGAAGGGGAATTCCGGCCAGCAGGTGAGACAGGTTTTGCATAACAGTTCTCCGTCAGCTAGGTTCACGACCAGCAACTGCTCAGGCGGTGCGCCGTCGCAAGCAAGCCACTGAAATCGCACCTGATGGGCGTGACGGCCGGGCGTCCACCTGCGTGGACGCAATCCTGGTCGGCGCAGGCCGACCTTGCGGCGGCACGCCCTTGCGCCCCGAATTCATTCGGCGGCTGTAGTCGGCGCAGGATGCCTGAACAGTGTTGCACTTTCATTGTAAACGAGGCCGGGCAAACGGGCAAGGTCAAGGGGGGATGGAGTGTTGAGATAGAAACGCCCCGGCAGCATCAAAAACTTGCCACGGGCCTTGTCTATGCTACAATCGCTTTCTGATTTCTCAGGGAGGAATGTTCTGTATGACCGATCGTGCTGTTCGTGTGCGTTTTGCCCCCAGCCCCACCGGCTATTTACATATCGGCGGCGCCCGCTCGGCGCTGTTCAACTATCTCTTTGCCCGCCACCACGGCGGCCAGTTCTTGCTGCGCATCGAGGACACCGACCAGAAGCGCTTCGTGGCCGATTCGGTGCAAGACCTGATGACCAACCTGCGCTGGCTCGGCCTCGATTGGGATGAAGGCCCCGATGTGGGCGGCCCCTATGGCCCCTACACGCAGACCGAACGCGCCGCTCTCTATCAGCAGTGGGCCAACTGGCTGGTGGACAACGGGCACGCCTACCACTGTTATTGCAGCGCGGAACGCCTGGAAGCGATGCGCGCCGAGCAGACAGCCAACAAGCAACCGCCCGGCTATGATCGCCACTGCCGCCACCTCAGCGCGGCCGAACGGAGCGCCATCGAGGCCGCGGGCGCGCCCTTCATCGTGCGCTTCGCCACGCCGCGGACAGGCGACACCGCGGTTCACGATGCCGTGCGCGGCGAGATGATCTTCAGCAACAGCACCCTGGATGACGTGGTGCTACTCAAGTCCGATGGCCTGCCCACCTATCACCTGGCGGTGGTGGTGGACGACCACTTCATGGAAATCAGCCACATCCTGCGCGCGGATGAGTGGATCGCGTCCTCCCCGCGCCACGTCCTGCTCTACCAGGCCTTTGGCTGGGAAATCCCGGTCATGGCCCATCTGCCGGTCATTCTCGACCCCAGCGGCAAGGGCAAGATGAGCAAACGCAAGGTGCGCGTGGGCGATAAGGAATACCCGGTCTTCGTCGAAGAGCTGCGCAGCGAAGGCTACCTGCCCGAAGCCGTCTTCAACCTGCTCACCAACGTTGGCTGGTCCATGGGCGGCGACCGCGAGGTCTTCACCAAAGAGGAAGCCATCGCCGGCTTTGATCTGACCGGCATCAACGCCGCGCCGGCCGCGCTGCCCTATGGCAAGCTGGAGTGGCTCAACGGCGTCTACGTGCGCAACCTGGCGCCGGCCGAACTCAAGCGCCGCTTGATTCCCTTCCTGGCCGCGGCGCTCAACCTGGATGCCGCGACGTTGGCCGAAAACCCCGTGCTCGACATCCTGCTGGTGGATGTGCAGGAGCGCATCAAGACGCTCTCTGAGGCTGCCGCTATGCTGGACTTTGCTCTGATCGAAGCGCTGCCCGCTTACGACAGCAAACTGCTCATCGCTAAGAAGCTCGACGCGGCCGCTTCGCAGCAGGCGCTCAGCGCCACACGCGCCGCGCTCGTCAGCCTGGGCGACCTGCAGGACCCAGAGCATGTCGAATCCACCCTGCGCGGCCTGGCAGAAACCCTGCACCTCAGCGCCGGGCAGTTGTTTGGCATTCTGCGCATCGCCATCAGCGGCAAACCGGTGACGCCGCCGCTGTTCACCAGCATGAAGGCGCTGGGCGCAACCACCGTCCTGCGTCGCCTCGACGTGGCGCTGGCGAAATTGGCCGCCTTGAACTATTTTCTATCAGGAGTTTCAACATGACCACAGCAGCGATTCTCGCACACGAAGTGATCGGCAGCGGCGCCGAAAAAGTCATCGTTTTGGGTGGCTGGCTCGGCGATCGCGGCGTATTCCAACCGATTCAGCATCTGCTGGATCAGGACAAGTTCACCTATTGCTTCGCCGACCCGCGCGGCTACGGCGGTTCGATGGACATCGCCGGCCAGCACACCAACGCGGAAGTGGCGGGCGATGTCGTCGCCCTGGCCGCGGCGCTGGGCTGGGACAAGTTCCATTTCATCGGTCATTCGATGATGGGCAAAGTGGCGCAGTACCTGTGCGCCCATCATGGCGATCGCCTCAAGGCGGTCGTGGGCGTCTGCCCCGTGCCTGCCTGTCACATCGAACTGGACGCGGGCGGTCACCAGCTCTTCTCCACCGCCTGGGAAATCCCCGCCAACCGCGGCATCATCTGCATGGTCACCACCGGCAACCGCAATACGCCGGTCTGGGAACAATACATGATTCGCGAGTCGCTGCGCACGACCACGCCAGAGGCCTTCCGCGACTACTTCACGATGTGGGCAGGCGAGGATTTTGCTGCGGACATGCCTGGCTGCCAGACGCCATTTCTGGCCATGACCGGCGAGTATGATGGTGGCGTGCCGACCGCGTTCGTGCAGGCTACCGTCATGCAGTGGCTGCCCAACGCCGAGCTGCACGTCATGTCCAACTCCGGCCACTATCCGATGCAGGAGACCCCCATTCAGTTCGTCACCGTCTGTGAAGCGTTCCTGGGGCGCTTTGCCTGATCGGCCAGGATCTGGTTCACGCGCCCCGTAGATTTGTCACAGCACGGCCCTTGTGCTAAAATTCTCTCGCTGCTATCGCAATGGGGGATCGTCTAATTGGCAGGACAGCAGATTCTGGATCTGCGTGTTGGGGTTCGAGTCCCTATCCCCCAGCCAGTATAAGAAGAAAAAATGAAAAAGACGCCGGGTGATTCACCCGGCGTCTTTTTCATTGGTTTTTCATTGGCAGCAGAGGCGTGCCGAAATCGCCCGGCGCCGGGCGATCCTCGATCACGGCGACTGTTGGATTCGCTGGCGCCCTCTTACTTGCGCAGCCACGGCAGGAAAACCTTCTGATCGGCGGCGCACACGGCCAGGCTGATGTCGTCCACATGAAAATCGGTGACGTTGTTATCCACGCTGCCGGCGCCGTGCAGGACCAACTGCACAGTCTGACCCGCATACGCCAGCACATTGTAGGTGCGCAGGCTCCAGGCCGCGCTGTGGTCCTGGTTGCTCAGGCTGGCCACAGTGCCCAGCAGATTACCCGCCGCGTCCTTGATCTCCACAGTGAAGATGTCAAGGGCCGCGGCATTGTTCGCTTCCGTGGTGTCAATCTGCACCCACAGTTGCAGCGCGGCCTGGGTGGCGCCGGCCGGCAACGTCAGCGTCTGCGTCAGGTAGTCGCTGGCGTTCGTGTATCCGCCCAACCAGGCGCTTTGACTGCCGCTGTGAACAAAAAAGCCATCGAGCAATGGAAAACCTGCCGCCGAGGATTCCTGCCAGGGAGCCAGGGTAGCTGCCTCGAAACCCCCATTGACCACAAGCTCCCGGCAGCCGCCTGGCGCGACCTGTGCGGCCACGGGTCGCCCCGTCAGCAGCAGAAACAACCCGGCGATGAGGGTCATGGCAGTTAAATTAACCCCTCTGACCTCTCTGCGCAGGCGACCACCTGCGTGCGGCGCCGACGCGATGGCGGACATGAATTGATGATCCTGCGACCGATTCTGTATGGGTTCCTGCATGAAAGGTTCTCCTTCGAAAATTCTCAAGGGCATGGCTGTCCACGGCGAGCGGTGATGAAAAAGCACACACCGGGTCTCTGCCCGAAACCCGGTGTATGCTCTGATCCTACTCAGCCTTTTCTTCCCAGGCCGCCACCACCTGTTCGAACTCCGCTTCGTCTTCGATCTCGACCAGAACCTCTTCGTCGCCCTCTTTTTCGATGCGTAGAATCATCAAAGGCGTCTCCGAGTCCTCGTCTTCGTCCTTGTCCTCGTCGTCTTCCTCTTCCTCATCATCGGCTTCGTCGTCATCCAGCGGTGTCAGCACCGCATAGTCGCTGCCGGCCACCGTGATGACCTCCACCAGGACAAATTCCTGTTCATTGCCGTCCTCATCGCTTAGCACGATGATCTCCATACCCTCGTCGTCCTGGTCGTGATCGTGATCGTGGTCGTGATCGTGATCGTGATTATGGTTCATTCAGTCCGTCCTTTCTTGATTCGCTCGCACTCTGCAACGTCATATTTCTACGAACTCTTACTATGCTGCAAGCGGGAATAGACTTCACTTTTCCGCCTACGGAAACAGGCGCAATTCGTGCCCGCTTGCAGTATATCGGCGTCACGCCAATTCATGCACTTCCTCGAGTTCGCTCAACACCCGCTCGAAGATGATCAGACCCTCATCAATCAGGTCACGCGGGATCATCAGCGGCGGCGCAAAGCGAATCGTGTTGGGGCCACAGCCGAGGATGAGCAGACCATGGAAGTAACACTGATCTACCAACTCGTTGCGCAGTTCTCCGAAGCGCTCCTTAGTGAGCTTATCGTTGACCAGTTCTGCGCCCACCATCAAGCCCAGGCCACGCACATCCCCGATCGTCGGATGACGCCCGGCCATCTCCTGCAGACGCGCCTTCAGGTACTCGCCCTGCACGCGGCTATTCTCCATGAACTCATCTTCGATCAACTGAATCGTGGCCAGGGCCGCCGCGCACGACAGGGGGTTGCCGCCAAACGTGCTGGCATGTGCCCCCGGCGGCCAGGTCATCAGGCGCTTGCGCGCCACCATGGCTCCCAACGGCAATCCGCTGGCGATCCCCTTCGCCAGGCAGATGATGTCAGGCTCCACGCCAAAATGCTCCATGGCGAACATCTTGCCCGTGCGTCCAAAACCGCTCTGCACCTCATCGGCCACCAGAAGGATGCCGTATTTGTCACACAGCGCGCGCAGCGCCTGCATCCATTCCAGCGGCGGAACCACATAGCCGCCCTCGCCCTGCACCGGCTCCATGAAAATGGCGGCCACCTCTTGCGGTGGCACATTCGTGCGGAAAACCTCAGTTTCAATGCGCCGCACACACTCGATACCGCAGCCCGGATAGGTCAAGTTGACCGGGCAGCGATAGCAGTAACCGTAATCCACATGCTCCACGCCCGGCATCAGGGGCGCAAAGCCCCGACGCTGCACGTACTTCGAGGCGGTCAATGACAACGCCCCCATCGTGCGGCCGTGAAACGCGCCGCGAAACGCCAGAAAGCGTTGGCGGCCGGTGGTGTAACGCGCCAACTTGAGGGCCGCTTCCACCGCCTCCGCGCCGGAGTTCGTAAAGAACACCAGTGAAGGCTCTGCAATCGGCACCAACTGCGTCAGCTTCTCAGCCAGTTCAATCTGCACAGGGTAATAGAAATCGGTGCCCGAATAGTGCAGGAACTTGTCCGCCTGCGCCTTGATTGCCTCCACCACCTTTGGGTGACAATGGCCCGTGGCGTTCACGGCAATACCGGCGTTGAAATCAATGAAACGGTTGCCGTCTACATCCCACACCTCGGCCCCGCGACCGTGATCAATGACGAAGGGGTAGGATCGGGTGTATGATGGCGACAGCGCCATATGGTCGCGCGCCACAAACATAGCTGACTGCGGCCCCGGCAACACATGCGGATACTCTCGCGCGGGCGCCATCGTTGTCGAATCTTGTGTCTGAGTTGTCATTTGCGTCTCCTCTATCGTTCAAGCCGAAACACGACATTAATTCCAAAATGAGCGCCGCCAGCACGATACTGGCAGCCTGCAGGCTGGGATGCGCAGCGGCTCGACCCGAGAGGGACGCGATGTTTGGTGCGGCGCGGTGACATCATTGGCACGACCGACCTCCTTTGTCGGATACTTTACCAGGCAAGCGCAACTTTTGCAAGTCATTAGCGCCTGCTGGCAGAACGCCGCTACGGCGCGGCTTCAACCGAGACCAGGATCTGCGTCTGACCGCTGTCCTGATCAATCGTGATACTGATGGCAATCTTGTCGCTGCCCTTTTGATACACCAAACTGGTGATCTCGCCGGAGGCAAATCCCTCAGCGGGCAGCAGGCTCCAGCCTGTGACCGGCAGCTTGTCCTTGTAGAAGGCCACTACATCGGCGGGTGACTGGTTGGCAAGGAACGAAGAAAAGTTGCGGCTGGTCAAGGTGGTGCGGGTACCGGGTGGCAGGGGAAACCCGCCGGCGGTAAAGCCCGGCGGCCCCAGTTCCACTGGCGGCGGTACGATAGTGAGCGGCCGGTTGCTTGCCAGCACATCGAAGGCCAGCGCAATGGCGCCTTCACCGCGCTGGCCTTCGCTCAGCTCGATATCACGGCCATGCGCTTCCAGGCGATAGCGCACGATGAAGCCACCGTCGGCCGCGATCCAAAACTCGCCGCGGGCCTCATCCATGTCGCCGACGTTGACAATGTTCAACTGGCGCTTGTCGAACGCATAATGCTCCGTTTCCAGGCCGTTGATGATCTCGCTGCCCAGACGGCGCGCCGCGCTGATGCTGACCAACAGCTCCGGTGTGTCGTAGATGAGGCCGGCCGACTGAAAAGGCGTGCCTGCCTCCTCACTGGTCTGAATCCAGTTGTCGTCACCCAGGTTGGTCCAGGTGGTGTCGCCAATGCGGATGGTCTCCATCCGCCCTGCCGCGCCATCCTCGGCGCCCTGCCCGGTGCCTTCCATCAAAATTCGCTGCGCTTCCTGCGGTTGGCGCACATACTCCACCGTGATGCTGATCGTGCCGGAAGCGACCGCGCTGGCGCTGGCTTTCTCGCTGAAATCGTAGCGGGTGTAGGTGCGATAGCTCGCCAGGCGATCCATGGCCGCCATCGCCGCCTCGACATCGGGCGCCAGCTCCAGTGCAGGAGTCAGCGCCAGGTTCTCCTGCGCCGCGGCCGCGCTGAGCGTGGCCGTTGGCGCCGGTGTCAGCGTCAGCGTCGGCGCGGGGTCCGGGGTAGCTGTCTTTTGCTCATTGGCACAGCCGGCCAGCAACAGAGCCAGCAGGCAAGCCATCCAAAGTCCTGTTCGTCGCATCGGTGTTTCCTTCGCGTTCATCGTACCCGCCGATACGCCTTTTGTCAAGCCGCCTGCAAATAGACTGCAAGCGGGAATAGGCCCCACTGCTCCGCCCAAGGAAACAGGCGCAATTTGTGCCCGCTTGCAGTAGAGCGCCGCGCCTCGCCCAGTGACCTTGCACAAATCACAATTGATTGGTATCATACTCATAGTGAATCGCGGTCTGATAGATGCAACAACCACACACAAGGAGGACATCATGCAAGCCCGCGACGTTATGACAACCAATGTTGTCATTGTTCAGGCGAGCACGCCCATCGCCGATATTGCGCGCATCCTGCGCACCCTGGCCATCAGCGGTGTTCCGGTCTTCGAGGGGGACACGCTCGTAGGCATTGTCAAAGAAGTTGACCTGATTGCCCGCCATGCCCGGCCGCACTACCCGCGCTACCTCCCCTTGCTTGACGCCCAAATTCCGCTCGGTGGTCAACGTGAGTATCAGGAGATGGTGCGCCGCATCCTGGGCACCACCGCGCGCGACATCATGTCAACGCCGGTCAAGACCTGCCATCCCGATACTGACCTGGAAGAGGTGGCCACCCTGATGGTGGAAAAAAACGCCAACCCGATACCGGTGATGGAACACGGCCGCCTGGTCGGCATCATCAGCCATACCGATCTGATGCGCGCTTTCGACGAGCTGGAGACGCCCAGCGCCGAATCCGCCGCCTGATGATCGGCGCGGCCGCGGCATGAGCAGCCGTGGTGATGCGTGCTACGGGCGAGCCTCCAGCGCCAATCGCCGCACGCGCACCCCATCCACGGCGTCATGTTGCAGGGTCAGGACGGCA
>NZ_JADIZS010000024.1:0-26466 GCF_016704685.1 Candidatus Amarolinea dominans
GCGCCAGGTTCGACGGCGTCGAAGCCAACGATAATGGCGTTCTGGGCTGGTGCGAGATCACGTCAGGGTTGCCACCAACTCGATTACGCCGGCTCAAATTCCCGTGGCCGGAATCAGCGCCGGATCAATGCCACCCGTCGTCAATGGTCAGAAAAACCTTGTAACCCCTGACCCACTCTGCCGAGTTCAGCCAGATACTCCGGCCTTTGCATGAACCTCCTCGGCGAAACGCCGCGCTGATCTCCAGGGTTGGCAGCGATGTAGTCCGGTCTCTTCCCGGCAGACAGAACGAATACCGATCGTGCCAGCGGCCCTAGCTGATGGAAGTGCCGCTTGGCGCAGGCGTGGCTGTAGGTAGAATCGTCGTAGCTGGCGCGAATCGCTGTGCGCTCCCGTCTGCACGGTCAGCAGCGACCCGTCCGCGCAGAAAGACCTGCGCCAGGCCTGCACGCCACGCCCACGCTGACGGTGTGTTCACCACCCAGACCGACGACGAACTTACCTGCGCGGGCCTGCTCATTACCGCTTCCTGAATGGCATCCACCATCGCCGCCGGGCCTTCCATGCTCGGCGCCAGCGCGAAGCAGCGATGTGGACGCCCAGCGCAGCGCCAATTCATCATCGAATTCACGGTCAACAGTTCCACCTGCGTGGAAGCCTCACAAGATCGCGCGGTCCGTTGCGCGTGCCGCTGTAACTGACGGTAACTTCGTACGGAATGGGCAGCACGACCGCAGCTGCGTTCGTAGGCGCTGAATTCCTCGAAAAACCAGCCCCAGAAAGCGTCCGGCGGTAGAAAGTGTAACCCGACATGTTTACCTCGCGGCTCTGTCAAAATTCGGAATCAGCCGGCCGATTCTGGAGGCTGACCGCAGTCAACGCCTGCCGCTGCAGGGCCGGGCGCTGCTCGTACACGAGCGCTTGTGCGGGCGGGCGCGTGCTTTTATAACGTAGGCGAGTTAGAATGGGCAGGGCCAACGTGCTGTCGGTATAGCAGACAGACGATGCTGTCGGGCAGTTGATCCGGGTCACTTGCCCCTTTGGGTGACGGCCGCCTCCGAAGAAGTCGCGCCGCTGAGCCGCCGGTATCAGGCCGGGCGTCGGTAATCTGCACGAAAGTAATCGTGCCCGCACTAATCAAAGCTTACGCATGATTTCCTGAGTGCGGCTCGGTGCAGAATGAAATTCTTGGGGCTGCCGCCGCCGATGATGAGCACCGCGCTCTTGCATACTGGTCTTGGCGCCGTAGACGATGGCCGTCGTTTCGTTGACATCAACCTCCGGGTCGAAGCCCGGTTGGCCGCCGAAGCCGAGCACAACGGCCACGTTCATGCCGATGGTCGAGTCGCCAGGGCTGGAGGTGTAAACCGGCACGCCCGCGTCGAACGCCGCGCCGAGCAGGCGGTGGGTCAGCAGGCGCAACTCGCGCACGCACATATTTGCCCGGGTGATGGTGCAGCTCGGCTGTGCTCCGACGGCGCTGAAATTCCGGCGCAAAGCGCGCATGACGCAGAAGGCATCGGATTTGAGCAGCACCTCTGATCGAAGACGATGTCGTAGATGCGAATGATCTTCTGTGCTCACTGGCGACATCCGTCCACAAAGGGCGAGGTCTGGAAAAGCTCAAAAGCCTAAAGGCGGTGCAGGTCGTGATGGAATTGGCGCCGGTGCTGACGATCAATCAATCATGCCGGCATCAATCAGCGGCACCAGTGCGGCATGGCCCAGTCCGGTCGGCGTGGAAGCGCACCGAGAGGGTGACGCCCACGGTGACATCAGGCGCCAGCATCTTGTTGACGAACAGGCGGCACGCTTCACTAGACGGAACCGCGTTGTAGGCAAGAACCATAGTCGTCTACCGGGTCGGCCACGCTCAAGTTGGTCCGGAATGGGGTGTGGGTCGAAGCTTACGACCGTAGGTTAAATCGTGAATCCTCCTCGCTGCTTAAACCTGCTCATGCGCCGAACGAGTTAACGCTCGGACTGTCGAAGGGCTGATACAAAATGGGGATGTCAAGCCTGCTGGCTCTGCACATCCCCACTCGTTGGCGGGTTGTCTCATCTTGCCGTGCGGCCTGTAGCCGGCGACAGCGGCACGCTGACCGCGGCCACGGCGCGATGGGCCTGCATCAGGCTCCGCTTCATGATAGCTCCAGCGCCTTGCCGGCGCCGATGGCGGCGCAGGCGATGGGGTTCTCGACCACGTCGCAGGGGCACCGGTCTCTTTGGTTAGCAATTTGTCAATGTTGCGCAGGAGGCGCCGACGACGGTGATAACCATGCGCGGTCAATGATGTCGGTCACCAATTCGGGTGGGGTCTTTTCAGCGTTGCCTTGACCTGCTGCCCACAATGGCCTGCATCGGTTCGGTGATGGCCTCCGGTCACTTCCTCAGGTAATCGTGATCGTCTTGGGCAGGCCGGCCACCTGGTCACGGCCCGCACTTCCATGGACATGTTTCCGGGCATCACGACCGCACTGCCGATCTTGATCTTGATCTCTTCGGCGGTCTGGTCGCCAATCAGCAGGGTTGTACTTCTTGCGCACGTAGTTGACGATAGCGTCGTCAATGCGATTGCCGCCGATACGAATGGCGCTCGAGACCACGATGTCGTACATAGAAACAACGGCTGCTTCGTCGTGCCGCCGACGTGCACCACCATGTTGCCGGTAAGGTGTCAATCGGCAAGCCTGCGACAACCGTGACGCCAGTGGCTCAGGAATCCGAGATGAGCTCGCACCACCGGCTTCAAGGGTGGCATCGCACACCGCACGGCTTTCGACGCTGGTGACGCCTTTGGGCGTCGAAATCATGACGCGTGGCCCGAAGAGCGGGTTTGCGGCCTGAGGTGCGGCGGATAAGTAGCGCAACATGGCTTCGGTGACGACATAATCGGCGATCACGCCGTGGCGCATCGGCCGCGCCGCTTCGATGCTCTCTGGCGTGCGTCAGCATATCTGGCGGCTGCTGGCCGACGGCCACGATTTGCTGTCACTGGCAATGGCTTAACCGATGCGGTTCTTGCAGGACGATGCCCTTGCCCTTCAGTAGACGAGCAGGTTTACCGTGCCCAGGTCAATACCCAGTAACTTTTCGAACATGCAATCATTTCCTTCTCTAGCTTGTTTGCAGAGATCAATAGGGCGATTATACGGGAAAGCAGAGTACGATGCAAGTTAGTGCCTGTTGAGATATCCTCACACCAGGCGGGCGGCCCACTTTGCGCGCGTCGTTTCGCCAGCAGGCTGAGGATGCGCGTGTCGCGCCTAGTTGATGGGGTAGAGAGACCAGGATGATACCGGCCACGAAGAAGACGGCGGGAGCGGACCGCGAGAAAGCGAATGGTTCCCAGGGCCGTGGCCGGCTGTAGCCCATCCACCAGGTTGGCATTGGCCACGTAGCCGCTGGCCGACAACAGAGTGCCGGTCAGGGTAATGGTCACCGCACCGACCAGTTTCTGAATGAGCGTGATGACGCTGTAATACGCGGCCTCCTGCCGCTGGGCGCGGCGCAGTTCATCCCAGTCAATCACATCGGGCAGAATCGCCAGCGGGGTGGCATGGGCGGCCGAGACACCGATGCCGGCCAACGCGGCCAGGAGAAAGACCAGGTTGGCCCGCCCTGGCGGCGGCTGAAACTGAGCGCCAGGAGCACCACAGCCAGGAACGCCATGCCCAGTTGATAGCGCGCGGCTTGTCCAGCTTGTGAGAGATCCATACCCACAAGGGCAACGCCAGCACCCCCACCCCAAACAAGAGCAGAAAGATCAGATCGCGCGCGCCGCCATCCAGCCGGAAATAGTCGCGGATGAGAAAGACGAGGACGAATTGAATCAGATCAATCGGCATCCAGGTCAGCAAATAGACGCCTGCGACGATCAGGAAAGCCTTGTTGCTGGCTGCCATGCGAAACGAATCCACCAGGCCAGGCGTGGGCAGGTCCTGAAACTCCGGGCGTTCGCGCACCACGGCAAAAACCAGCCAGACAGGCAGCACACTGGCCAGCCCAAGCAAGGTTGCCATCACCATATAGGCGCTGTGAAGGGCCGGGCCGCTGACGCCCGCTCCCGCGATGGCATCCACGATGGCCAGGGGAGCCACCGCCTCAACAAACCGAAGCCGATGGAGAAGGCCATGCGATAGGAGTGCAGCGAGGTGCGTTCGTCATAACCAGGCGCCAATTCGGGCGTCAGCGCGATGTAGGGCACATTGACCAGGGTGAAGAAGGTGTCGAACAGGATGTACATCGCCGTGTAGTAGATCAGCAGTGCGGTCTGGCTGGGCATGGCGGGAACGACCCACATCAGGATGAAGGCCACACCGAAAGGCAGCGCGCCGAACAAGAGGTAGGGGCGGCGGCGGCCCCAGCGGGAACGGGTGCGGTCGCTCAGGGTGCCGATGACCAGGTCGTTGAAGGCGTCCCAGATGCGCCCCAGGCCGATGGAAATCCCGGCCAGTCGCGGGTCAAGTCCGACCACACTGACCAGGAAGTCGAGGTAGAGCAACGCCAGGGCGGTGGAAGTGAGCGAAAAGCCGGAATCGCCAGCGCCATAGATGATTTTCTTCCAGGTGGTCATGTCTGACGCCTCCAGCGTGCGGTGGAGTCGGGTTACCAGGAACCTGCGGTGAGCGGTAGAAGTTGACGCCAAGCGCCCAGGGCGCGCCGTGTGCGGCCAGGCGTATGCGGAAATCGTCCCAACGGCAGCGGTTGGCCGGAGACCAGGCAATCTCGGCCAGGGCGGCCAGGCGCGGAAGGCCATCCATTCGATGTCGGCCAGGGTGGTGAGGGTTTCGGACCAAAGCGGCGCTTCGATACCCAGGATGTCGTCCTCGGCCACCCCTGCCAGGTAGGTGGCCGGATCCCACTCATAGGTGTCCTGACCTCCACGTAGCCGGCCCAGTGCAGCCCCAGGGGCCGGCGGTGTACTGCATGTCCAGGTAAGTTCTGCTGGCCGGTGACAGAATAACCTGCGAGCCTTGCTGCACCGCCGCGCGCGCGTCGTCGCTGTGCCAGTGCTGAACGACCGTGGAGGGCAGCAGGCGCGCGTGCGCGATCTCCTCCCAACCGATCATCTGTTTGCCGCACGCCTGCACCAGGGTCTGCACCCGTTCGATGAAGCGTCGGTAGGCGGCCGGCGGGGTGGCGGCTGTCTCGTCGCCGCCGATGTGGATGTACGGGCCGGGCGTCAGGCTCGCTACCTCGCCAATCACATCGGCCAGCCAGCGATACGTCCATTCGTCGTCGCAGTTGAGCGAGCTAAAACCAACGTCCGTGCCGGTATACAATGGCGGCGCCGCGCCATCGGCGTTGAGCGCGGCGACTGCGGCCAGCGCGGCGTTGGTGTGGCCGGGCATGTCAATCTGGGATGACCATGATGCCCTGGCGCTGCGCATAGGCGACGATGTCTGCGTAATCGGCCTGGGTGTAGTAACCGCCCGGGCCGCCGCCCACCGCGGTGGCGCCGCCGATCGCGGTCAGGGCCGGCCAGCGGGCGATGTGCAGACGCCAGCCTTGATCGTCGGTCAGGTGGAGATGCAGCCGGTTGAGCTTGTGCAGGGCCAGCAGGTCAATGATGCGCTTGATGGTGGGCACGTCGAAGAAATGGCGCGCCACGTCCAGCATGAAGCCGCGCCAGGCAAAACGCGGCAGATCGCGCACACTGCCGCAGGGCAGCAGCCACGGCCCCGGTTGCACCGTTGGCCACGCGCTGGCCGCGGGCAGGCGCTGGCGCAGGGTCTGCAAACCCCAGTGCAACCCGGCAGGTTGCGGCGCCGTCAGCGTCACCGCGTCCGGCTGGATCATCAGTTGATACCCTTCAGCGCCCAGGGCAGGGTCAGCGCCGACGGTGGTCAAGCGCAGCTGGCCGGCCGCCGCGCGCCTGTGACCACCGGAAGTTCAAAGCCAGTGGCGGGGCGCAGGTGCGCGGCCAGGTCATGGCCCAACGCCAACAGCGGCGCGGTGGGCGGTTCCACCTGATTTGGGTGTCCGCTGTCAGCACAAACGCGCCCTCTGCCTCATGCACGGACGCCGGATATGGAATCATTGGCTACTCCTGTCTGGTTCTTGTCATCATGATGATCCTCGTCTTAGAAGACCAGGGTTTCCTTACCGTGCAAGCGATCCTGAATGCGTTGGGCCACCAACGACAGATGAGACTCGTGCTGCACGTAGTTGAGATTGTCGGTTTCCACGACCAGAACCGGGCACAGCGTGAAACCGGCGACCCACTGCTCGTAAAGATCGTTCAGGCGCGCCAGGTAATCGGGCGACATGGTTTGCTCGTAGTCGCGACCGCGCTGGGCAATGCGATCGAGCAGGGAGGGCACCGACGCACGCAGGTAAACCACCAAGTGCGGCGGTTGTAAGAGCAGCGTGAGCGTGCTGAAGAGCGCGTAGTAGGTCTCCCAATCGCGCGCTCAGATGCCCTTGCAGGAACAGGTTGCGCGCAAAGACCTCGGCATCCTCGTAGACGCTGCGGTCCTGCACGACGGACTGCCTGTATTGCAGGAGGTGAAAATGCTGCTGCAAGCGCCACGAGAAAAAAACGCCTGTGAATGAAAGCTCCAGCGGCGCATGTCCGCTAGAAATCGGACAGGTACGGATTTTCGTCAACCGCTTCGTAGACGGGTTCCCATCCCAACCGGTCGGTCAGCAAACGTGTGAGGGTAGATTTGCCGACGCCGATGTTGCCGGCCACGGCGACGAAGTATTTGGTGGTCAGGCTCTGCGTCATCGTCAGTTTGTTACATCCCATCCGAAATTGAATCCCGCACGATTTGGGTTGACACGACAAATTGCCTTCATCAGAGCACCTCCCTGAGGAAAATTGACCGGGGAAGATTGGCAAACGCGCCAGGTGACGCTGATTGTACCACAGGTGGGCAAAGGCCTGAAGAAGGCCTGAAGAAGGCCTGAAGATGGCCTAAAGATGGAAACACCGAAGCGCTATTTTTGCCTTTCTGCGCGTTTTCGCCGACAATGGCCCGGTGCTTGGATTCTCAATTTGTAGGGGCGCACCCTTGCGGTCGCCCACGCGGGCAGGCGCAAGGCCATGCCCCTACCCCGGGTTATTGAGAAGTGCCTGGATTCTCACACCAAGAGGCAAAGGAATCTACGTTTATGTCTACACGCACCAAACTGATCGCCAGCACAGCGGTCATCGTTCTGATTGTGATTCTGTTTCCGCGCTTCGTGGACATGCCGGCGGCGGCACGGGCCTTGCAGCAGGCTGACCTGCGCTACGGCGCGCTGGCCTCCCTGGCGTTCATTGCCGGGCTGGCGGCCTATGCGCAGCGCTGGCGGGTGCTCCTGGCCGGCCAGCCCAGTCTCGGCGCGGCTTTTCAGGCGGCCAATGTGGGGCATGCGCTCAACATCCTGCTGCCGCTGCGCGCGGGCGAAGCGGCGCGTATCGCGCTGCTGGGGCGCACGACTGGCCTGCCCCTGGCTGAAATCACCGCCAGCGTGGTGGTGGAGCGCGTGATCGAGCAGGTGATGCGCCTGCTGGCACTGGGCGGCGCCTTGCTGGTGGGACTGCGCTTGCAACTGGCGCCCGGGGCTGTGATGGGCGCGGTGGCGCTCGTCAGCCTGCTGGCTGCGCTGATGACCTGGGCGCTGCGCCATCGAGCGCAGGTGCTGGCGCGGGCGCCCGTCTTTCTGGCGCGCCTGCCGGGCATTACCGAGGCGCGCCCGTCGCGCCCTCAGCGGCGTCCTGGCCGGGGTCACGCAGGCCGTGACTTCCAGGCGCTTATCGGCCGCCATGCTCTGGTCGTTCATCACCTGGGGCTGCTTTGGCGCCTTTCACCTGTTGACGCTGGCCGCGCTCGGCGCCGATGGCTTGCCCCAACCACCTGGGGGGCGCTCGCCCTGGGCGCCCTCGTCCTGGCCCCGCCCTCCGCGCCGACGCAGCCGGGCATCTTTCATGCCACGCTGGTGGCGCCGCTGGCCCTGCTCGGCTTCGACCGCGCCGCGCTCACCGCCTTTGCCATCCTCCTGCATCTGCAGCAGATGGTGTGGATGATCGGCCTGGCCCTGGTGGGCAGCGGTGTGCAGGCGTTCAAGTCCGGCCAGGCTGTTGCCGTAGAAAGGGTTGTAGAAAAGGCTGCAGAAAGGGCTGAACATGGTTGAACCACTCACGCTCTACGGTGCGCCTACCTGTGAAGATACGGCGCTTGTGCGCCATCGCTTGCGGGTTCTGGGTGCGCCATTCATCGAAATCAACGTCGAGCGCGACGCCGACGCGTCCCGCCTGGTGGAGCAGTTGAACGGAGGTGCCCGCATCACCCCCACGCTGACCCTGGCCGGGCAGCCGGGACACCTGGCCGAACCGACCATCGAGCAGTTGCAGGATTGGCTGGCCGCGGCCCGGATTTCCTTCACCCTGCCGCGTGGGCTGGACTATCACGGCGAACTCGCCTCCCGCCCCCTGCCCGACTTTGCGCTGGCCGGCCACCCCGCGACGCCGTTTCGTCTGAGCAACCTGCGCGGACGCCACAAGGCGGTGATCTTCTTTGCGCATGACCATCGCTGCCTGGTCTGCGCCGGCTACGCCAAACAGTTGGCGTCCCTGCGCGCCGCGCTGACCGAAACGGACGCGGTGCTCATCTCCGTGCTGCAGGCTCATGAGGAGCAGGCGCGGACATGGGCAGAGGAATTCGCCGCCGGTCACATCGTCCTGGCCGATCCGGACGGCGCGGTCAAGCAGCGGCTGGCGGCTTATGTCAACGCTGATCGGGCGGGAGTCCTGGTGCTGCTGCTCGATCGCTATACCGCGCCGCGCACCCGCATCCAGGCTGCGGACGCCGGCGGGCTTCTGGCGCCTCATGAGCTGGCCGAATGGCTCTACTACCTCGATCGCGAATGCGCGGAATGAGACACCGGCGCCTGCTGGCCCGTGGGGCCGGAGTAGGGCATCACCAAGGTTGCGTAAAGGTTTCGGCTGGCTGATCGCGCTGATGGCTGTCGCGGAGGCCTGGCGCGTGCCAGCCGGATGGCGGCGCGGCCAACGCGCCAGGCCAACCAAATGACGCCGACCGGCGCACTCGCGACCGTGGAGATCATCCTCCTGCGCCGGCGTCGTTCACAGCGACGGCCGTTCCCACACCAACAGCCAGCGCCACGGCAACGCCTGCGCCGACCGCCACGCCCAGCCCAACCGCCACGGAGACGCCAACGGCCATCCCCTCGCCAACGTCAACCAGCGCGCCGCCGGCCGTCCTGACGCCCGGCCAGGCCACCGGCTGGACGATTGCTGAGATGGCCGGCCGCGCTTACGGCGGTGGAACGTTGACCGATCGCGGCCAGGTGGACACGCCGACCGGTTTTACGCGCACCCTCATCACCTATCCGAGCGACGGGCTGACCATCTACGGCTTCATCAACGTGCCGCCGGGGCCGGGGCCATTCCCGGTCATCATCGCCCTTCATGGTTATGTCGAGCCGTCGCAGTACGGCATCCTGAGCTACACCACGCGCTACGCCGATGCCCTGGCGCGCGCCGGGTATATCGTCATCCATCCCAACCTGCGCAATTTCCCGCCGTCGGACGAGGGCGATGATACCTTCCGCACCGGCATGACCGCAGACATCCTGAACCTGATTGCGATCGTCCAGGCGCAGGGCGGGCAGCCGGGGCTGCTGACCGCGGCCGATCCGCAGCGCATCGGGCTGTGGGGTCACAGCCTGGGCGGTGGATTGGCCCTGCGGGTGATGACCATCAGCCCGGTTGTGCAGGCCACGCTGCTCTACGCCGCGTTGAGCGGGGACGAGCAGCGCAATTTCGATTATGTCTATCGGGCCAGCGGCGGTAAGCGGGGTGCGGTGGAATACCATACGCCGCCGGAGATCGTGCATGAGATTTCGCCGCTCTTTCATTTAGAACGCGTGCAGAGCGCGGTGAGCATTCACCACGGCGGGGAGGATGCCGGCATTCCCCTGCCCATCGCCGCGGACCTGTGCGAGCGTTTGCAGCAGTTGGGCAAAACGGTGGAATGTTTCACTTACGCGGGCCAGGGGCACATCTTCAGCGGTCGCAGCGATGACCTTTTCATCGAACGAAGCCGGGCTTTCTTTGCGGCCCATCTGCGGCGCTGAGTCGCCGGTCGCTCACTGCGCCCAGCGCCAACTGCTGCCGTCGCGAGAGTCTTCCACGACGACGTTGTGGCCATCCAGCATGGTGCGAACCTGGTCGGCCAGCGCCCACTGGCTGTCCTTGCGCAGCGTCTGACGCAGCGTCACCAGGTCTGAGATCAACGGCGCGGCCGCGAAACCGCGCTGATTGGCCCCTTCCAGCCAGATGGCGAGCAGCGCTAACATCTCACGCACCAACCGCTCGATCTCAGGCAAGACGGCTTCATGCAGGCTGCTGCGCCTGCCGGTTTGAATTGCCTCCTGCAGGGCATGAAGATAGCCCACCGCGCTGGCCGGGTTGCGCTCTTCGATCAACGTGACGAAAGACGCGGGCAACTTCGCTGGTTTGGTGGTAGAGCATCGCGGAGGGGTCCGTGGGCGGCAGACTGTCCCGGCCGGGCGGCGATGGCTGCCCTGGTGGCGCAGCTCGTCGAAGGAGAAGGTTTCGCCGCTTCTGAAGACCCGATCGGCCGCACCGTCCAGGGGTGCGGATGGTGACTGCGCCCTGACCGAAGACGCGCAGCACTGGCCGGCCGGCTCCATGACGCAGGCGGTGAATTCGTCAATGCCCAGGATCACGAGGGTGGGCGGCAGCATCTGCTCGAGCTTGCGCAGACGCGCCTCGCCCATGAAACAGCGCGAGGTGTCATGGGTCTCGCCGCTGCTGTTGTTCCAGTGCGGGACGACGGCCAGGTCCAGCCCGTAACGGCCCAGCAGGTCCAGCCCGTCGGTCCAGTGCAGCTCGAGACCGACCTTGTAGATTTCGTAGACCGGCAGGGTGAAACGCCCCATGGCGGTGACCGCGGCGCTGGCCAGCACCAGGTGGCTGCCGAAGGCCAGCTTGCCGGCCATCGTTTCGAAGACGGCCGTATTGCGCCAGGAGCGCACCGCGTAGGTGGGGCTGCCCGGCCCGGCAAACAGGTAGTTGGCCCGGCGCAGCTTGCGCAGCACCGCTTCCATCTCGATGGGGGTCGGATAGTGGGCGGTTGGAAACGAGATGGTGTCCAGAGTCAGGCCAAAGTGGGTGGCAAAGTATTCCACGGCGCGCTGCGAGATGCTGTCCACATTCAACTCGAAGTTGGCCGGTGTATCAATGAAAACCGGCGCCACCGTGCCCTTGATACCATCCATGATGTGACGGTGAACATGAACCATCGTCGTCGTCATTTCCCCTGACCCCATCAGGGTCAAGGTGCCGGCTGTTTCGTACAAATGATGCATGGTGGGCCTCCCAGCGGTTTTTCGAACTCAGAACGGTGATCGGTCATCTCATTTGATCTCATTTGACGGAGGCGGGGCCGCAGAGTCACCGCGGATCGCCAGACGGCGGATGGCTTTCGATCGCGAGGGGGCGCGAGGGGGCGCGAGGGGGCGCGAGGGGGCGCGTTCGAAGGCAAGCCAACGCACTTGACGTAGCGCCTGCTGCCGGGTACACTGTGTCTATCGAATGTCAAGCAGACTCCGTCATCTGACAGACGTAGCATTGGAGCATGGGAGAACGTCATTATGGACGCCAGCATTCCGAGTGGGTTGTGGCCGTACTTCCAGGAGTATGATCCGCGTCAACTCAACTACGAGCAGGATGCCGATCTGATCGTTCAACGTACGCTCGAACACGGCACCTGGGAGGAAATTCGCTGGCTGATGACCGTTTATGGCCGCACACGCATCCGTGAGTTCGTCCGCCTGCACGGCGAGCGTATGCTTTCGGCCGCGACGTTCACCTACTGGCGCAAACTGCTGGATCTGCGACGTTGGCGTCACCGACCTTTTGCCCAGGAGGCCAGACAAGTATGGCCCTTCTAGCGCCTTATTGGCAGGCGTTGACGCCAGAAACCCGACATGCCTTCAAGATAGCGGCCGCGCGCGGCTTTTGACGATCCCACTCTCACCATCAGCTTTGATAAAGACATGACCTTTGTGGCGAACTGGCGCGGAGTTGGCGTTAGCTTCTTTCGCCTGGCACTCTACCCGCTGGCGCAGACGCCGTATTTGCTCGACGGTGTGCCAATTGCCACCATCGAAGAGATCGGCGCCATGAAACTCGCCGCTATTATGTCGCGCACGCGGCGGACTACATTGACCTCTATTTCATCTTGCAGCAAGTACCGCTTGAGCAGTTATTCGAAGTTGCATCAGTGAAGTACGCGCGAGTGCGCACCTTTGCCGTCAGTGCGATCCGCGCTTTGACCTACTTCACCGATGCGGAAACCACCCCGATGCCCCAGATGATCCAACGCGTGGCCTGGCCGACTATCAAACGCTTCTTGGAGCGCCAGGCGCTTGACGCTGGTCGCAGACGCCTGGAAGATCTTTTGGGGCGAAAACCAATGAGGCCAATTCTCGAAGATGCCATTTGGCAAACCGAGCGTCGGCTAAAACACTTCGAGGGTCTGCATAGAATGACGAGTGCAGAGTTCGTGCAGCGTTATGAAGACGACGAGTTCGAAGAATCGCTTGATTATGCTGATTGGATTGGCGAGTATCGCCTGCTGAGGCGGCTCAAGGAAAAGACGGATACCTATTGTCACGAAGGAGGAAGCTCATGATTCAACGCAGTCTTTTCTCCCACCCCGGACGGTGGTTGATCTCTCTGTTGTTCGTCGCGCTGACCGCTGTGTTGCTGACAGCCTGTTCGCTTGAAACCCCGACCCTTGCTCCCACCGACATCCCCACGCGGGTGTCGCCTACGGTTGCACGGCCAACCGACACGCCCACGCCGGCGCCGCCCGATGCCGTCACGCCGCTCGCACTCCCGCCCATCCTGCTGCCGGACGAGGTCATCGAGCAGGCGCAGCAGATCGCCAAAGCCAGAACATTGAAGTTGGACGGCGCTTGGGCGCCGGAGCGCACGACCGTCTACACGGAGCCTGGCCGGGGCGCCATCTACCTGCTCAACGTGTTCATCATCCCCGAGGCCCTGCGCAGCGTGGACATGGCGCTCAGCGGCGCGCTCGACAACCAGGTGCTGGGCGTGCTCTACGTCACCCCGGCGGCGGCCGATCTGCCGCCCGATTACCTGGCGCCGGGGTCTACGTCCTGGCGCTTGGCCCCAACGGCAAGCTGCTCAACTTCTTCGGCCAGGCGGGCGGGCCTGAAAGCGCAGGCCGATCTGCGCACCTTCAAGAGCGATCTGGTCATGGCGCAGCCCTTCGCCCTCATCAGCAGCGAGCAGATGTGCCTGGCCTGGGACGCCTTGCAGGTCTGCGTCCGCCAGCGCACACCGTTACCCGTGGAGTTCCAAAACGTGCTGGCGAAAGCGGCCGTTGGGCTGGGCGTCTCGCCGGAACTGTTCGCCATCGAGCGGGGTATGTTCGACATCGAAGGCGTGAACAACCTGCAGCGCTGCGCGGATGCTGTCCAGGAGCGCAAGTTCGAGGCGTGCGAACCGTCCATCCTGGTGGCGCCGATCAATAGGGACGGCCTGGATGCGAAGCCGCCGCCTGAATATGACCCGCTGAAGAGCGGCAAGGCGCCACTGGCGGCCCCGGCCCGTGCGCCGCTGACAGAAATCGCCCAGGCCGGCCTGATCGGCGTCGCCGTGGTCTTCACCGAAACGATCGAAGAGGTCTACCGGGATGCGGAACTGACGAAACCGCGCCGTCGCTGCCCGCCGACGCCTACCTGATGTATGACATCCTGTTCGCCAGCGATCCGCAGGTCGGAACCAACGACGGCCAGCCGATCACGCTTGTCGCGCGTCGAGCTGCGCCTCTCGCCCGCGGTCAAATACTACCTGCCTGACGTGCGCAATGTGCCCTTGCTGGGTGCGCCGGTCAACAGTGATCCGCCGGCCGACCAGGAATCCGAAGTTGCGGCTGTCAATTTGCTTGTGAGGTCTTTGGACGACAAATCTGCCTTTTCAGCGCGCGAATGCCCCCGCCTTAGAAACAACTGAGCACGCCGCGTTCATCGAACGGGTCGCGCGCTATGTGAGCGAAGGGCGCTGCGTGCTGTTCGTCGGCCCGGACAGCGGCGAATCGGACAGCCGTTTCCAGGGCCTGCCCACCAGCGGTCAGTTGGCGGATGAAATGGCGACGGCCGTGGCCTACCGCGGCCGTTACGTCTCCTTCCCGCAGATGGCGCAGGTCTTCGAAGAGCGCCGCGGACGCCAGGCGTTGATCCAATTCCTGCGCGCGCGCATCCACGCGCCGGCGCTGCGCCCCCTGCCGCTGCATCGTGACATCGCCCGGCTGCCCTTTCGGGTCATCATCAGCGGCGGCTGGGATTCCCCTGCTGGCAGAGGCGCTGCGTGAGCAGCGCGTGCCTTTCGACCTGCTGCGCCCCACCTGGCAGGCCGCTGTGGATGAAACCCGCGTCCTGCTCTACCAGCCCCACGGCAACCTGACCACGTTCGACGACCCCGGCGACCTGGTCATCACCCAAACCGATCAGGCCGAGGTCCTCAGCCGGCCCAAGTTCCAGGGCCTGCTCGACCGCCTCAAAGTGGCCCTGCGTGAACGCCCCCTGCTCCTGATCGGCTACGCGCCGGCGCCTGGCGACCTCTTCGTGCGCCTGTACGAGGCCATTCGCCTCTCACAACGGGAATTCACCCCGCCCGCCTTCGCCGTGCAGTCGCTGGGCCGTGAGGATGACATCGCCGCGTTCGAGACCAACGGCATTGCGGTCATCACCCAGGAGCCGGGCGCGTTCCTGCGCGAGCTGGCAGAGGCTGTAGCTGCCCTGCGCGGCCAGCCATTTGACCTGGTTGAACCGGCGCAGATGTCCGATGCACCGCGCCTGACCGTGGATGAACTGACGCGGCAGGGTGCGGCGCTCGATAACATCATGAACCAGATCGGCATCGCCACGTTGGTTGACCAGACCGATGTGCCACTGCTCAGCGAAGAGCAGTTGCGTGACATCCAGGCCATGCGCGCAGCTTATGAGCGCCTGGCGCGCGCCTTCGATCCGGCGCAATCCTCGGCCGCGACCTGGCTGCGCAGCGGCAACCTGGAGTACGCCCGGCAGAACTACAAGCGCGCGGCCGCCTATTACCAACAGGCGCTGGCCGCCGCCTGATTTGGCCGAAGCACATCATAATTTACATTATGTCTACCTGGCGCTCGGCGACTTACCGGCCAGCCTGGAGGCTTACCAACGTGCGGTGACACTGCAGCCGAACCTCGCCATCTTACCGCCGCGCTACCGCATCGAGGCCATCCAGGGCATCGGCGGCGTCGGCGTGGTTTACAAAGCCTGGGACACGGAGCAACAGCAGCCGGTCGCGGTCAAGGTTTTACAGCGGTCGCAGGCGCAGACCGAGCGGCTGCTGGCCGGTTTTCGGCGTGAGGCCAACACCCTGCGTACACTCGATCACCCCGGCATCGTCAAGCTGCTCGATTTCGGTGAGTACCGGGGCAACTACTACATCGTCATGCCCTTTCTGGCCGGAGAAACGCTCAAGGAGGCGCTGCGCAACGCCAAATCTGACAATCAACCAGTGTCGCTTGACCGCGCCTACCGGCTCATCGGCCAGGTATGCGCCCGCTGACCTACACCCATGCACGCGGCATCGTCCACCGCGACCTCAAGCCCTCCAACATCTTCCTGGCGGACGATCAGGTCAAGCTGATTGATTTTGGCCTGGCCCGCTCCTGGCGCCCGGTCAGCAGTCCACCACCAACCTGGTCAGCGGCACGGTGGACTACATGGCGCCGGAACAGGTGGAAGGACGGCTGCCCGACGTGCGCTCCGATGTCTACGCCGCCGCGACCGTGCTCTACGAAATGCTCACCCTGCGCAATCCCAGCCAGGGCGCCTTTGTCCCCGCCAGTGAGCTGCACCCCGGACTCGACGACGCCTTCGACCTGGTGATCGAGAAGGCGCGCCAGCCGCAGCCGGAGGCCCGCTACCCCACGATGGCCGATTTCCACAGCGAACTGGCGCAGGTGATGCTGACCCAGGCCGCCAGTTCGAATGCGCCGCTGGCCTTGCGTGCGGTGAGTCGTATCGCGCGGCGCACGGCTGGCGACCGAACGCGGCTGGTGGGCCATCCTCCTGGCCGCGGCCGTGCTCGGCTTTGGACTACCCCTGCTCAATGTCGCGCCCAGCATCAGCAGTCAAACCCGCTATGTGGCCGTCATGCTGATCATCGGCCTGGCTGGGGCGACCCTGACCGATTGGTTTGCGACCGCCGTGGCGCGCCGTCAACGCAGCGCGTTGATCGTGGCCTACGGTCGCGCGATAGGCGCCGCATTTGGTCTGCTCAATGCCATTTTCTGGCTCAAGAGCTTTCGCCCAGAGGACATTCCTAATCTAGGCGTGGTTGAAGCGGTTGATTTTGCCCTCATTCTGATCTTTTGTTTTGCCAGCAGCATGGTGACGCTGCTGCTCCTGCATCTGCTCATGTTCACCGGCGGACTCCTGGCCCAACGACTTGGACGGCGTTTCAGTGACGGCTTTTTCGTCACGGCTCTGCTGCTCTTTCTGGGGTTCATTGCACTGACCGCGGTTGTGGAACCTGGCTGGCTCGGCGGGCAGTTGGGAGCGCAGGCGCCATGAGTGCATTCCCATGGTTTTCCGACCTGGCCGAACATCTGGCCGACGGCAGCCTGGCCCTGTGGGTCGGCGGCGATGTTCCGCAAACCCTGATCGGCGTGCCCACATGCCAGGCGTTGGCCGCTGACCTGGCGCAACGCTACGGTCTGGCGACCGGTCTGCCCCTGGCTGAGGTGGCGCAGCGCCTGGCCCGCCGCGGGCAGCGCTGGGAATTCACCGATTTCCTGCAGCGGACGTTGGGCG
Organism: Candidatus Amarolinea dominans; assembly: GCF_016704685.1. Taxonomy (NCBI): domain Bacteria; kingdom Bacillati; phylum Chloroflexota; class Caldilineae; order Caldilineales; family Candidatus Amarolineaceae; genus Candidatus Amarolinea; species Candidatus Amarolinea dominans. The sequence continues at coordinate 16,870 of NZ_JADIZS010000024.1, forward strand.
CCGCCGACCACGGCCCGCAGTCGTGGCACGCCTTGCTGGCGAGTTTGCCGGTGAGCCATTTCATCGCCACCGCCTACGATGACCTGCTGGCGCGTGCCTTGCGCGCCGGCAGCCGCCCCTTCGATCACTTGGTGCAGGCCGGCCAGGTGGCCTTGCGCACGCCGCGCGCCGTCGGCCTGATTCAACTCTACGGCTGGGTGGCTCAGCCAGACACCCTGGTGGTAACGGAAAATGACCACTTGCAACTGTGGGAGAATGCGGCGAAAAAGGCGCTGCTCGACCGTGTGCGCCATTCTGGAGGAGCATCATCTGCTGATTCTGGGGCAAGACCTGACCGATCCCACGTTCAAGCAACTGTGGGCCAACACCCTGGGCCGTTTCGGGCGCTGACGCCTGCTGCCTATGCCGTGGCGCCTGGCCTGTCAATGGCAGCGCAGGCGGTCTGGGAAGATCGCCATATCCACATCTTGGAGGCCGCGCCGTTGGCCGTGGTGGAACGGCTGCACGAACTCGGGAACCGCCCCCAAAGCATGTAGGAGGAATGATGCAACGTTTTACGGCTGCCTGCGCGCAATTTGCCATCACGCCGATGGATGCCACGGCCAATATCGCCAAGGCCGGCGCTTGGGTCCAGCGCGCCGCGGATCAAACCGGCGCCCAACTGATCGTGTTGCCCGAAACGGTGACAACCGGCTTCGTCCCCACCGTAGGCCCGCTTGAACTCTGGGACGCCATGGATGAAATTCCCGGTCGCCTCTCAGAGCTGATCCAAAAGGCCGCGCAAGCGGTTGGCGCTTACGTGGTGCTGCCCTCGTATGAGCGCGGCCCGCAGCGGGGCGTCGTCTACAACTCGGCCGCGCTGCTGGGGCCAAACGGCGACGTGCTCGGTATTTACCGCAAGACTCATCTTTTCCCCACGGAACGGATCAACGGGCCGGCTGCGCCCGGCGCGGGCTGCAGCAACGGCTGGTCAACGCCCGGCCATGAGCCGGTGGTGATCCAAACGCCCCTGGCCGCCATTGGCATCACCATCTGCTACGATGGCGACTTTCCCGAACTCTACCGCGCTGAGGCGATCATGGGCGCGGAGGTCATCGTGCGCCCCAGCGCGCTGCTGCGCTCGTTCGAAATCTGGGAACTCACCAACCGCGCGCGCGCCTACGATAATCACGTCTACATGGTGTCGTGCAATGCCGTCGGCCCCGACGCCGGAGGCAACTACTATTTCGGCCACAGCATGATCGTCAGCCCGATTGCGCACAAGCTGGCGCAGGCCCGCGGCACCGAAGAGGTCGCCTTCGCCGAGCTGGACCCCGACCCGATCAAGTTCATCACTTATGGCACGCCCAGCCCCATGATCTTCGATCACTTGCGCGACCGCAACCTCGCGGCCTATCAAAACATCCTGACCCCCGCGCACAGCCGCTTCGAGCCGGCGCGCCGATCGTAACGCAAGCCGCCGGCTTGCCCCACCCCGATCGTAACGCAAGCCGCCGGCTTGCCCCACCCCCCTCAGAGTAAGGAGATTCTCGTGGAACAAGCCTCTGTCCTGCAAGGCATCCAGGTTCTCGACATGACCGAGGCGCTGGCCGGCCCCCTGTGCGCCATGATGCTCGGAGACCTGGGCGCGGACGTCCTGAAGATCGAGCGCCCTGGCAGCGGTGATATGTCACGCGGCTGGGCGCCGCCCTGTGGGAACGGAAAGCGCCTATTTCCTGAGCACCAATCGCAACAAGCGCAGTATGACCCTCAACCTCAAACACCCCGCCGCGCAGGCTGTTTTGCATCAACTGGTGCGCACAGCCGACGTGTTCGTGGTCAACCAGCCCAGCCTGGAATCGCTGCGCAAGCTGGCCGCAGACCCTGACACGCTGTGGGCCATCAACCCGCGCCTGGTCTACTGCGCCGTCAGTGGATTCGGCTTGACCGGCCCCGAAGCCGGCCAGGGCGGCTATGACGTGGTGGCGCAGGCGCGTTCGGGTCTCATGGCGCTGACGGGCGAGCCAGGCTCAGGCCCGATGCGCTATCCCATCCCCCTGAGTGATGCGACCTGCGGCGTCTACAGCGTCATCGGCATCCTCTCCGCGCTGCGGGTGCGCGAACAGACCGGCCGCGGTCAACTGGTGGACATGGCCCTGCTCGACGGCCAGGTCTCCTGGTTGACGCACGTCGCCGGAGCCTACTTCGCCACCGGTCAGCGGCCCAGCAAAATTGGCAACACCCATGCGACGATCGTCCCCTATCAGTCCTTCCGTGCGCGCGACAAGCACATGGTGGTGGCCGTGGGCAGCGAACGCCTGTGGCAGCGCTTTTGCCAGACGCTTGCAATCGAACAGACGGTCGGCCAGGACCCCCGTTTCCGCACGAACTCGGATCGCCTGCAGCACCGCGCCGACTTGATTCCACTGCTGGCCGAGGTGTTTGCCACGCAAGACGCCAGCTTCTGGCTGGAACGGCTGCGCGCCGCGGACATTCCCTGCGGCCCCATCAACGAGGTGGATGAAGCCCTCAACGACCCGCAGGTGGTGGCGCGTGGCATGATCGTAGAGCAAGAACATCCAGTAGTTGGGCCGGTGCGTTCGGTGGGCAACCCGGTGCATCTGAGCGAAACCCCAGTCAGCTATCGCCTGCCGCCGCCCAGCCTGGGCCAACATACGGTCGAGGTGCTGCGCAGCCTGGGCTATGCGGATGAACAGATCGAGCAGCTCAGGGCCGAAGGCGCGGCATGAGCGAATCCCGGCGATGCATGCCGGTCGCAATAGGCCTCAAATTTCACGCCAAGACGCAAAGGGTGAAGTGACTGCCGTGGCGTCTTGGCGTTGGATCCTTTTCTATCAGGCGCTCCGGTAAGGCAACACGCTGCCCGCCGGTCCCAGCGGCGTTTTTTGCCACGAATGACACGAATTCCACGAAAGTATACAGGTACCGCTGATGGTCTCCTTCACCCGGTTGCCGTCCGCGTCATAGATGTAGCTGGCCACGACAGTGCTCCCCTGCTTCACCGGCTGCAAGCGGTTCTCCGCATCGTAGACCAGCGTGTAGGTCACGCCGCCCACTGTGCGCCCGGCTTTCTTTGCCACGAATTACACGAATTTTCACGAATTCCAGGGCCTTTTCGTTTCGATTCGTGCAATTCGTGGCCGAAAGTCGGGCCGATGGTCTCCTTGACCCGGGCGTCACACCACTGACTTTACGGTGCGGGCGTTGGGGTTGCCTCTCCTTGCGGCTCCCGTATTGCCTCCATCTTCGCGTCCACCCGCTCCAGCAGATGCCGGAACTGCGCCATCGTCAACCAGCGATCCTCGAAGACCTGACCGTCCAACGTCGTTAAGAGATTACCGTATCGTGCAGTCATTCTACAGGTTATTGCCTTGATGTCGTTGAACATGCCGGGGTTGCATCCAATACTAATCTGGTCGGCATGCGTTGTGAAATTGAGCTCTGATGGCCAGGGCCATTTGTCAGCATAGCCTACTGGAATCATCGCGGCTGCCGCTTCCTCGTAAGCACTCGCTATCCTAATGTCCTCAGTCAACAGGGCGATTGATTGTCCTGCCCGAACGAAAATCGGACTACCCGTCGGACCGCGATAGTCCCTGTATCTGGCGGCAATGCCCCCTTCAGATCGTTTGGAACACCGCTTGATTCCCGACGCCATCCAAACGGCAGGTCAGTAGCATCCATCAAACCCCGCTCATGCGATTGATGGGCGTTTCCGTGGGAATTGTTCCCGCAAACGGACCTTGCAGGCGCCACACACGCCATCACCGTCTGCAGCACCACCAATAATCCTGCAAGGCTAAGTCCACGATGCCATCGGTAATTCCAGGTTCGGCTCATCATGGCACCACCTTGATCGGCCACTGGTTGGCCCAGGCTGCCGCTTGTCGCGCACCGCTGACCCATGTGCTACCAATGTAGCCGCCCGGAATCCACTTTTCCCATTCCAATGCAGCACTACGGCCAAAAGCGTCTTTCCCGAGCGCGTCTGCCCCGCCCTTTTCCACCAGGTACGCCTGCGAAGTGGCAAGAACCCGCACGCCGGGCGCACTGAACTGTGCCCCGATGCGGCCGCCGCCGACCCCTGCCGGGTTGACGAGTCCGATCATGACCTGGTTCTGCTGCAATTGAAGATCAGCGCCACCAAATCCAATCCCCACCGTAGTTTGCCTTCCTCCAGTTGGAGTCCATTCATTGCCAGCATAAAGTCCCTCCCCCACTGTGAAGCTCAAAGCTGGTTCATCGTAGAAATACAACCCGCCCGCCACCTCGTCCAGCACCTGCCCGGTGAAGCGCCGCTGCGTCGGCGTCGTACCGAAGGGAATGCCACGACTCTCCCCCCACGGCTTGTAGCGAATCTCCGACAGCCGGCCGCCGGTCTCGCTGGCTGTCAGCGCCGTGCTGCCGAGATGATCGGTCGCCAGCCAGCGCACCACCCCGTTGACTCGCAGCGCAATCCGCTGACCGCCGGCCTGGTAATACTTCGTGATCGTCGTGCTGCTGCCGCTCGTTGTCTTCTCGTAGTAGGCGCCGACATAGACCGTCACGCTGCCGCCGAAGTCGGCCTTCACCCGGTTGCCATCCGCATCATAGGTATAGCTGGCCAACACCGTGCTTCCCTGCTTCACCTGCTGCAAGCGGTTCTCCGCATCGTAGACCAGGGTGTAGGCCACGCCGCCCACCGTGCGCCCAGCTTTCTCTGCCACGAATTTCACTAATTTGCACGAATCGAGCTTCTGCCTTCGTTTCGATTCGTGCCATTCGTGGCAAAGATCCGCCCAGCTTTCTCTGCCACGAATTTCACTAATTTGCACGAATCGAGCTTCTGCCTTCGTTTCGATTCGTGAAATTCGTGGCAAGAATCCGCCTTGCTTTCTCTGCCACGAATTTCACTAATTTGCACGAATCGAGCTTCTGCCCTCGTGTCAATTCGTGCAATTCGTGGCAAAAATCCGCCCGTCGTGCTGCTCCCCATCACCGCCTTCACCCGGTTGCCGTCCGCGTCATAGGTGTAGCTGGCCAGCACCGTGCTTCCCTGCTTCACCTGCTGCAGCCGGTTCTCCGCATCGTAGACCAGGCTGTAGGTCACGCCGCCCACCGTGCGCCCGGTCATGTTGCCGTTGCAGTCGTAGCTGTAGACGTTGCTGCTGCCCGCCTGCTGCACCGCATGCGGCTTTGTCGCCTGCGTCCCCGCCCGACAATTCCCCGGCGACGACGCACCGTACACATAGCTCCCTATGCTAGTCGTGCTCGCCGTGGCATTCATCCTATCCTACCTTGATTGTACATCCCAAATTCAGCCACGGAAGTGGCTCAGGCCTCATTGGCACAGTGGGGTACGCTGTTGCGATAAGAAAACAAAGGACAACTGTGAAAAGCGTCCATGTCGCGTATCCCTTGAAGTAACAGATACTCATGTTCTCTCAACACGGGATACACCGCCATCAGTTGCTTAAGTACGTCTGGAGCATCTCTAAAACAGTAGAGCTGGTCATGTCGATCATCAGTGCCGCCGAAATCGTTGTACTCGATGAAATACTTGCAGAAATAGCAGATTCTCAGTCGGGTGCGTTCAGGCAGTTGTCGTCTTAACTGCTCCATCGCACCGCCCAAATCCGTGACTGCGTATCCAAATTGAGTCGATGCTGCAGTTTCGACGTATGCATCGTCCAATGAGAGTTTGAGTTGATAGACGACGGTTCCCCCTGATTCTCCGCCCGGCGTCCGATCCTCATAATAAGGATACAATCGCTCCTCAAGCATGGCGATCTGCAGGATACCATCATGGGATACAAGTACGTTGTGTGGTATCACGAGATAGCTACCATCGGGAAGCTCGTTCAAAACATCTGACAGTATGTGGAAGAATTTGACTTCATTCCACCGGAACTCGCGATTCCCAATGCAAACCATTGCATCCCACTGACTACGATCACTTAACTGTGAGTACCGATGTTCAATCTGGACAATCTCCCTCTGGAGATCACTCACAACATAGCCCAGCAATTGCCGAGCGACACGATTGTCTCGTTCTCGATTACGTTCCATAATCTACCCCCTATCGATTCAGTGAATTACATCATGTGGCGATAATGCTGCGATGCTGCAGAGGCAAGCAGCCAACCTGCATCTAAGGCCAGCGCACGGGCTTTGGTGTCCTAATGAACTGATTCAGACGTTGCCACAACGATGAGTTTTCATCGGTCGGTCCTCCCTGGAACACGGAGAAGTGCCCAGGCCTGCCATGTTGCGGCGTGTATTCGGGCAAACCTAGATCAGTCTGGAGTGCCTCGCTCTCATAGCTCTCGAAGGACTTGACCCAGTATTTATTGGGCCCCGCTTGTGTTTGGCCGTTCTGTAGGCAGTTCGTACAATACACGGATGCGCCATCGGGATCAATTCGTAGCTTACCGCTGCTACGGGCGAGGTCTGGCTTAACCGTCCCACAATTCAGACATATTGATCCTCCTGTCCCAATCCCCCCCACCATTGCCATCATCCCAAGAGCCGCATTCCCCCCATAACCGGACATCGCCTCAAAGATTACGCCATTGGTGGTGGCAGCGCCCAGCGCCAACCCGCCAAGGTTTGCTGCGCCCAATTCCGCTTGAGCTTGCGCATACCCGGTCGAGATGATGCCGTTGAATTCTTCAGTTGGGTTGAGTGGCTGATAGGCGCCTGCGTTCTCGCCAGGGTGCGCCAGGTAATACTGATAATACGCTTGCTTGGCGCCGATTGGATCCAGTCTTCCTCGCCGCAGTTGCATTTCAATGCTTTGGAGCGCATCTATGCCGCCACAACCATCATCTGCACTTGTTCCACATATGGCTGCGTGTCCGCTTGGATCGATGAACCCGAGAGGTTGATTCCCGACGTAGCTGTACCGGTTCAGATTCTGCGGATTTTGCGGCTGAGGAACGATCGTATCCGCGGCCAGGAATCGCCCGATGATCGGGTCGTACCAGCGGGACTGGTAGAAATACAACGCCGTGCCGCTATCCCAACGCTGACCGGTGAAACGGTAGGTCGTCACCTGGTTGCCGGCGTTGTAACGCGCCGCACCAAAGGGATAGTAGCGCAGCTCGGTCACGCGGACGCCGCTGCTGTCCAGCGTCAGCGCGGTGGAGCCGAGATGATCCGTCAGCAGGTAGTAGAGCACACCGCCGCTGCTCTCCGCCACCCGCGTCGCACCAGCGTAATAATACTTCTTGACCGTCCCGTTGTCCAGTTCGTAGTAATTGCCGACGAAGACGCGCGTGACGCCGGCGATGGTCTCCTTGACCCGGTTGCCGTCGGCGTCATAGACGTAGCTCGAAGTCACGCCGCCGCTCATGCCTGTCAGCCGGTTCTCGGCATTGTAGGTCAGCGTGATGTCCTGGCTGCCGTTGATGCGTCGTGTCGCGTTGCCGTTCGCATCGTACCAGTATTTCTGCACGCCGCCGATGTGCGTCACCGCGTGCTTGTGCGCACTGTTCTGGTAGGTCAAGGTCGCGCCCTCGAAGCTTGTGATGTTGCCTGCATTGCTGTAGGCATAGCTGCGTTGAGTGTAGCCGCCGTAGGTGGTCGAGCCGCTGGCCTGGGCTGTGCTCAGCCGATCCAGGGTGTCGTAGCTGAAGCTCTGCGTCTGGCTCCCGCCGTAGGCCGCGGCGTCGGCGATCGTGAGCACGTTGCCTACGTCGTCGTAGGTGTAGCTGATGTTCTGCAGGTTGGTGTAGGGGGACGCGTTGCCGGCCTTCAGCGTCACCAGCCGGAAGTTCTCGGCCGCACTGTAGGTGTACAGTTGTTTCACCACCCCGGCCGTGCTGCCCAGCCAGCGTTCCATCACCTGCCCGCGTTCGTTGTACTGCGTCTTACCGACATAGTAGGTGCTGCCGTTGCTGCGCACTGTGTCGAGTAACCCCTGTGCCGTGTACGTGTAGTTGACCACCTCACCGCCGGGGTAGGTCAGGCTGGTCATCCGATCGGCGGAATCGTAACTCCACTGCGTCACGAACGTCCCGCCGCCTGTGCCGTTGACGTACTTGCTCTCCTGCACCAACCGCCCACGCGCATCGTAGACCCAGCTCGTGATGCCGGAGCTGTCGCTCATCCCGGTGCGCCGACCCTTGCCTTTGTTATCATTGCTGGTATCGTCGTAGGTGTAGTTCGCCAGCGGTGTTCCGCTCGCGTTTGTCAGTCGCTTCTGCGTCAGCCGATTCAAGCCGTCATAGCCAAACCACAGCTTCGTGCCCCGCGCATCGGTCTGCGTCAGCAGGTTCCCGACCGCATCGTAGGTGTAACTCCAAATGCCCATGTCCGGGTCTGTCATGCGCGTCTTGCGCCCCAACAGGTCGTAAGTCATCGCGGTCAATGCCTCATCCGGCCCTTTCATCTGCTCGAGCTGGTCGCTCACCGTGTAGGTGTAGACGGAGCGCGCATACACCGTCGCGTCCCAGTCGGGTTGCCCATTGACCGTGGCCTGGTACTGCTTCACCTTGTACAGCCGTCCCACCGCATCGGTCTCCGAAATCGTCTGCCGGTTCAGCGCATCCAGCACCGCGGTCTTGCGATCCTGGTAGAAGCTCTTGACCGTCGTGCCGTCCGGCTGCGTCACCTGCGTCACGCGGCCCAGCGCATCGTAGGTCGTTTGCGTTTTTGCCTGATTCCAGTCCGGCGTTCGATACCCACCCAGACCGCCCGTGACGGTGTAGTGTACGCTCGCCCGCAGCACTCCCAACGGCTGGTATTGCGTGTTGGCGATGATGCTCTGACCGCTGTCCGCCGCCTCCGCCTGTGTCTGCACCACGCGGCCCATCCCATCGTAGAAGGTGCGACTCTCCAGGTAGTTCGATCCGCTCTCCTTCTGCTCCTGCTTCACCCAGTACGGCGACGGCGGCCCGACATAGTTGGTGTAGCTGAACCGCAGCGTCGGGTTGGTCGCATCGTCGCCGGGTTTGATGACCTGCGTCTGCCGCCCCCACTGATCGTAGCTGTAGCTGGTCGTCGCCAGGTTCGGGTCCGTCACGCTCGTCACCTGTCCCAACACCTTGTCCCAGGCGTAGGTGGTTGTCCCTACGAGCGGCGCAATCATACTCGTCGGCAAGGCGTACAGCATCGGCCAGGCCCCGGCCGTCGTGTCGTAAGCGGTCGTGATCATGTGACCCAGTGTGTCGGTCACGATCTTCGAATTACCCCAGTCGTCGTAGAGGTATCGCGTGTCGGCCCAACTGCCCCCGCAGCTCGTCTGCCCCACCCGCACCTTCGTCACATCGCCCTTGCTCGGCTTCTTGCTGTACGCGGTGTTGTTGTCATAGAAATAGCGCGTCTCCCCTTTGCACACACCCGTCGCATCTTTCGACAGCACCTGCGCCGGCCGATTCACGATGTACACGCCGCCGCTCGTGTTGGCCGGGAAGTAGACCGTTTCCTGCGAACGGTACAGCGTCCCCACCGTGTCGCTGTAGGTGCGCATCGCCGTCACATTGCCGTACTGCGCATTGTTTTGGCTGGTCGTCAGGTACTCGTACGTCGTCGCCTGGCTGCTGGTCCCCAGCGTGTTGGTCACGATTTCGCTGCGCACCCAGTTGGTACCCTTCGTCGTCACACTATTCCACAACG